>DATHYR010000317.1:0-17235 GCA_035458985.1 Pseudomonadales bacterium
GGGCCAATCATCGTGACATTAACACCTGCCGCCACAATGCCAGCTTCCAACGCCGATTCAAACATATAGCCTGAAATACGCGTATCTTTACCAATGATGATGTTATTTCTGCCCTGTTTAGCAAACACCTTGCCGGCCGCCCAACCTAATTTCATGACGAATTCAGGCGTGATAGGACCACTGCCGACACGGCCACGGATGCCGTCGGTGCCAAAATACTTTCGAGACATATATCAATCCTTTGCTGTAACAATCTTATTTAAGGCATGGACAACGGCGAGAGCATCACTGCTTTCACGCACATCATGCACGCGTATTATATTCGCACCCCGTTCAGCAGCTAACGCCGCCAAAGTAATGCTACCTGCCAAGCGTTCATGGACAGATCGGCCGGTTATTTTGTCTAAAAGAGATTTGCGCGACAATCCTACCAAGACAGGGAGTGACAATCTTGTAAAAAGAGGCAGATCTGCTAATAAGCGTAGATTGTGTTCTACCGTTTTGCCAAACCCAAACCCGGGGTCAACGATCAGCCTAGCTCGGTCTATACCTAAGGCCTCACAGGCTGCCACGCGATCAGCGAGGTATTCAATGACCTCGTCAACCACATCGCTGTAATCAGGATTTTTTTGCATGGTTTGGGGCGTGCCTTGCATATGCATTAGGCATATAGGCAACCCCGTATTTGCGGCTGCTTGGAGCGCACCGTCGCGCTCAAGCCCTCGCACATCATTGATGAGTCCTGCTCCTACTGCGGCAGCATGAGACATTACTGAAGGTGTTGAAGTATCGACCGAAACAACCGCGTCAAGTCGAGAGGATAATGCCTCAACCACAGGAATCACTCGATCTAATTCCTCTTGCTCAGTGACTACTGCCGCGCCGGGGCGTGTAGATTCACCACCCACATCCAGGATCGAGGCACCATCACGAAGCATCTGTTCCGCGGTACGCAACACCGTCTCTATTTTTGCGCCGCGGCTGTCAAACAGTTTTCCACCGTCAGAAAATGAGTCGGGCGTGATATTTAACACGCCCATAATCAGTGGTTTATCTAGAACTAACTGCCGCGCCCCACACTGTAGAGTGAAGGGCGTGGTATTTTGAGACGCCATGTTTAATGCTCGCTTGCAGGACCACCCACGGAGCTATCTGGTGACTTGGCCTCTTCCTTCTCAGAGTCAGTGCTCTCAGCAGAGTGACCGCCGGGTTTGTGATGATCATCCCAACCTGCAGGCTTACGCGGCTTTTTACCCAACATTATGTCGTCAATTTGATCGGCATCAATGGTCTCGTACGTCATTAACGCCTCGGCCATAAGATCAAGCTTGTCGCGGTTTTCTTGCAAAATCTGAGAGGCCTTGGTGTAACACTCGTCGATGATACGGCGGACTTCTGAGTCAATCTCATTTCGAGTATTACCCGAAACATGATTTGCCGTTCCCGCTGCAGATTTGCCTAAAAAGACCTCTTCGGTGCCTTCGTCATACATTAAAGGCCCTAACTTTTCGGACAAGCCCCACTTAGTGACCATGTTGCGGGCCATTTCGGTTGCACGTTGAATATCGTTTGAGGCACCCGTCGTTACACCATCAGCACCCAGGGTCATCTCTTCTGCAATACGCCCACCAAACAATGAGCAAATCATACTCAGAATACGACGCTTACTTAAACTGTAGCGATCTTCCTCAGGCAAGAACATGGTAATACCCAACGCACGCCCGCGCGGAATAATACTGACCTTATACACGGGATCGTGCTCAGGCACGATGCGACCAACAATAGCGTGCCCCGCTTCATGGTATGCCGTATTAAGTTTCTCTGCGTCAGACATCACCATTGACTTGCGCTCAGCGCCCATCATGATTTTGTCTTTCGCCAACTCAAACATTTCCATATTAACAAGGCGCTTGTTGGCACGCGCAGCAAACAATGAGGCCTCGTTCACTAAGTTAGCCAAATCTGCCCCTGAAAATCCGGGCGTTCCACGTGCAATCACCGCCGCGTTAACATCATCAGCGACCGGTACCTTGCGCATGTGAACTTTTAGGATTTGCTCGCGTCCACGAATGTCAGGAAGACCAACCACAACTTGACGATCGAAACGACCGGGGCGTAATAATGCTGGATCCAGTACATCGGGTCGGTTGGTCGCCGCAATGACGATGACACCATCATTACCCTCAAAACCATCCATTTCTACCAGCAACTGGTTGAGCGTTTGCTCACGCTCATCGTGACCACCGCCTAACCCAGCACCACGATGGCGGCCAACGGCGTCGATCTCATCAATGAAAATAATACAAGGCGCTTGTTTCTTAGCTTGTTCGAACATGTCGCGAACACGCGAGGCGCCCACCCCGACAAACATTTCAACGAAATCCGAGCCTGAGATCGAGAAAAACGGTACTTTGGCTTCGCCGGCAATCGCTTTTGCCAACAATGTTTTACCGGTACCAGGCTGACCTACCATCAAAACACCACGTGGAATGCGCCCCCCAAGACGCTGGAATTTTCCTGGATCGCGCAAAAACTCCACTAACTCCTGGACATCTTCTTTGGCTTCATCAACGCCCGCCACATCCGCAAACGTGGTTTTGATTTGGTCTTCACCCATCAATCGCGCTTTGCTTTTACCAAAACTCATTGGGCCGCCACGACCACCGCCACCGCCCTGCATCTGGCGCATAAAAAACATGAATACAGCAACAAATAACAGGATTGGGAAGCTCGCGATCAACAGTTGTGTCCAAATACTCTGTTTCTCAGGTTCTCGTCCTTCAACAATCACGCGATTATCTAACAGGTCGCCCATTAAACCGGTATCCACGACATTGGGTCGAACCGTTTTAAATGGCTGCCCTGATGAGCGCTCACCGTAGATATTGAGGCCGTCAATCACCACTTTGCGCACCTGCCCCTGCTGGACCTCCTGCACAAAGCGAGAGTAATCCAAATTTTCCATATTTGGCTGGACATTAAAGTTTTGAAACACGGACATCAGCACTGCGGCAATCACCAACCACAACACTAAGTTCTTCACCATATCGTTCAAGCAACTACCCTCACTGTTCGTTGCAACTACTGTTACAAAAATTAATCCCTGTCAGTTTATACCAGTTTAGCGTTTAAAGCCTGTACCAACCTGATAAACCTCTTTAGAACGGGGACGAGACGCCTTCGGCTTTCGCGTCACCACTCTTGCAAAACTGCTACGCATGTCTTGAATGTATTCCTCAAAACCTTCGCCCTGAAATACTTTGGCTACAAAAGCCCCGCCGGGCTTAAGCGTTTGACGCGCCAAATCAAGAGCCAACTCAACTAAATACATGGCTCTGGGCTGATCTACGTCGGTCATTCCACTCATATTGGGGGCCATATCCGAAATTACAAGGTCTGCCTGTGCGCCACCCATTAAATTAAGGATCTGATCGAGCACAGCCTCCTCGGTAAAATCCCCTTGCACGAAATCCACCCCTGGCACGGGATCCATGGGAAGGATATCAGACGCAATAACTCGGCCATGATCACCTACCAACTCCACCGCTACCTGAGTCCAACCTCCAGGGGCTGCACCCAAATCGATGATCGTCATGCCCGGCTTAATCAGCCGATCCTTCTCTTGGACCTCAAGCAGTTTAAAACTAGCGCGCGAACGATAACCTAGCTTTTGAGACAGTTTCACATAGTGATCATCAAAATGTTCGCGCATCCAAGCGCCACTGCTTTTGCTTCGCTTCACAAAATATCTCCGATAGCGCTACGAGTTGTCGATGAGTTCGCGTAAAATAGCTATTTTATCGTACAACTGAGACTTTTTACGACATGACCTTGAGCACAGATCAAAAGAAATCCTTGCGCAGTATCGGCCACAAATTGAATCCCATCATTACTGTGGCGGGAAAAGGTATCACAGACAACATTAATGACGAAATTGAACGCGCGCTGAATGATCACGAACTGATCAAAATTAAGCTGATCTGTGACGATCGCGAAGATAAATCAGTGCTAACCAACACCATTTGTGATGAGCATGGCGCAGAGCTAGTACAGGCCACGGGGCACGTTATTCTTATCTACCGTAAGGCAGCAAAACAGAATAAAAATCTTAGTAATTTAGTGCGCCCGCTGTAGGCACAACATGCTCAACCTCGAGTTACTGGCGTTATTTATACCCGCCTTTGGCTTGGCCTCTATAACGCCGGGCATGTGCATGACGCTATCATTAACGCTGGGAATGAGTATTGGTGTTAAACGTACGTTATGGATGATGCTCGGTGAACTGACGGGTGTCGCCACAGTAGCTATCTTGTCTGTGGCCGGCGCAGCCAGCTTGTTATTGGCGTCACCCACTGCATTTAATCTTGTGGCCTTATTTGGCGCGGGTTACCTGTGCTATATCGGCGTTGGCATGATGCGAAGCCACGCCACGCTCCATCTAGCTTCACAGCAACAACGTTGGCTAAGTGCCAAGCAGCTCATCACACAAGGATTTGTCACCGCTACCTCCAACCCCAAAGGATGGGCTTTTTTTGTAGCGTTAATGCCGCCTTTTATCGACAGCTCTCTCCCACTTGTGCCTCAAATGACAGGTTATTTACTCATTGTGGTGCTCATCGAGTTTGCCAGCCTACTCATGTATGCCAGTAGCGGTCAGTTTCTCAAAACACTCTTTAAAGATGGTCGCGCCATGCACCGCATCATGCTCTTTAGCGGGAGTTGTATTGCGCTAATTGGTGTTTTAATGGCTTATAAAGCGCTGCTTGAAATACTTACCTAAGACACAACCTTCTTTTTGCACTAGTATCAAAAGAGCATGCATTTAGAAGGGCCCTTATTTTGAAAATTGCAATCTATTGCCCACTCAACGCCAGTGCTGAACTTCAAGAATATTCAAGGCGTATTCACAGCTATCTTCTACATCAAAATATTCATGTCCATTTGTTAAATGAGCATTCGCCCCTACCAGAGGATGCTGATATCTACTGGGACGCCACGTGTGCTGAGGCGCAGGCACCTTTTATTGGCACAGCCAAATGCAACAGAGAATGGCTGGAAGCGCACGCGGAAAAAATCTGTATCACCCTACACAGCGCCAACCTATTTGCACTGCCTCCTAGGTCGTACGCGAAAAGTTTGATCAGCCTAATCTGTACGATTAAAGCCAGGTGGCAACGGCGGCGTTTCTGGCAAACGTTCAAGGCCTATCACACACTCATCACTGTGTCTGAGTATGCTCGTCATCAGATCACTGACCTAGCCAAACTTACCGCGCGACACATTGAAGTCATCCATCAAGGTGTTGACCACACGATATGTAAACCATCCTGTGAGGGTGAAGATCGCAAGAACCCCTATCTGCTTCATATCTCAAATGATGAACCACTGAAAAATGTCGATCGTTTAATTGAGGCCTATCGGGCGATTGAGCGCCCTAACAAACCCATGCTTCGACTAATTGTGCCCAATGCAAGACGAAAGATTGACGATGCCAAGATTGAAGTTATTGACGCGCCGCAGAACCAAGAAGCACTTGTAGCGCAATACCAAGGGGCGATGGGATTTGTCTTTCCATCTCTTGTCGAGACGTTCGCCATGCCCATCATCACGGCCATGGCCTGTGGCTGCCCGGTCGTGACATCCAATAGTTCAGGCTGTGCTGAAGTCGCTGGCGACGTCGCCTTGATGGTTGATCCCTACAGTTTGAAAAGCATTCAGGCCGCTCTAGAAATCCTTATTGATAGTCCAGAATCAAGGCACAGCATGCGCCAAAAAGGCATTGTGTGGGCCGATCAATTCGCATGGAATAACACCGGCCTCATGCACCTCGATATCTTTGAACGCATGGTGCGTAAACCTTCTTAAGGCAGCCCATGCCCTTTGGCCGCCACCCAGATGCGTGCCCATTGTTCACGCGTCAACGATATATTTAAGGCGTTTACCGCCGATTGAACCCGCTCAATTTTACCGCTTCCCACAATAGGGGTAGCGCGACAGGGCAACGCCAATACCCAGGCATATAGCACCTCATCCACCGATTGCGCACCGGTTTCTTCTGCCACTTGTTGCAACACAGGCAATGTGCGTTGTGCGACATCATTAGCCATATCAAATAACCGACCACCACCTAGACAAGACCACGCCATTGGCGAGACCCGCCATTGCTGGCACTGATCCAGTACACCGCTATCCAATATAGCTGTATTCAATGGCGATATTTCAACTTGGTTGGTCACAAGGGGTGCCGCTAGGCGCGATTGCAAACATTCAAATTGGGATACACTGAAGTTAGAGACACCAAAGTGCGCCACCTTGCCACTTGTGTGGAGACGCGTAAATGTCTGTGCCACTTCATCAGCGTCCAAAAGATAATCAGGGCGATGTATCAGCAAAACATCAAGCTGCTCGATGCCTAGTCGCTGCAACGAAGACTCTACCGAAGCTTCTATTGCTTGGGCCGATGCATCATAGTGATTAACTCGAGGGCCAGTGTCTGATGGTGGAATAAGATTAATCCCACACTTGGTCACAATTTCCATGCGCTGGCGCAACCCAGGTTGCAATTTCAAGGCTTCGCCAAACAAGGCTTCACAAGACGGATCACCATGATTTCCATAGAGATACGCATGATCCATCGTCGTAACGCCAATATCCAAGCACTGCTCAAGAAAATTAACCAATGCCGCTGGACTCTTTTGCCAGGTGTGTAAGCGCCAGAACCCCATCACAATGCGTGAGAAGGTGGGGCCATTTGGCGCCATAAGCTGTCGTTGCATATTCCAATCCACTCTGTAAATGAAGTCACAAGCTTAACCGATTTTGCATTAACCTTTTAGCCGTTGACTGGCATAATAACGAATTTAAGGACGCACCCTCGATGGCACTCACCCAATGCATTATCTATAGCTTCGTAAGAAGCGCCCCCGGTCAAGCCCTAAGCGTTAAAGCCGGCAAGCCATACAGTGAATGCATTGGCCCAGTAGCGTCATTATTTGACCAACTAAAACGCGCCTTCCAACGCAGTGCACAAAAACAATTTGGTCGTTTTGATGATGAAGCCAGCCCACCGTTGGCGGGCTGGGCAAAAGACTATATCGAGTCAAAATCCAGCTTTGAAAGCTTGGCCGCCAGCATCATGAAACAACTGGCAACATCGATGGACAGCATCGATGACGCCTTCTCCGCCCAGATCATGATTGCTGAAGAATTATTGTTAGAACAAAAGCGTCTCTATCTTTTGTGGACGGAATTCACCGAGGCACTCAACGTTAATGGCGAGGGTGAAGTAGAGTCATGCCGCTACCTAGATGGCAATCGATTACCCTATGCCTTGAAACTTCACATCGATGAATGGCTGCTTGGGGAGTCAAATAAATACATGTCTCTGCTGGCTGGGCGCGGTAATAAAGCCATCAGCGAGGCCTTTAAAATAGCCCTGGGCTTTAGCCAAGGCGTTGACCTTGAAAAGCAGACCAAAGAGTTTTTACGCGTTGTTGAGCGGTATACAGAAGAACTCCCTGACGACAAAAGAGACTCACAAAAAGAACAAATTCTTGATTATTGCGTCGCCAAGGATAGCCTCGGCGAAGAGATTGTCATTGCCGATCTTTCAGAATTACTTAGCCCCGACCAACCGAAGGCGTTTTCAAGCTTTGTCGAGCAGTCGAGCCAAGAAGAACAAAATAGCCTGCATCTCCACCGCAGCAGCTTAAAACGCTACGTAAGGTTTTCTGGCCGCGATAAGTATATGAGCATCAGCTTTTCATCGCGGCTCTTTGGTGACAACGTGGTGTTTGATGCCAATAGCGGGGAACTCACACTGAAGAAAGTGCCTAAGTCATTACGCAATCAAATTCGTCGTCATCGCGACGCAGAGGAATAACTATGTACGTGTTTTCAGTAAACGCCAAAACCAAACACGATATTGAAGGTTTTGCAGCAGACAGTGAAGTGCCCTTTATAATTTATATCAATTTCAAAGATCTCTTTGGTGCTGAACAGCTGTGCAAACTTTACCTATTGAAAGAAGGTTTCTACGATGTCGCTATCGCTAACCGAAAATTAATCAGTGAAAAGTATCTCAGTAACAAAAAACTTGTCGCCCATGACAAGGCCCTCCGCGGCGCCCTTGAAACAGGCTATACGATCCAACTTTTTGAGTCTCATTGAGAGCACTTGCGATATAATCACGCCACCTAACAAAGACAGGACAACACTGCGATGACGGATACACATCAACTTTGCGATATTGGCTTCATAGGCATGGGGGTCATGGGCAAAAACCTTGCGCTCAATCTTGCAGACAATGGTTACCGAATCGCTGCTTTCGACCTCGATAGTCAAAAAGTTGATGATGCCATCGCACAAGACAGCACCGAACAAGCCGGCGGCCCACAACGTATTTTTTCCTGCAATTCTTACACTGAATTACTTGGCAAATTAAAAGCACCGCATCTGATTATGCTATCCGTACCGGCAGGCAAGCCGGTCGACAGTGTATGTCTAAAGCTGATTGATGCGGGGATCAGTGCCGATGATATCGTCGTAGACACCGGCAACTCACTATGGACCGACACGCGTCAACGTATCCGCGGTTATCGCGGCAAATTTATTTTCTTTGCTACCGCTGTCTCAGGGGGTGAAGAGGGCGCGCGTTTTGGCCCTTCGTTAATGCCTAGCGGCGACGAATATGCGTGGCCACGCGTTCGACCTGTACTGGAAGCCATCGCTGCTAAAGTTGACCCAGCCACTGGCAAACCCATAGAGCGACGCGAACCAGGCAATCCAGTCAAAGAGGGTGAGCCCTGTGCCGCTTTTATTGGTAAAGGCTCTTCGGGCCACTTCGTTAAAATGGTGCATAACGGTATTGAATATGCCGACATGCAATTGATTTGCGAGGTGTACCACCAAATGCGCATGAACCTCGGCATGACACCCAGTGACATTGCTGCTGTTTTTCGTGAGTGGAACAAAGGGCCGTTAGATAGCTATCTCATTGAAATTAGCGCCGAAGTACTAGACCAAGCCGATCCCATGACAGGGCAACCGTTGGTCGATGTCATCCTGGACAAAGCCGGCCAGAAAGGCACTGGATTATGGACGGCCATGAGCAGTTTGGAACTTGGCTGCCCGGCCCCCACCATAGCTAACTCTGTCTACGCGCGCGCTATCTCTACCCTGAAAGCCGATCGCATTCAAGCGGCCGCTGTTTTGGCGGGACCCGAGGAAAACCGAGCGGACCTGCCCAGTCGCGAAGAAGCTATTCAACAATTACATGACGCCCTTTACTGCGCCAAGATTTGCGCCTATGCGCAAGGTTTCCAATTGATGCAAAGTGCCGCCAAGGAATATGGCTGGACGATCAATTTTGCTGGCATTGCTAAAATTTGGCGGGCAGGCTGTATTATACGCGCAGTCTTCTTGCAGAAAATTACTGATGCCTATCAGCGCAACCCTGAACTGAACAACCTACTGATGGACCCCTTCTTTACCGAGCAAATCAATAAGTACCAGCTGAATTGGCGACGCGTGGTTGCCAATGCGGCACTCAGCGGGATACCCACTGGCGCGATCTCTTCAGCGCTTGCGTATTACGACTCCTACCGCACAGAGACACTACCGGCGAACTTGTTACAAGGACAGCGGGACTACTTTGGTGCCCACACATTTGCACGCACCGACGACCCACACAACAAATATCACATTTTGTGGAGCCATCCTGAACGCACCATTGTTAAAATGTCTTAATCGTTTTTATAGACGGTGCCCTCGTGCACCGTCGCTATCACGTCAATATCCTTAATATTCATAGGATCCACGGTAAGGGGATTAGCCGCTAATACGGTGAAATTAGCGAGCTTGCCGGCTTCGATAGAACCTATGCTTTGCTCCTGCTGCACAGAGTAAGCGGCCTCAATCGTCACAGCTTTTAATGCCTGCAAGGGCGACACACGCTGCTCAGGCCCAATGACGCGGCCCTCATGATCGACTCTATTAACAGCACACCACATTAAAAACAGCGGTTTTCCCGGCGCCATGGGCATATCTGAATGAAGCGAAAAAGGCACACCCGCCCTCACTACATCACCCAACCTCACCATGTGCTCTGCTCGCTCAGGTCCAATACCGTGATCGCTGTACTTGTCACCAAGGGCAACGGGGTAGTAAGGATTTGCACTGACAATGACACCCAAATCAGCAATTCGCTCAACCTGTTCCTGCGTAGAAAACCCAAAGTGGACGATGGTCGTGCGGTGATCTTTACGTGGATAACGTTGCATATTCTCAGAGAGCACATCCAACACAAAATCGAGACCCTGGTCGCCATTTTGATGAACATGAATTTGATAATCGGCCTGCCAAAACTCTGCAAACATAGCCTTAAACTTTTCAGGTGGCGTTAACCACTCACCATGATGACCATCGAGGTAGCCATCTTTCATCTGCATTAATTGACTAAAAATGGCGCCATCACTAAACATTTTGACTTGCTTAGGGTAATACCGGCTATTGGCACTTCCCCAAGAATCAATCAACTTATCTGCCTTGGAAGCCATTCCTGAAATGCCATGTTGCGCCGCAATGATCTTAGCATCGACGATATAATCCATCCGAAAGGGCCCGCCTTCCTGCCCTAACTCTTGCATTTGGATATCCATCAACCAAGGAAACGTCAACCCTCCTGGCTCCACCACACGCGTAGCTCCCGCTGCCTGCCAGTAATTTTTAATCACGCGTAACGCGGGGCCATACTTTTCGGGGCTTGCAAGTACTGGCAACAACCTAGGTAATATCGCTATCGCGCCTTGCTCCCAGAAATGCCCTGCATCTACGTTCATTTGTGCTCGCGCTTCAGCGGGATGCTCACTTAGGGTATCTGCAGAAATACCCAACTGAGTCAGGGCCTTCGAGTTAAAAATAAACTCGTGGCCTGAACGCTGCCAAATCACCACGGGCGTATTAGGCGCCAACTCATCCAATATCTGTCGATTAAGTTCGCCGTGCCATAAGCGATGATAACCCCAGCTGACAAACATACGTTCATCACTAAACTCAGACAATCTGTGAGCAAGCTCGGCACGGTATTCAGCGGGGGTAAACGCCGCCTTGAAAAACTTTTGAGGCATTTCCCAGTCTTCTATCGCAATGACCTCAGTGTCCATCATAAGTGCGGCTAATAATGGATGGTCGTGCTGATTGATAAACCCAGGGACAATGAATGCCTCATCAAAGCGCCGATCGACGATGGCATCAGGATAGGTACGTTTTAAATCTTTCACACTACCGGTTGCCAGAATGTTCGCCCCCTCTACAGCGACGGCCTGAGCACTAGGAGCTGCATCACTAAGCGTAATAATGTCTTTGGCGGTATAAATAGCAACAGCACCGACCTGTTGCGAAATAAACAATAACAACAGAGGAAAAATAAAACGCATAGTAAGCCCACTCAGGATGCAATGAGTCATGAGCATACTGTATTTTTTATCGAAAATCAGACCCCGGTATTTTTTAAGGGATAAAAAAACCCGCTTTCGCGGGTTGATGAAACAATATCACCACTGCCAAACAAAGCGCGCTGAAGGATGCACTTTGGCAGTGTCTGGGCGTAAATACCAATCCTTTTTTTGCCCGCCACTGGTTTGGACGTAATTAACAAAATCGGGATAGGCGACTTCCATGGACCAGCCTTCAATAGGTGGCTGCCAGGGTTTAGCAAGCATCATGGCAAAGGGGAAACCGTTACCATCGACAAAGGTGGTTTGATTGTTGCCACTATTTCCCGATGCCGAATACCCCATAGATGTTCGCTGAGTAGCCAACGTTTGCCCTATGGTATGAATTTCATAGTTGGTATTTCTAACAAATAAATAAGGGTCAAAAGGTGCAGGCGAAATATTCTCAGGATCGACAGGCGTATCAAATACAATGTTAAAGATATATTTCGGGCCTTGTATAAAGGTGTCGCATTCCGGTGTATTGGTAAATTTACATCCCGCAGGGGCTGGAAATAAGGCCTTAGTATCGGCAAAACCTCTCAGGTCAATTTGGCTGCCGTTAAATGCCCTTGTTGTTACTTCGCCCACCAATTCACCATGGCCGTCAGCTGTAGGCTGATAGAGTGACTCTGTCACAGTGCCAGAAGCACTAGTCACACCCATACGCAAATGCCAATCATGGGTGTAATCTGCACCACGTGTAATCAATATCGCTTCACCACGGACATAGGCCACCTGAGAATTTAAGTCAAAGCCTAACTCCACGCGATAGGCAACTGTTAGATCATTAAAGTCATAATCGCCTAAGTTTGGAAACAAATCCTCATAACCCACCAGATAGTGGCCTGTAGAAGAAGGATACCCCACCCATTCAACGTAAGGCACCGTTTCATCGCGCAAGCTGATGACCATGGGCGCGCCGGCGGGAATAGGTTCTTCGCCAACAACATCGCCGTTTAATAAAATACCGGCCGCGACGTTATCCACGTAACGTGAATCGGCATCATTAAGAAGCGCAAGGTCCTCAAAACCATTGGTGTAATCATAAAACAATTCTGGATCACCCAATTTTGAATTGACATCTAAAAAATCGACATGAATTGTGACTTCTTTTGCCTGCGTGAAGTCCATATCTAACGGCACAGGAATGGTGATAGTGCTGTCGAAATTATCTCTAAATTCATTACCGGTAATATTATTAGAACCGGTTCTTCCGGGCAGCGTGAAAAAAGGCTGTCGCGTAATTGCATCACCCGATCCTTCCGCCAATAACGCCATAGTTAGTGATGAAAATTCCGTAAAGCTCCTGGTGGAATTGTCATTCATAAGCACGTCCATACGCACTGATTTCAATGCCACGGCCTGAGTTTCGGCCTTTTCCGTACCGCCGGCATTTTCATTAACATCGACGCCCAGCACGATCTTTGACTCAGCATCCAATCCGTTCAAATATTCTAGACGCATATTTTCAAGCGCCTGCATCCTTGCCGCGACCGTATCACCCATATCCAGTTCTTCGTGAATCCTGATGGGGTCGTTACCGGTCGTGCCGGTTGATTTGACAACACTGGATAATCTGACAGAGGTCGCGGCGTTGGCGTTAATCGCCAATCCTGACAAACATAACATCAATACAGTCGATTGGATTAACTTGTTCATCAGATTGTTACCTCGGGTTGAATTCGCACTTCACTCGTGCCGCTGTCCTTATCAAAGGCCATAAATTCTATTCTTACGCTTTCCAGTGCTGTGGGTACATTTATCTTTACCGTCCGCTGTTGCGAGGCATAACCTCGACCGATATATAAATCCTGAACTTGCTCATCCCACTCAGCTGCAATTTTAAAATCAATTTGACCAATTAAGTCGCCTGGCACGGAAAAAGACAACTCAACCGTATGAAAATTACTAAAATCAAAATCTGCTGGAACAACCAAAGAGGTGGGTGAAGTATCTGGTTGAGTGTTATTGGTCGTATCTGTTGCTGGCGAAGTATCAGCAGGAACATAGGTGGTCTTCTCGACACCGCCACCGCCGCCGCAAGCTACCAATAAAGACATTAAAACCATACATGCTATACGTTTCATAAATTTCTCCGCTGTTGAATCGAGTATGCAACATTTGCAAAGCCTGCATCGCATTAAAACTCTGCACCGATGCATGCACGCTTTATTCTTCTAAAAGGCCTTCATCTATCCCAGATTACGCATAAGACTCATGACAACTATTCTTTCGACAGGAACTGCATGTATTGCTCCAGCGCCATTCCACTCAGACCTTCCACATAACAGGAGGCCGTATCACTGCAGGCCTCATAAAGGCCTTGAGTACTTATCCAGACAAATGCGTAAAACAAGGCCACGACACACAAGCGCCGTATGGTAGGATCATTCTTCGACCATGATATAAAAATTGTGTTACCGCCCATGATGTCCCAATCATAGTTACACTCACAACGCTCGATGACCGGCAGGTTATCAATTAAGTACTCAATCGCTTTATCGCTAACACCGAAATGAAAATAGCCACCTTCATACTCATAGGTCGGGTCAATCATCACACCTGCGCCTTGGCAGCAAGTACAAACGTCTGCTCCTACAACCCCTGCTCCCAGACAAACATCACAGATCTTTTTATAGCCCTGATCAGATGATGTACAAATCAAAAACTTATCCGGATCAACAGGTTGACCCTTAAAAGGACCTCGAGGATGAATAGCGGGGGGAGTTGCCTGTATCTCATCCCAAGCCACATACCATCCTTGTTTTTGAAGAAGTGTTTGTAATTTATTGAATGAGTTTTTATTCTGCATAATGTATCGGCGTGATGGTTGCCTACTGATTTTTATTACAAACATCATAGACTAAAATTACAAACTTGAAACATTTTTAGTGACTATCCTATGCCCGATAACCGCACTCTACATTTTATTACTGTCAGCTATGCCCCTGATGTAGACCGGTGCCGACGCTTATGTGAAAGCCTAGATAAATATCGCAATACTTCCCACTGTAGGCACACGATCATTTGCCCTCAACGCGACCTCAAATTATTTGACAGTCTGACAGGATCTCATCGCAAGATAATGAGTTATCAGCAGGTTTTGCCGAAGGGATACAATCAAATGCCACTATTTTCAAAGTGGTGGTTAGATCCAGGCTTTTTCCCTGTCCGTGGCTGGATCATGCAGCAACTGGTTAAGATTGCTGCCGCATCACATAGCGACGAAGAGTACGTAATATTCGCAGACTCGGATCTTGTGTTCTGCCGTAGCATCACTGCCGAATGCTTTGAGGAAAATGGCGCTATTCGCCTGCTCGCCAAATCGCTTCAACCGCAAGATAAAGACCATTCCCTATGGCAGCGTCTGTCAGAGCGACTTCTTTGGCTTACGCCACAGCGTGAATTCCCTAACTATGTTGGCCAACTGATGAGCTGGAGCCCAGACGTTGTAAGGGCAATGCTGGCACGAATAGAGAACAATGCTGACAAGCCATGGTATAAGACACTTGGAAGACTACTTACCTTTTCTGAATATACTCTCTATGGCAATTTTGCCGAGCATATTTACCAAGGTGGTGTGCAGCACTTTTTAGACGACTCGCCCATTAGCTTAGACCTATGGTCAAGGGATGACGTCGTCAGACTAAAAGATCAGCAGCTGGACCTTAACCAGAAGATGATTGCTGTGCTGATTCAATCGAATTTGAGATTAAACCAACGCGAAGAAGGCATTGCCTTGCAGCATGCGCTCCACATGCTGCAACAACGCATCAAAGACTAAGGCATGACCTCGACAAACTGGCTGTACTTATTGCGTGCCTCAACCACCCAGTCAGGGGTTCCGTCGCCTTCACCACCATTCTGCAAGCGGCTAGCACCAACAACCTGTAACACGCTAGCTTCTTGGGAGGGTTTTACATCCACCAAAAGTACATGCATACCCGCCTTCAAATCCTTGGTAAATTTCTTAAAACGATGATTACGCATTTGTATTCCTAGTAAACCGCCCTCCCAGGTACAAAAACCTAATGCAACGATGGATAAGAAAATAAACGGCACCCAGGTGAATGATTCTGCCCATCCGCTTACATAGGACACGAGCAAAATCGAAAAGGCCATGACACATCCGAGTACTGCACCACGTTCAGTGCCATGCACAACGTCGGTTCGAAGCACCGCTTCAACGTCTTGCAGCAGTGGGTGATCGGCCAAACCTGCATCATCTTCTGTCAGCACATGTACCTGAGGAGGGGTCAGCCCCTTGGCATAGAGTTTTTTTACCACGCCATCGAGATCATTTAACGAACGCGCTAAATAAAAGTGTCTTTTCATGGGTACATCCTCTTGAGTTTTTATTAGATTCAGTAGAATGTACGCCCCAAAAAATAGAAGAGACTTCTTTTTTGTTTAAATTTTATACAAAAAAAGGCACCCGAAGGTGCCTTTAGCGTTCAAGCAACTACCGCTTCGATTAGAAGGTGTAGCGGAAACGACCGTACAAGAAACGACCGCTGAAGCCCATAGGTGCATACTGGCTATATTGGTTACCCAAAATAGTCGACGTATCAAAGCCTAAATTGTTCACTTCAGTGGTGGTTTGACCACGCTCATCGCTCAAGTTCTGTACACCGAACAAGAAGCTAGCGTTTTCATTCAGGTTGTATTCGCCTTCCACGTCAAACGTGAATACGCCATCAAATACCGCTTCGGTACCGAATACGTCAGCTTCAAAGCTATCGAACCAATCATCGTAGTAGCTTACTCGTGCTAAGAAGCGATAGTCACCCATGTCATGATTAGCAGAGATGTTCCAACGCGTATCAGGCGTTGACTCTTCAATCTGGCGAATACGGTAAGCATTAATAGTGTCTGGATTGTAGCTATCTACCTCAGTCTTGGTGTAGTTATACGCCAAGCTCCATGTGGTTGTACCAGAAGCCATTTCCGTTGTTGTGCTTGCAACGATATCGACACCACTAGTAGATGTGTCGAAATCATTGGTGAAGTAACGGAACTGGTTCATATCGCCAGCACCAGGCACATTCGCATCAATCAAGGTTTGCTTCTGAGCAGCTGTCAATTGAACTTCGGAAGACAAGTTCAAGCGATCAGTCACTTCAATATTGAAGTAGTCAATGGTCACATCAATGCTATCAGCCACAGTGAAGAAAGTACCAATGGTGAAGTTAGTAGACTCTTCAGGACCCAACACTTTAGCATTAGGATCAACTAACGCAGCAAAGGCCGCCGGGATAGTACCGTTGTTCACCAACACACCGCCAGTCAACTCTGTAGACGTGTTAGACGCATTCGCCTGCCCAGGCGTAGGCGCTTTAAAGCCGGTGCTGATAGTACCGCGGAAGCCGGCAGAGTCAGAGGCCTGGTAGTTGAAACCTGCTTTGAAGTTGGTAGTAGTACCAAAGTCATCGTAGTCTTCAAAACGCAGCGCACCTTGAACCAACAACTCAGGGCTCATTTGGTATTCCGCATCCACGTAAACAGCCGTGTTAGAACGATCCCAAGAACCAGAAGTTACCGCAGGGAAGCCAGGGAAACCGTTGGATGACGTAGAGAAACCTTGAGAAGCCAAAGGACCCGCTGTGTAAGATTCTACTTGACCAGGAACAATGGTGAATTCTTCTGTACGGTATTCAGCACCAAAGCCCACACTTAGATCAGCGTTAACAATGTAGGCAAAGTCAGCGTTAAAGCTGGTGTCTTTTTGCTCGTAGTCACC
>DATHYR010000318.1:0-1371 GCA_035458985.1 Pseudomonadales bacterium
GCATCCGCTGAAATGCGGAAGTCCGGCGCAGTATTTCACGGGCCTTTGCGCGTGAAGCTTGATTTCATCATGCCGCGTCGCAAAGGCGACATGAACAGCAAGGGCCAGCTCAAAGCATCCGCGCCGTTTTATCACACAACAAAGCCCGATGCGCTCAAGCTCGCACGATCAACAGAGGACGCCATGACCGGCATCGTTTACAATGATGACGCACAAACGGCCATCCTGGAAATTTCCAAACGTTACGCCGACATTGGCGAGCCGTGCGGATGTCAGGCAACAATAAGCAACCTAGAAACCAACTAATATGGCAAGACCGATCAAACTCAAAATCAACGTTAAGCGCATCCTGAAAGAGCACCTTTACGAAGGCAAAAATGGAATGTATCTCGACCTCGTCGCATGGCCGAATAAGAACGGGCCGGATCAATACGGCAACACGCACATGGTTTGCCAAGAGCTAAGCCGAGAAGCACGCGACAAAGGCGAGCGCGGGCCTATCATCGGCAATCTTCTACTGCCAGAAGAAGATTTTATGCCAAGCGGCAAAGTCGCCGGAGACGGCAGAAGCGAGCGTAAAAAGCCTGCACCTGCGATTGTTGACGAGGATGACAGTGACGTGCCTTTTTGATTGCGTTCCGTTTTGATTGGTTTATGGTTGCATCCTATGAATAAAACATGTTTCAAGTGCGGCGACCATAAGCCATTAACAGAATTTTACCCTCACGCTAAAATGGCGGATGGGCATCTGAATAAGTGCAAAGATTGCACCAAAAAAGACACCGCAGAAAGACACTTTAGAATGATAACCGATCCTGTTTGGCGTGAAAAAGAGCTAGAACGCCACAGGCTTAAAGCTGCAAAAGCTAGAGCTAATGGCAAAAAAGCTAACGCTGAATCAATAAAAAAGGGCAGCAAAAAATATGAAATAGCAAATAGGCACAAGCGCAGAGCACAAACTAAAGCTCTACGAGCGCAGAAAAAAGGCATTATTCAAAAGAAGCCATGCCAAGTTTGCGGCTCAACAAATCATATACAAGGACACCACGACGATTACTCAAAACCTCTTGATGTAATTTGGCTTTGCCCAAAGCATCACGGCGAAAGGCATGTTGAAATCAACAGGGCAAGAAGATTGCAGCAAGCATAACAACACGACACACGCGACATGGACAAATTTACACTAGAGGCTCAACACGACGAGCCGCGCACGACGCAGGCAGACATTGAACCGGGAACGCTTGACCTGCGTTGCTGCGATTGCATGCAGCTTATGGCCGAGTTTCCAGACAAGCACTTCGACCTCGCCATCGTCGATCCGCCCTACGGCATCGGCTTCGATGGCGATTCAACGCTGGGGAATAACCCATC
>DATHYR010000319.1:0-2469 GCA_035458985.1 Pseudomonadales bacterium
TCTTTTCAGCCCGTGAAGCTGAATAGCCAAGTTTTTCTAATTCTTCTTGTGCGCGTTCAACGTCTTTAGTATCGACTTTGAATGTGAGGGTTGCTACTTCGGTGGCCATGTTGGTTCTGCGTTCCTATATTTAGCCAAGCCCATCACGGCCTCGACTTCCCAAGCATCTAAACGGTTACCCGTTAGGTCCATGTATCGGTGCATCTCATTGTAAGTGTAATCAGACAAACTGGTGTACACATTCCAACAATCGTTATGCTCAGGCCGCAGTTTTGGCGCGTTCTCTAGTTCGGCTGGTATAGACCCTCGACTTTTGGCTACTTGTTGTAGGGCTTCGTATCGGCTAATCTTTGAGCCTTCGGCGCGGTCGTTTATCCAGAAACACCACCGCCCGTAAGTTACAAACTCATCAATTAGCCGGTCGTAAAATTTGCCCTGCGCGTCAGGAAGTCAATCAGTTGGCTAACGATTGCGGGTGAATCTGAATATAGCTTGAGCGCGTTCTTTTTGTTGCACGGGTACGGTTCGCCGTTATCGACGATACCGCGCCAGTCCATCGTAACAGCCACCAGCGCGTCAACATCCATCTTGTCGTAGTCAAGGTCAATATCTTTGCCGCTACTCTTGGCCGCAATGATTTGGCTTGTTTGGTTCTTCTTGGCGTTACGCCACTCTTTCGAGTCAGAACCTTTGATTTTGATGAATACATCGGTAGGCGAGCCGTCCACGGGCGACAGAATATTACACTCTGCGCCCGCTTCGTGGCTTTCTACTGTGCGTAGGCTGTTTAATTCCATAGTTTATGCGCTTGTGCGGGTGATAACAATTTGTGATGCGTCAGCGCCTGAGTAAAGCGCGACAAACTCCATTGACACAGTAACCGCGCCCTCGCCTGATACGTCAGGTTGGCCGCTGTTGTACTTCACGTTAGGAATGTCAATCTCGTAGCTGTTACCAGCAACGTCGGTCAAGGTCAATACGATTGAGCTAGACGTTTCGTTGATGAACTTTTCGTACAGCGCTTTGCTGTCAAAGTAGCTTGTCAACGTACCAGTAGCGCGTGACTTGCCGATGCTTGGGCGGTTGGTAGTAGGTGAGCCAACGCTGAACAGTGGTTCGATACCGTTTTCGATGCTCAACTCTAATGAAGTAACCGTAGCGATAGATGAGCCACCCTCGGTAATCGAGCCGGTGAAAGAATCAAACGGTGTATTACCGCCATCAGCCGAATAAGTGCTGGATGCGACTTGTGTTGTGTTAAGCGACAAGTCCTTGCCGATAACACCCCAAGTTGCCGTGACCATGCTGTTAGGCGCAACGGCCAGCGCAAGGCTGTTCATTTCCACGCCGGTATAACGGTGGTACTCGGGTGTAGCCAAGTCACCGAACTTGCGTTCAAACGTAAATGAGCGACGAGTAGTGCCAGCCTTCAACACGTCGGTTGCCCAAGTACCGCACATAACAGCTTGCAACAGGTCGTCAAAGGCTGCGTACTCCAACTCGGAGCTAATCTCACCACCAATGGATTTGTTGCCATGGCGGAAGTCTTCAATCTGGCGGTCGCCGCGCAGCTTTTCGCTTTCAATGGCGTCCTTGGTCATTGCCAAAGATGTACCTGTATGTGGCACGGGCGTCCATGTTGGGGTTGCTGGCGTTGTGCCGTAAGTTGATTCTGCAACGTAGTGCAGTGAATGTTGTGCGCCGTTAGCAATAGCCATGGTAATTACCTCGCTTCAGTATATGTTTGGAATGATACAGACACCGGCACAAAGTGCCAAGCATCATCAAAGACTGCTGGCGCAATAGATACAGAACGAATCCGCACGTTCACGCCATTATAGGTGGCAACAGTACCACGTTTGAAGTGGTCGGCAACGCTGTCCACCAGACTGCTACGGCCTGAACCAACCTTGTAAACAACATCAATTTGATAGATGCCGTTTGTCTCGTCTAGGCCCTCAGAGCCTAGCCCGCTTTGTAGTGTTTCCGCAGGCAAGAAAGACGGCCGCAGATATGTTGTGCCACCAGTAGGCTCATATTCAATGTTTGGCCATGCAATAGGCGGGCTACCAGCAATAGATGCTAGTCGCGTGTCTAATGCGGCCTGTATGTCATTGAAATATGTGCTCATCGCTTGCGTGCTTTCTCTAACTCGGATTGTACCCGCATGACGTTGATACGCAACATACCGCTAGGGGCTTGTTTACTGTAACCGTACTCCAAACGTCGAGCGTAAGGCAAGTTGTTGGTCAGGTAAAACGTCTGCCCCATATTTAAACCCATCACAACGCTGGACATATCATTGATTGCGCCTGCACCTGACCTATCAAGCCGTTGCAGTTTGCCTTGCTTGGGCGTGTTCAAAGACGCTTGCCAGTTGCCGCGAAACCGCCCCGTATCAACCGGGCTTTCCTTAATGATGCGCGACGCTAACGCAAACAAAGTGCCACGCACCATGTCTTCAGCGTA
>DATHYR010000320.1:0-1424 GCA_035458985.1 Pseudomonadales bacterium
ATACTAACGTTAAGAGCAACAGGCCTTTACGCACGGCTATCTACCCCCTTTAAAAACGTCGTAACGCGCTTCGCGCTGGTCCCACCAGAGGTTGCCGCTGTACCCTTCAAGCCTTGCACCACCGTCACGTTGGATAGGGCGAATGCGCGAGTTATAGGTCGACCGGCCATTGTCGCCAATGTTATCGAGCGGAATCCTGAAGAACATCCCTTTATCAAAACTGCCTTCACCAAAGGTTTCGAATGGCACATCGGTTAAAGTAGCCCAAAGGCCCACCATCCAACCGTTATTGAACGTTCGGCGTAACTCAACAGTCGCCCCCACATCTTTGGCCAAATAACGACCGGCATGCACTGCCAGGTCATAGTTATTGAAAGGCGTTGCCCAATAGGCGCTCACAAACGCCGTGGTGGTGCTGTAATCTAAATGCTTAAAGGAGCGGTCGTAATCACGCTGCTTCACCCAGTTAGCACTGGCACCAAAGGCTAGACGCGACTTAAAAGGCGAATACAGAATTTCACCACCAACCCCAGAATACATTGACTCCAACACACCGCCGTAAGCACGGTAATGCCAATCGGTGGCTAACGTTCCTCGCTTATCTAACAGCAAATGCGCTAACCCCGATTTTCCTTGCTGTAAATACAACAACGCATCGGAACGCACATGGGGCAAAACTGAATCACTGCGGCGAGTCATGCCCTCTACATTATTCATCACATCGAAAGCATAAGCGCCTTTCAGATCAATGCCGCCAGGCAAACGGATATAACTCCCTACCTTGGCATAGACTTGATAGGCCAACGGATTATCGGGGTCAAAAAGCATAACCCGTTGGTCTAACGTAATATCAACCACAGGCTTACTTGTAACATCATTGGTTTGATGGGTCGGCTTTTCGAGCAATATAGCAGGCTTTATGGTTGCACCACGGACCGGTTTGGGTGGCATATTAGTACTGGTAAGCAAGGTGCGCGGCATCGACACCGTGAGCACCTGCATATCGTTTTCTTGCACCACATAATCTACCTGCGTCACGCTCGCAGGCATATGCGCTTCGGCCAATTGATGAGCCTTTTCAATGGCATCAGGCCAGTAGCCATAGCGCTCATTCGCCACCACCACCGTGGCCTTGGTACCGTCTTTATTGAGCTCACCCTGTTTTAGGGGGACGCCCACACGCGCCGTATCATAAAGCAGCATGTCAAACCACACGCTGGTATTATATGCCTCAGGTAGATCAGCGGGATCCATCGCTTGGCTAGAAAGAATAGGCGCCGGCTCATAGCGAGGGGCAGGCGTGCTTGAATTAGTAAATATTCGAATACCCACCCCGAATTCATCGCCGTGCTGGTGACTGAAAGTGAGCTTAATACCAGGATACGCTTCCCATTCCGCGCCAAAAGACCAAGGCGATGAAGGCG
>DATHYR010000321.1:0-1238 GCA_035458985.1 Pseudomonadales bacterium
AGAATGGTTTCCTTGCCGCTTGGCGACAACTGGAACAAACGGATACACCCGTTAGCAACGATGTAGACATCGCTCGAGCGGTCTCCTGCGCGAAACAGGTGATCGCGTGGTTTAAGCATCAGGCTACGCGAACACCTGAGCAGGTCTTCCGTCTCTTCCTGCAACAAGCTTGAGAGGAAATTTGCATGGGCATCCGACCATGCATTGCCGCCATCGTCAACACAGGAAAAGTCATCCGCAAGAAAATCCGCAACAGGGGGCACGGTGAATTTACTGATGGCGACCAATGAATCTTCCTCCTTATTTTTTACGCAGTGTAGCATGGGATACCGACTGTGCTGATGCTATAAGTGAAGCACTGCTATGCGTAACACTAACGGTGACAAATGCTTTCTAGCGCTCATTCATGGAGCATTCACTACATTAATGAGCAATATTAGTTTTAATTACTATTATGATTTTCTAAAGTCGTGCCTCAAGTGATCGTAATGTCGTCTGGATGACAAATCCCCATCCGGAAATTCTGTACTATCATTAGTAGCGATTGACTAAAAAAGGCCGCTCGTTAAGTCACATGGCCGCATAACTTAATAAATCTACTTACACCACGGAGAACTGATGATGAGAAAAATTTTTAGCCTTGGGCTTGGACTGATACTGTCTATCGGTATCAGCAGCGCCTATGCCGGAGAATACCCAAGCCGCCCGATCACGTTCATGACCATGACCCAGCCTGGCGCACAGATCGACCGCCTGACGCGTGGCCTCGGTCAGCGTATGAGCAAGATTCTGGGTCAGCCAATCAACGTGAAGAATGTAACTGGCTCTCACGGCACGGTAATGGCGACCGAACTAAGTAGAGCAAAATCCGACGGCTACACCATCGGGGTAACCTCACTAACCGCTTACACCTATGCCCCGCACCATGCCAAGCTAACCTTCAAAACCGACGACTTCGACTACCTTAGTCTCGTTGCGCTGAACTCAAGCGGCTTCATCTCCAAGAGTGATCAGCCCTGGAACACTTTGAAAGAGGCCTTTGAGTGGCATAAGAAGAATGACAAAGCCATGGTCGCCATGTTTCACGGTGCCGATGACCGTGACGCGATCACGCGTATCGCAAAACAAGAAGGTGTGAAGCTGTCACTGATTCCGTCTAAAGGCGGGCCTTCAGTAATCAAGGCTGTAACCGGTGGCCACGCTGCCGTTGGCTACGTCGGCGCCATCCTATACAAACA
>DATHYR010000322.1:0-1178 GCA_035458985.1 Pseudomonadales bacterium
ACCGCATGCACAGGCCCCAGACCCATTTGTGCGGGATCAAGGCCAGCCCACTGGCAATCAACCACGCGTCCCAGCACAGGTAATTGATACTCCTCGACCGCATCGTCGCTGGCGAGAATCATCAGTGACGCCCCATCTGTCACCTGGGCGCTGTTGCCTGCGGTGATATGTCCAAAGGTTTTATCAAACACGGGATTTAGCTTGGCCAGCTTTTTAATCGATGAGTCGCGCCTTAGTCCGGTATCTTGCTGGTAAGCGTTTTGCTCGTAATCAACGATCTCGATGATTTCATCCAGGTAATGTTTATCCTGGGCATTTGCCAGACGCTGATGTGAGCGCACGGAAAACTCATCCATTTGCTGCCGTGTTATGTGGAAACGACAGGCAAGATTTTCAGCGGTCTGTCCCATGGACAAACCCGTTATCGGGTCAGTCAATCCATGTGCCAATCCTATAACCGGTTTAAGCATGGCGGGTCTGAAGCGGGAGAGCGTTGCGAGTTTCCTGGTCAGCGTTCTGGCGCTCGTCATCCCGCCCAGCAATCCAGCCATGCCTTTGCTGTATACAAGCGGGAAGTGACTCATTGCCTCGGTGCCGCCGGCGAGTACCAGGTCTGCGCGTCCGTTCGCGATATCGATTGCCGCCGAATCAATAGCCTGCATGCCTGAAGCGCAATTCCTTTGCACGGTAAAGGCGGGTGTTGAATTGCCGCAGCCCAGTCTCAGTGCAATCAGGCGCGCAATGTTGGTTTCATCAACATTCGGGGCAATGCATCCGATAATGACCTCATCAATATGGTGTGCCTGGAATGGCTGGCGGCACAACAGTATTTTGCCGCAGGCAACGGCCAGGTCACTGGCCGTGAAGGGACCGGGAATGCCTGTGGATTTTAAAAATGGCGTACGCGCGCCGTCGACAATGTTGACCGCGCGGCCTTTCAGGTTCCCAATTTCGTTAGTCAAGAAGCCAGCCTGTTACTGATTTCATTTATGAATGCATAATAGGGCAATTTGAGGCATTACTTTAGTCCGATTCCACATACAAGAATTTGGCCAGTGTATCTGCAGTGGATATCGCAATCCACACAACCGCAATAATAACCAACTGTCTCTAGTTTTGTGCTATTAATACTGTCGCTTGTGTGACGTTCACTACTAATGCTCGACAGTGGCAGGGAG
>DATHYR010000323.1:0-1299 GCA_035458985.1 Pseudomonadales bacterium
CGCTATCGAAGGTCTGGAGCACTTTGATAAATGTGTCGATATTGATCAGAGCCCAATCGGTCGCACGCCACGTTCCAACCCGGCCACTTACACCGGTATTTTTACTGCAGTGCGTGATTTATTCGCCGGTACGCAGGAAGCACGGTCACGCGGTTATCAGGTCGGCCGTTTAGCTTTAACGTCAAAGGCGGGCGCTGTGAGGCGTGTCAGGGCGATGGTTTAATCAAAGTTGAAATGCATTTTTTACCCGATGTCTATGTCCCTTGTGACTCTTGTAAAGGCAAACGCTATAACCGTGAAACCTTAGAAGTGCGCTACAAGGGCAAAAATATCCATGAAGTGCTGCAAATGACTGTCGAAGACGCGCGCACCTTCTTCGATGCCATCCCCGCCATCGCCCGTAAGCTGCAAACTTTGATGGATGTCGGCTTGTCTTATATTCGCTTGGGACAAAGCGCGACCACCTTATCGGGCGGTGAAGCCCAAAGGGTGAAATTGGCGAAAGAACTCTCCAAACGCGATACCGGCAAAACCTTGTATATTTTGGATGAGCCCACCACAGGTCTGCACTTTGCGGACATTCAGTTGCTGCTCGATGTGCTGCACCGTCTTAAATCACATGGCAACACCATAGTCGTCATTGAACACAACCTCGATGTGATCAAAACCGCCGATTGGATTGTCGATTTAGGCCCAGAAGGCGGCGCCGGTGGTGGCATGATTTTAGCGACAGGCACGCCTGAAGAAGTGGCGGAACATCCGGTATCGCACACGGCACGTTTTCTTAAACCTTTGCTTAAGAGATAGCCATGACGAGTCACACTAACGCGGTCCTTATCGGTAGTCTCGCCATTATGCTGTGCATACTGGTGTTAGCGGCCGTGGATCCGTTAGTGGGACAAAGCACGCTACTGTCTGCTCGGGTGATCAAAAGTGACAGCCACTCCAGCACACTGGCCTTACCCGATGGCCGTATCACAGTGATCGACATCGGTAACCTGGTCACAGGTAGCATGGTCAAACTCTGTTCCCAGCAACATCTCATTTCAGGTAGTGACAGTTTTCGACTTAAACGGACCGAAAGTTAGCACTAAAATCAGCATTCAGCCCAAAGACAAGATCACTCCCCTCGCTCTTTACCTAGCACGCAATTCCCTGCACACTGAAAACATTGCACCCTTGCGAGAACACCTCATTGCGCCAGCTCTTTTTACTGTTTTTGTGCATCAACTTATTGGCTTGCACCAGCAACACCCTCTCTGAAACAACAAGTTGCAATCGAAGTTTAACGCCAGTATG
>DATHYR010000324.1:0-26323 GCA_035458985.1 Pseudomonadales bacterium
TGAAACGCTTCATCGCCGATGGTAGTGTGGGGTCTCCCCATGTGAGAGTAGGTCATCGCCAGGCTTCTAAAACGAAAACCCCAGCACAACATGCTGGGGTTTTTTTATGCCTCAACGCCACACCAGCAGCGAATCTCTGCATAAATTGGCGACATGAATGGCTCTCTTTTTTCTGGAAATTTAAAAAATCAAATAGCCGCAAATCTAACATGGAATATCAATGATTTGGGGATAAGGAGACACACGGTGACTTTGTCAGCTAGAAAGTCACCCCTTCCTAGCGTCGATTAATGATTCGATCATTAAGTTGATTGATAACTGATTATTTGCCTTTCATAACTATTAAATATGCGAGTGTTCATTTTAGCATGTGACTGACTATAGAAATCATAGGCTTTATCGATGAGTAATTCCCATACTTCTTGCAGGCTCTGGCCATTTTTTGCATGTGATAGAAGGTATCTTTTTATCTCATGTTCTTCAAATAGACCCCAATAGTTTGGTAGTGGCGTCTCGAATAATTCCCCAGAAGCAACAACTATGTAGTCAGTAACACACGTTACATGACTTGTACTACGGGGGCCTTTTGCCAAGTTAAGGCAGTGTTTAATGCTATACATCCTTATACCCTCTTCTCCATTGCATTTTGAATTTATACGCATAGGAAAATTGTGGGTATAGATCTTTTTTTTATAACTCCGTTATACTTTTGTCTCAAATTTGTATTAAAAAGGTTACAAAATTTCTATCGCTAAGGCAGTGCCTTCTCCTCCTCCTATGCAAAGGCTGGCAACGCCTCTTTTCAAACCTCTCAGGCGTAACGCATGCAGCAGGGTGACGACTATCCTCGCACCAGATGCTCCAATAGGGTGACCAAGTGCACAAGCGCCCCCATTTACATTGACCTTTTCAATATCTAGGTTGAAATGTTCCATGGTCATCATTGTAACCATTGCAAAAGCTTCATTGATTTCCCAAAGGTCAACTACGCTGACATCCCACGCGATTTTTGCCAATAGTTTTTGTATGGCACCTATAGGTGCAGTGGTAAATTCACTAGGATGCTGCGCATGGCTGGTATGACCTAAGACTAATGCTAAGGGTGTTAGTCCCCTGTCATGTGCATATTGCGCTGTGGTTAACACAAGAGCGGCCGCGCCATCCGAAATAGAGCTGGCGTTGGCGGCTGTTATCGTGCCGTCTTGGCTAAATACTGGTTTTAGCGTTGGTATCTTTACCACACTGGCTTTCGCGGGTTGCTCATCCTCGTCAATAAGGATTTCCCCCTGCCGAGTTTTAATTTGTATTGGCTGTATTTCTTCTTTGAAATATCCCTCATTAATCGCAAATTGCGCGCGTTGTAATGACCTTACGGCGTATTCATCCATCGCTCCACGGCTTATTTTTTGCGCATCAGCGGTCAGTTGAGCGAAATGCCCCATAGCTTTGCCGGTGTAGGCGTCTTCTAGGCCATCAAAAAACATATGATCCTTGATCTCGCCATGGCCTAATCTAAAACCACCACGCGCTTTGGCAAGGAAATAGGGCGCATTGGTCATGGATTCCATGCCACCAGTAACAACTGCTTTAGCATGGCCAAGTTTAAGCTGGTCAACGCCGAGCATAATACTACGCATGCCAGATCCACATACCTTACTAACGGTGGTGCACGGTGTGTGCTCGTTTATACCGGCTCCAAGGGCGGCTTGGCGAGCTGGTGCCTGACCAAGGCCGGCAGATAAGACATTCCCCATCAACACTTCGTCAATTTCATCCATACTGATGCCACTTTCGCTGATGGCGGCAGCAATGGCATGACTGCCAAGTTCTGTGGCTGTCAATGACGAAAAGGCCCCTTGCATGGCAGCTATGGGTGTTCTTTTTGCGCTTGCGATAACGACATCATTAGGATTAAGTTTCAAAGTTCTTCTCCTATTCATAGATTGCATCATTATAGGTGATGCCTTCGTTCAACCAAGGTCATCAATGGCAATAATACGTATTAGGTAATTCTAATATTTACATAAAAGTTACACGGATTATGTCACCGCTCTCTACATTGTTACTGTAAATAATTTTGGATTTGCTATGGGCAATGTTATTTCACTTGATCCGACAAAACGTGTACCTAAATCGTTTCTGGCGGTTATCAATTACAAATTAATTGATGGTAGAGAGACGACAACGTCTGTGTCGCTTGAAGCCGCCTCAACGGGCGCCGCCATTAAATGTTTAATGCAAATGGGCGTATTAGAGGGTAAGCAGGGCATTACAGAGAGTGTCTCTTTTTATATGACAAACGTGTCTGAATACGTTCGTTTGGGTCGCCTGCCTGCGGCTGCATTGACCATGGACAGACTAGATTTAGAGATGTACTTCACACATCATCTAACCCCCGCCAAAATTCACAACATTTAGTCATTCTTTTCCACGTGGCGAGTCTCTTTATTCATATTGTACTTAGACTATTCCAAGAGTGATAAAGGTAACAGCACAGTATCGTAAGGTTTTTGCAATCGTCACATAGACCAAAAAGCGCTGATAGGGCATACCTAATACGCCGGCGGCTAGCGTCAATGGGTCGCCAATAATCGGTACCCAAGACAAGAGTAATGACCATTCTCCATAGCGATGAAACCGTGCCTTTGCTAGCGCGAGCTTCTCTGGCTTAATTGGGAACCAAGCTTTGTCATGAAATCTGTCAATCTGCCTGCCCAACCACCAATTAATCCATGATCCCAAAATATTGCCGAGTGAGGCGGTGCTAATCAATACGAAAGGAGCAATATTACTTTCTAATAGTAAACCCACTAAAACCGCTTCTGAGGCTGCGGGAAATAACGTGGCAGCAACCAGTGCTGAGAAAAATAGGCCTAAAAGCGATGTCAACATGAAGGAAAGGTCTTTAAATAACGCATCATAGCATTGATGGTGTTTGAATCATTGTGGCAAAACAATATGTACTTTAAGGTTAAGGTTTTATCGAGAGTTAAACATGGATTTTGAAAGTGAGACACAACGATTTTTGAAGGACATAAGGTGTGACAAGCATATGTTCAGTGCAACGATAGCGTTCATTGATCAATGGTATGACACAGAGAAGACCGCTTTTCAAAACGGCCCTGTTTTTAATCATGCGTCAGAAAATCAAGGCAGTGCCAAGGTCTTAGCGCTTGGTGTCGATTTAGCATTAACCACTGAACAGGTATTGCGTTGTTTTGGTGAACATTACCGCGATGTGATGGCTCATCCAGCGGAAAATAATCACCAAAATCTACGCCGTGTATTACGCGACGGATTTCATGAGGTGTCATTTGAGCGATACCCTTTGCAACGTAAATCTACTTCTATTGCATGAGATGTCGTGTGATATTAGCTGCCACTATGGCCGACCGAGGCACATCGGCTGTTTTAAATGCGCTTAATTATTGATTAAGGCGCTTTTTTTAGGGTTTTCACTATTTGCCGCTTGTATTTCGGCCAATTGTCCCAATAATTCGTATGTACTGTCATCAGTGAGTGGCCATCCTCTTTGCGGTCGATCGCCCCGTATCAATAGAACTATGGAGAACAACAATGAGTTTTGAATTACCTGCGCTGCCTTACGCGAAAGATGCTCTCGAGCCCCACATCTCTGCAGAGACGTTGGATTTCCACCACGGTAAGCACCACAACACCTACGTGGTTAAGCTGAATGGTTTGGTGCCCGGTACTGAGTTTGAAGGCAAATCATTGGAAGAGATCATCATGTCTGCCCCTGCTGGTGGTGTGTTTAATAACGCAGCCCAGGTTTGGAATCACACGTTCTACTGGCACTGTTTGTCGCCCAATGGTGGCGGTGAGCCGACGGGTGCAGTTGCTGAGGCGATTAACGCCAAGTGGGGTTCTTTCGACGCTTTCAAATCTGAATTTAATGACAAAGCTGTCAATAACTTTGGTTCAAGCTGGACGTGGTTAGTACAAAACAGCGATGGTTCGTTGGAAATCGTAAACACCAGTAATGCGGGTACGCCAATGACTTCGGGTCAGAAAGCGATTATTACCGTTGACCTATGGGAGCACGCTTACTACATCGATTACCGCAATGTTCGTCCCGACTACTTGAATGGCTTCTGGTCACTGGTCAATTGGGACTTTGCCAACCAAAACTTAGCGAGTTAATGTCATTTCTCTTATTTAAAAACGGCCCTAGGGCCGTTTTTTTTGGATTATTTTTTACCTCGGCCACCTTTGGAGCCACCACCACTGGTCGTGTCCCCAGTGCTATCAAGTAGTGAAATACCTTCAAGGCTTGTACTCCATGGACCGACTTCGGTGCCTCGTACGGCCCGCACTCTATAGCTGTACGTGCCTTTGCCTGCCGTGTCATCGATATTGCTACTTGCTGTCGACAGTAGGGTCGGGCTTACATAGCGAGAGCCGCTCTTGTGGAGGCTACTTCGCTCAATCTCGTAATTTTGAGCCCCCTCTACAGCCTGCCAATGGAGTTGAGCAGTTGCGCTGTCGCTGCTCAGGGTAATAGTAAAACTACTTGGCGAGGTGAGTGCGATGGACTGAACAGCCACCGTGACCGTGGCGGTCGCCAATAAGTTGCCGTCGCTGATTTGGTAATCAAAGCTATCATTGCCAACAAAGCCGGCGTTAGGGGTGTAGCTGAGCATATTGCCCATTATTGATACAGTACCGTTGCTGGCCGTGGTGGCCAGCACGATGTGGAGCGTGTCGCCATCAATGTCGCTGTCATTATTTAAAACAGCAATCGTCACACTGGTGCCTGCGTCGGTTGATGCGCTATCACTGACTGCAACTGGTGCATCATTGATACTGTTGATCGTGACATTCACGTTAGCCATGGCGCTTCCCCCTCGGCCATCTGACACACTATAACTGAAATTGTCATTGCCAAAGAAATGGCGATTAGGGGTATATAAAATATTATCGCCGACGAGGCTAACACTGCCATTGACCGCACTTCCCACGGCACTAATGGAGAGGTTGTCGTCATCGGGGTCATTGTCATTGCTGAGTACCGCGATCATCGAAGCGCCATCTTCATCAAGTTGCAGGCTATCGTCAACGGCGACTGGATCACGATTAGCTGGGGCGCTACTCACAGGAAGTCGGCCAGATATAAAATACATGCCTTGGCTGCCGTAGTCATCATAGCTGATGGTGGGATTACCAACGCCACTCACTTCTAAATAGTAGCTACCCTCGGTCACACTTGCCGACACGGTGGCCTGAGTTTCGTCGTTAGGTTCGTTACTCACTAAGGTATTGCCTGCCAGATCCAATAGGCGAAGTTTGACATCTAAGTTAGCGCCGCGGCGACTATTGTTGTAAAAGGCCTGCCACGCGGGTTGAACGTTTAACGTGACAACACCATTACCTGCATTGAATTGAAAAACATCCACATCGGTGCGTGTCTCAATCACGCCTTTATTCCCTGAATGCGCATTGTGTGCATCGACCTGAGGGTTGCTAACAGAAACATCGCCATTAGCATCGAACTGTAGCATTGAAGCATCGCTTAAGTTGTCCCCATGGTCATCACTACGCAGCATCAGATGCCCGGTTAATATGGCAATGTCGTCTTGTGTATTATTGGCATTGTTATAATTGCCGTTGCTCCATTGAGTTACTTGAGCATAGTATCCAGACCCCATGATTGGCCCCCAACTACTGTATCCGCTGCCATGTCCATCGTAGTAACCCACCGTGTTAGTACCGTCGTGAGACAGCGATAAGTTGTGCCCCAGCTCGTGTGAGCCAGCCGCCGCCATATAAGGTGCGTAACCACCGCCTAAGCGGTTGTAATACACTAAAGCAGGCGAGTAGAGCGTGGCATAATCACTGCGCCCCCAAACGCCGACATACGCAACACCACCGGCCCCATAGGCCGGCATCTGCAAGCCGTTATTGTCGATGTCAGCGGTAAATAACAGTCGCCCGACCCGAGGACCAAAGGTCGTAGGCTCTTCGGTGGTCACATCGATGTCATATGCGGCAAAATCCTCTGCAATTCGATGCCATGTTTCTGCTATACGGCTCAATTCTTCTTGGTTAAACGTTGTGGGGTCTCCGTCAACATCAAAGGCTTTCGCGCTCAGACTGGGCGCGCCGGTGTAATTATTCCACGCGGTACCTGAGAGGGTGTGACCATCAAAATCGAGGTACACCACGTTAGCGGCGCCAGGACGGCTGTGCAAAAAAAAGACCTCGCCCGGATCAGTCGCAGCCACGGACAGGTTGTCTACGCTAGCAGGGGGGTCGAGTAATTCTGCGCCTGCATGATCCACATAAAATACCCCGCCGTCAGGATCAACACGCATGTGCACAACATCTGCAGCTGGGAAGTCGATATCCTGAAGCCAGCGCAGCGCTTGAGCTTGAGCCGGGGCTGGCAAGCGCGAAAGGGTTTCCCGAAGCTCGCTTGCGGGGAGCTGGTTTAGACTTGCTGGCTGTCCCATGCCAAAGTTTGCTTGTGGTGGTAACTCTTGCGCCACGCTGAAGGGGGTTGTGGCAAGTGCTACAGCCAAGCTCATTGGGGTCAACAAACGATTCGCCATGGTGCGCCTCTTTTTTTTCAATGTGTCGTTGGAGGCATTGAAGCATGTCAGGCAAGGCGAAATCTGTGAACGAACAAGCGATTTATAAAAAGTAACCCACTGATTCCGTATTTTGTGAGTGAGTTAACGTTTTGGCTGTTGAGACCTGTCCCTACATATTTCAATGCGCTGGCTAATCTTATCCGGATATTGTCGCCTTTTAGACAGTTCACAGGCCTTGACCTCCTTTATATTTGTGCATGACACAAAATTGGAGCTTTATTATGTTGAATGGCGCGCAAGCCTTATTAACAGCGTTAACTCGTGCGGGGCTGGATACATGCTTTGCCAACCCTGGCACCTCTGAGATGCAGTTGGTCTATGAAATTGGCCTTGGCGATACGGTGAGGCCGGTCCTATGCCTGCAAGAAAACGTGGTGACAGGAGCGGCTGATGGCTATGCAAGAATGGCAGGGAAACCTGCCTTTACCTTGTTGCATGTCGGCTCAGGATTTGCCAATGGTATCGCTAATTTACACAATGCCAGCCGAGCGCATGTGCCTATTGTGAATATTGTGGGTGCTAATGCGACCTACCATCAGCCGAACTTCCCTGAACACGAGATGGTAGGGGGAACCATTAAAGATCTTGCCGCGGTGGTATCTCATTGGGTGGCCGAGGCACGTGATGCGAATGAAATGGGACCGTTAGGTGCTGAGGCAGTGAGTCAAGCGATACGCGGCGGTGGTCGTGTAGCGACCTTGATAGCGCCAACCAATTGCCATTGGGATCCTGCCTCAGAGGCGCCGGTGACCAGCGAGCCCGAAGCTATTCCGCGCGCTGCGAGTAGCACCCTGCAACACGTTGCGTCACTGCTAAAAAATGGTAAGAAGACGGCGCTATTATTGGGTGGTGCCGCGCTGCAATCAACACAGCTAGAATTGGCCGCCCAAATTGCGGCCGCTTGTGACGCCACCTTGGTGGGCGAAACGTTTCCAACACGATTGTCACGAGGTGCAGGCCAGATAAAGATACCCTTAGTGCCCTATTTTGTTGAGATGGCACAAGCGTTTTTCAGCCCCTTTGAGCAGCTGATCTTAATAGGTGCCAAATCGCCAGTGTCCACGTTTGCCTACCGTGGTCTGCCGGCATCTAAAATTCCTCCGCACTGCAATGTCGTGTCATTAGTCTCTGTTGAGCAAAATATAGCGCACGCCTTGACTGAACTTGCTGCCATGGTCGGGCAATTAAATCACGCCTATCCTCGTGAAGAGCGGCCTGAGATCTTGCCAGAGCCGGGGCAAGACGTTGCCCTAACCGCAGAGAGTATCGGTCGGGCGATTACTCAGTATCTGCCCGAAGCCGCCATCATCGTTGATGAGTCCGCTACCGCGGGTTTAGGTATTAATCAGCACTGTGTTGGCGCTGAAAAACATGAGTATTTGTATGCCGTGCCGGGCGCTTCCATTGGGAATGGCTTACCCATGGCGTTGGGCGCTGCTATTGCATGTCCTGATCAGAAAGTGTTGGCTCTGCAGGCCGATGGCAGTGCCATGTATACCAATCAGGCCCTGTGGTCTATTGCTCGTGAACAATGCGATGTGACCATCGTTATTATCAAAAATGATGCCTACGCTATTCTGGATGTCGAGTTGGCCAGGGTCCGAGAGGACGCCCCTAATAGCAAAATGCAATCCATGCTCGCGCTGGATAACCCCTCCATCGATTGGGTTCAATTGGCCAAAGGGCTGGGTATCGAGGCCGTGTCAGCATCGACCGAAGCATCATTTTACGACGCATTGAAGACCGCCTTAAACACCAAAGGCCCTCGCTTAATTGAGGCGTGCATTGCGCAAAATCTGCAACCCGTGATCAACATGGTCATGCAGCAAAAACAAAAGCATTCTGATGAGTAAGCACAGTAGAGTGAATCGTATGAAAAATCTTATGGTTATGATGGCCGCGACCGTTTTGGTGGCTGCTTGTAGTGGTGGTGCACCAACCGCGTCAGCACCCAGCCAGAAAAATGATGTTGAATGGCCTCTGCATGGATTGAATGCGCAGGAACAGCGCTATTCCACATTAGATCAAATCAACCGCGAGACGGTTAATCGACTGGGGTTGGCATGGTCCTTCGATCTTTACACCAAGCGCGGTGTGGAAGCGACGCCCATCATGGTTGATCGTACTCTCTATGTATCTGGTAGCTGGTCCATGGTGTACGCGCTCGACGCTCAAACGGGCGCCTTGAAATGGTTCTTCGATCCAGAGGTTGATCGCTCATTTCTTGCGAAAGGTTGCTGCGATGCGGTCAATCGCGGGGTCGCTTATGCCGAGGGTAAAGTCATTGTCGCGACCTATGATGGGCGTTTGGTGGCATTGGATGCAAGCAACGGTCAAGTTGTATGGGATGTACAAACCACGGATCGTGACAAGTCATACACCATTACAGGCGCCCCCCGCATCGCTGGCGATAAAGTCGTGATTGGTAACGGTGGCGCAGAAATGGGCGTGAGGGGTTACGTGACGGCCTACGCGATAGCGACGGGTAAGCAAGCATGGCGTTTCTATACCGTGCCTGGGAACCCCGCGGACGGCTTTGAAAATGAGGCCATGGCCATGGCCGCTAAAACGTGGACCGGCGAATGGTGGAAATATGGCGGCGGCGGTACCGCATGGGATGCTATGACCTATGACCCTGAATTGGATTTGCTCTACATTGGTGTAGGTAATGGTTCACCCTGGAATTATCGCCTTCGCAGTCCGGAAGGTGGCGATAACTTATTCCTTTCATCGATTGTAGCGGTGAACCCAAATACGGGTGAGTACGTCTGGCACTATCAGACGACGCCGGCCGAAACATGGGATTACACCGCGACTCAGCACATTATGCTGGCGGATCTCACCATCAACGGTGAGGTTAGGAAAGTGCTGATGCAGGCCCCCAAAAACGGTTTCTTTTATGTGCTCGACCGCACCAATGGCGAATTGATTTCAGCCGATCCGTTTTCTTCCCCCATTACGTGGGCAACACATATCGACCTGGCGACAGGGCGTCCCGTAGAAACACCGAATGCGCGTGTTTTTGATGGCAAAAATATTTCACTGCCTAGCAATGCAGGGGCACACAATTGGCATCCGATGTCATTTAATCCAGAATTAGGCTTGGTATATATCCCCACATTCACCTTGCCTATTGCGTTCTTAGAGCCTAGCGAAGATAAAGATCGTTTGCCAGAGCAAGGCTACTGGAATGTAGGCTTTGATCGTATGGCCAACGCCATGCCCAAAATTCCCGAAGAGCAAATAGCCGCCTTTATTAAAGCGAATACATCAGGACAGTTGATTGCGTGGGATCCCATTAAGCAGTCTATTCGTTGGGCTCAGACACCCGGTTTACCCGATGGTGGTGGTACCTTGAGTACCGCCGGTCAGTTAGTGTTCCACGGCGGGCGTGGTACTCATCTGGTAGCCACCGACGCAGCCACGGGTGAAGACATCTGGTGGCACGATGCTCAAACCACCGTCATGGCGGCGCCAATCACTTACTCGCTTGATGGCGTGCAATATATTGCCGTGGCGGTGGGTATCGGCGGTGGTGCAACCGCCGAAGCTGGTGCCTTAGTTCATAGCTGGAAGGTAAAAAATCGTTCACGCGTGCTTGTCTATCGCCTCGATGGCACTCATCAGTTACCGCCCATCGACGATGACACCCCCGTCATGCCTCGACCTGCACCGGTCACTGCTGATGTCGATGTTCAACAATATGGTGAAGCGATGTATCAACGTCATTGTTCCTACTGCCATGGCGATGGTCTTCGCACGGGGGGGTCGAACCCTGATTTACGTTGGTCGTTGGCTACCAGTACACCCAGTGCGTGGAATGCCATCGTCCTTGATGGTGCCCTGTCTTCCGCGGGCATGGTCGGCTTCAAGTCGTTTATTGGCGAGGTAGAAGCGCAAGCCATTCGTCAGTATGTGTTGGCTGAGGCTAACCGTCTTTATGAATCTACGCATACGACATCCGCCGTTGCAGGAGAAGCGCAATGACAAATCCATTGAAAAAACAGCGTGTCCTTCGATCCGATATCATGAAAAAAGGGCCGCTCAAGGCTGCCGCCCGAGCCATGCTTCGCGGCTTGGGGCTGGATGATGAAGATATTGCACAACCCTTTGTAGGCGTTGTGTCCAGTCATGGTGAAATGAGTGCTTGTAATATGCGCCTATCCGAAATCTCAGAGCAGGCACGTTATGGCGTATATCGTGGTGGTGGTACCCCTCGCGAATTCAACACCATTTCCGTCTCTGATGCCTTAGTGAATGGCCATAGTGGTATGCATTTTTCACTCATGTCGCGTGAAGTCATTGCCGATAGTATTGAGCTCGTCGTCCGGGCTCATCAGTATGACGGTTTACTCTGTATCGGTGCGTGCGATAAAAACTTCCCCGCCATGATGATGGCCATGACACGATTAAACGTCCCAAGTGCGTTTTTAAATGGTGGGCCAGCGTTACCAGGAAAGTTTAGAGACCAAACGGCTGAGATAAAGACCGTGGCGGAATATACGGGTAAGTTTTTTGCTCAACAGACAACCGAGGAGGAGCTCGAATCTCTCTCGCGTGTTGCATGGCCTGCTTCGGGGTGTTGTGCAGGACAATTTACCGCCAATACCATGGGTATGATAGCTGAAGTGCTAGGGTTCTCACCGTTGGGCTCGAGTACTATACCGTCGGTGCATTCTCAGCGTCGCGCTGTGTCGCGTCGCACTGGGCGTCAGTTGATGAAGGTGTTGGAGGCGAATTATCCGCTGCCACGCGATTTGGTCACACGCAAAAGTTTAGAAAATGCCTGTGCCGCTGTGGCCGCTACTGGCGGATCGACGAATGCCGTACTACATATTCCTGCTATCGCCAATGAAGCTGGTATTGCGTTTACTATCAATGACGTCGCAGCGGTCTTTGAGCGAACCCCCCTGATTACCCATTTGAGCCCTAGTGGACCCTATTTATACCCAGATTTGAACGATATCGGCGGCATTCCCGTCGTGTTAAAGCAATTATTGAAGGGGGGATTTTTGCACGGTGACGTGCCGACGTTAACAGGGCAAACGTTAGCCGAGGCTTTGGCATCCGCCCCAGAGGCAGACAATAAAATTGTCATGTCGATAGACCAACCTCGAACGGTCAATGGTGGCCTGACAGTGCTCAAGGGTAATCTCGCCACAGAAGGTGCCGTTATCAAAAGTGCCGGTGTTGAAACGAAATATTTTAAAGGCCCCGCCAGGGTATTTGAATCTGAAGAAGACACCATTAAAAGTCTTATCGCCAATGATATCAAGGACGGAGAGGTCGTTATTATCCGTAATGAAGGTCCTGTCGGTGGGCCTGGCATGCGAGAAATGGTAACAGTGACCGCGTTGTTATCTGGCATGTCCAAGGGAGAGTCCGTCGCCCTGATCACTGATGGTCGTTTTTCAGGGGCATCTCGCGGTTTAAGCATTGGATATGTGACGCCAGAAGCCGCGGCGGATGGTTTAATCGCGTACATTGAAAACGGCGATGTCATTGAAATTGATGTCACTAACAAAGTATTAAATTTGCTGGTATCTGACGAAGACATTGCAGAACGACGCGCGCGTGGCGTCCCCGCGGACAGAAGTGGTAAAGCCTATATGGTGAAATCAGGGTATGCACAAAAGTACGTGAGCACCGTTGGGCCTGCTTCCCATGGTGCCGTGACGCACTCAGGTAATGTTGTTTGGCCAAACGAGGCCTTGATTGCGAGTGATAAACACTCATAGCGGGAAAAAAGCCCTCCGCACAGTGAGGGCTTTTAAGGCTTCAACCATGTCTTAATAGCCAGCTTTCGCTGTGGCTGTCACAGGGGCTTCGCCTTTGGCTGTCGCGATGCTTTGTGCCATACCTGCGCGGAAAAAACTAATATCTGTACCCGCGGAGACAAAGGTAAATCCACTGTCTATGGCTTGCTTAGCGAGTTCAGGCGAATAGCCAAACATGCCGGCGGCAATATTATTGGTTTTGCAGGCATGAATAATGGTCATCAGTGCGTCTTGAAATTTTGCATGGCCAAAATCACCTGGCGTAATACCTAGACCGTAGCAAAGATCTACGGGGCCAATGAACACGCCGTCAATGCCCTCGACAGCGGCAATAGCCTCGACATTCTCTAAGCCTTCAAGGGTTTCTATCATCACCACACAGGCAACATTGTCGTTGGCTTTGGCTAGGTATTCAAAACCATATTGCATCACGGGCCGCATCGGTCCGCATGAACGAAGTCCCTTAGGAGGATAAAAACACGCGGCAACAGCCTTTTTGGCTTCGTCAACGTTGTTCACCATGGGAACGATCACGCCCTGCGCACCAACATCAAGCACCTTGCCGATTTGATCGCCGCTGTTGGCTGCCACCCTAACTAAGGGTGTCACCGGCTGGCCATTGAGTCCGGGAAGAATGCGGGCGAGGTCGTGGTAATCCATGAGACCATGCTGTAAATCAAAGCATAGCCAGTCCAGGCCGCTACGCGCCAATGTTTCGGTAATATGTAAGTCAGGGAGATTAATCCAGGCACCGAGTGACGCCTGGTGTTCGCGCCATTTATTGAGAGATGTATTTTGCATCGTGATATCGCTTTCCTTAAGGGATGGGTGAATTAGGTGAAATCTATGGTTACATCTCCTAAGCCATGGTCGAATCGGGCAACGATTTTATCCCCAGCGCTGACTGGAAGTGCCCGTAAAAAAGAGCCGGATAAAATGACATCGCCCGGCTTGAAGGCAACATCAAACTCTGAGAGTTTATTGGCCAACCATGCAACAGCATTTAATGGGTTGCCGAGCACAGCGTCTGCACTGCCTTGTTCACGAACCTCGCCATTAATAAGCAGGCTACCTTTGATATTTCGGACATCCATCTCATCCAATTTTATTGGTCTTCCGCCTAGGACCACGCCACCAACGGCCGCTAAATCGGCAATGGTATCTCGTACATCCATGCCTGGGCCGTACTGGACGCGAAAATCAACCACTTCAATAGCGGGTAGTACAAAGTCTGTGGCGCGAATAACATCCGCGACATTAATTCCCGGGCCTTTGAGGGCTTCCTTCATGACAAAGGCAAGCTCAATTTCTACCAGGGGTTGCTGCCAAGCGCTGCGTGGGGTTTGGCTGGCCTCTGGTATGAACATGTCATCCAGCATGGCGCTGTAGTCTGGCTCCGTTGACTTTGCTAATTCCTGCATAGGTTTTGAGGTCAGGCCGATTTTGTAACCTTTGATCTGTCGCCCTTCATTAAGGAAATGTTGGACAACATATTCTTGAATACGGTAAGCATCCTCCATTTCAATGGAGGTAAATCTTGGATTCAGCAGCGGTATTTGCGTTTTTTCTTTAAAGCAGCGAAAAATGTCGTGTGCGATCTGTTGGCGAGTGGCGTTATCAAGCATAGGGCACCTTTAATTCAAGCAGTGTAGGATGAATAGATATTTGTCATAGCGCACTATCTGCTATCTTCAATTGCTCAACTGTCAACTTGTGGACATTTGGTCAGATAAAACGTAGCTTGACGAAGATTCACTCGTCAAAATTGGAGAATTGAGTGCGAGCCATTAAATTTTTACACGATTTTATCGGTGAGCTTCCTGCGCCCATTCGACAAGAGATTATTTCAAAAAGTACAGAGCAAACCTTCAGTCGAAATGCCGTGATCTACGCCCAGGGCGACGAGCCAAGCCACATGTATCAGCTTTTGAAAGGACGAGTAAAGCTCTGCAACTTCAGTGTCGACGGACGAGAAGTTGTGACCGGGGAGTTTTTAAAGGGTGATTGTTTTGGTGAAATGGGGTTGATCGATGGCTTGCCCCGCGTGAGTCATGCCATTGCTACTGAACACTGCATGGTACGCGTGATTCGAAAAACCGATTTTGACCAGCTGATCGAGCGATTTCCGGAGTTCTCTCGCCAAGTGATGGTGATATTGTGTCGTCGTTTGAGATACGCCTACGGCCTACGGATTGAAGCGTCAGGCTTGACGTTGCATGAGCAGCTAGCCATTCAGTTGTGTCGACTTGGCATTAGCCAAGGAAGTGTCGATGAACATGGTGATTTATTTGTCTCTATTTCTCAGGAGGAACTGGCCAGACGCATCGGTGCCTCGCGCCAGTCGATCAATAAAGAATTGAAGCGCCTCGTCAACGAAGGTGATGTAGAGCTGCGTTACGGCAAAATCTATCTGGTCAATCTACACACCATGCAAGAAAAATTTCAGCATTTGTTAGGTGAGGAACAAATCACACCGATGTATCAACAAGATTTTTGACCTCACGGGCTGGGGCACAACGGTGTGCATTAGCTCATAAACGCTTGGCCGCCATCTACGGCGATGCTCTGTCCACTGACATAGCTGCTATAGGGGCTACACAGCAGAGCCACAAATTCGCCAATATCCTTTTCACAATCTCCTACGCGTTGCAGTGGTATGCTGTTGATGAATGCCTCGGCTTCCTCAGGGCGGTGTGTCATCCACTTTTCCAGTGCTGGAGACTTGGCATGGGGAAGAATGCAGTTGGCGCGAATATTATCCGGCCCCCACTCGTTAGCGGCTGCTCGGGTCAGGGCGCGAATGGCGTCTTTCTCTGCTGCATACACCCCATAGTTTCGCATATCCCAGCGTTTAGCTGCCGAGCTTGCCATGTTGATAATATTGCCGCCCCTGACCTTTAAATGTGGGTAGCAGGCTTGCATGAGAGCCAGGGTGGCGATGGGGCCAACTTTAAAAGCTGTTTCGACATGCTGAAGATTTTGCTTTAACAAAGGGCCTATCGAGGCTTGCACGGCATTATTGATTAATATATCTAGCCGGCCGAAGGCTGTCATGGTGTGTTCAACAATGGCAGGTATGGCTGCAATATTGGCGAGGTCACACTCAATAGCGATGGCTTTGGGGCCACCGCTCTGTTGAATCAGCGCGCAGGTCTCCTCACATTTACTGACCGTGCGGCCAACAGCCACGATATGTGCGCCGCGTTTAGCAAGTGATAATGCCATGCCTCTGCCAATGCCTTGGCCCGCCCCAGTGATGAGGGCAACCTGTCCGTCTAAAAAAGCTTCTTTGTGGGTCATTATTATCGCTCCTAGATGAGTCGCAATGCGCTGTAATGCTGGACATAAAGGCTGTCCATGGCGATGAACTTAGCGGTGCTATCGGTAATATTCATGAGATGTTGTTGCATTTGATGAGGGTGTTCGGCTGCAAAAAATTGTAATGGGTCGCCAATACAACTGTTAGGGAAACCCTCTTCAACCCAGCCGTCCAGATCTTGTGCGCCGTCGCTTTGACCGGTCACCACATTTTGTAAGTAGGTCACCGTATTCTGGTTCGATGTGGCAACGGACGCATGCTGCTCGCGCCAGTACTCGATGGCTTGACGGCGAGGAATGCCTGGTAAAAATTTAAAGCCGCACAGCTGTAAACTAAATGGATATTGTGTCATTAAATCGATTTCGGGATAGGGCATCAGTACCGTAGGCTGTAGCTGATACCCCTGAGATACGTTGATATAACTGGGCCAGGCCGTATTTAAATCGACCGGCTGCTCGGTCAACAAAATCATGACTGTTTCGGCGGATAACCCCGCCATATTGAGAGACCAGCGTTGCCTTTCCGTCTTTTCTTGATCGATCCATGCCAAAGTAGCTTGGCGTGGTAACAAATGCGTTAGCAGCCACTCACGCATGGCCTCGATAGACGCTATGCATTCTGAACGCGGTAAGGTCCACAGTGTTTTATACACCCTTAAAATCCTTGGCTGCGTGCAAAGGCATCCTTGTGAAAGCTACTGTCGCCTAAGATTTGAACACACACCCTTGCGCGTTTAAGGAATAAGCCGATCTCAACCTCATCGGTGACCCCCATGCCTCCGTGCATTTGCACGGCTTCATTACTGATATGCAGGTAGCACTCATTGGTCAGGTATTTGATCTGGCTAGCTAAGCTGCGAAGATTCGTCAGCCCGTAATCAATACTCGCCAGGCCTTTTTGTACTGAGCTTTGTGCCATTTCTAATTGACAGAGCATTTGAGCGCAGCGATGTTGAAGCGCTTGAAAGGTACCAATTTTGACATCAAATTGCTCTCTATCACTAAGATAGGTGACGGTGCGTTCCAGCAGTTCGCGTGCACCCCCCAGCATCTCTGCCGCCAACACAATGGTGGACTTATCAAGCGCGAGTTCACTGTTGCGCCACGCTAGATCACCTTCTAACCAGGCATCATTTGGAATTTCGCAGTGATCAAACAGAACATCGCAAGCATTACGGCCATCCATTAATGGCCGGCGTTGTAGCCTAATGCCAGGATGGTTGGTCGACAAACGTACCCATTTAAGCCCTTCGCGAGTGCCTGCTTCACCATCAACTCTTACCAACACCAAAAGATAGTTGGCGCCACTGGCATCGAGTACAAACACTTTTCGGCCATTGATAACGCCATTTGCGGCGGACAATGATGTTTGAAGGGGGGCGAAATGACGGCCTTCGTCGATGGCAACCGCATACGTCTCATCACCACTGGCGATGCTAGATAGCCAATCTATTTTTTGGGTATCGCTGGCGCAGTGCTCAATGATATTAGCGGCCAGTACAACAGTGGAAAACAATGGACTCGCAGCCAGGTGACGCCCCATATCTTGCATAATGGCCCCTAAACCCAGATAGCCAAAACCCAAGCCACCGTAAGTTTCTGGCAGGCTGACAGCGGGCACGCCCAATGCAACCATGGCTTGCCACAGTTCCTGGCGATAGCCTGTGTCGGTGGGGTGATCGCGAAGGGTTCGAATCTCTTCAACAGGGCATTGATCCTTAAGAAACTCGGCAATTGACTGCTGAAGCAGGCGTTGTTCTTCATTCAAAATCATAGCAATGTCCTCAAGCGCTCGGCAGACCAAGCGCGCGCTTGGCAATAATGTTCAGTTGAATTTCAGAGGTGCCGCCGGCAATAGTGTGGGCTTTATCGTAAGCCCAGTTAGTGACAATGGCCCGCTCGGAAGCGCTCAAGGCAGGGTCGTCAAAACTTAATCCGCCATTACCCAAAATACTGAGTAACAATTCGTCTTTGGTCTGTAGTTCACGCGTGCCCAACACTTTAATCAGCATGGGTAGGTGGCTATCGCGAATACCTGCCTTACCTTCGAAGAAGATACGTTCACCAAGATGCTCTAACGCGCTCGCATTCATGCGATTCACGGCAAGTCGATCACGGAGAGTAGCATCGCGCAATTTACCGTTGTCATCTAGGCCTATGATGTCTTTTGCCAAGTCAACCACGCTCACATCTTCCTGCTGGACAATGCTTTCCATGTTCGACATCAATTTGCGCTCATGTTTGAGCAGCTCTTTGGCGACTGACCAGCCATTATTTAAGCCACCAATGAGGTTTTCCATAGGTACTTTGACATCGTCAAAGAAGGTCTGACAAAACTCAGAATCGCCGCTGATCAACTTGATCGGTGTGGTCGACACACCCTCACTTTCCATGTCGATAAGTAAGAAGCTAATCCCCTGTTGCTTGGGTGCATTCGGCTCGGTTCTGACGAGGGTAAAGATCCAATCCGCTTTATCCGCCTGGGTCGTCCAAATCTTGGTGCCATTAACTAAGAAGTGATCCCCCTTGTGTTCGGCACGGGTTTTTAAGCTGGCTAGGTCTGAGCCCGCCGAAGGTTCTGAGTAGCCCTGTGCCCAGCGCACTTCACCGCGAACAATTTTAGGGATATGTTGTTGTTTTTGTTCTTCGGTACCAAAGGCTAATAAGGCAGGGCCAAGCATCCACAAACCCAAATCGTACAAAGGGGGGCGACACCGCAAACGCGCCATCTCCTTTTCTAGAATACGTGCTTCTTCGGCAGATAAACCGCCACCACCGTACTCCTTTGGCCAAGTGGGTGCCGTCCAGCCCTTATCACGCATACGTTCAAACCAGAGCTGAGCATCGGCATTAGGAAACTGACGATGTTTACCGGCCCAAATCTGCTCTTCTTTCACAATGGGCTGACGCTGTGACACGGGGCAGTTTGCCTCCAGCCATTCGCGCGTCGCTAACTTGAATGTATTTAAATCGTCCACGGCTTGCCTCTTGGTATCGCTATGCGGGAAAAAACGCTGCTTTAATCGGGCGTTTCAGTAATTTTTTGGTGGGATTGCGTGGCAGCGGTTCATGGCTACACACGATGGTTTGTGGCACTTTAAAATGCGCTAAGTGCTCTTCACAGTGGGCCTTAATGGAGGCTATGTCAAAATGAGCGCCTGGTTTCATGACAACGACAGCAGCTACAGTCTCGCCGTATGTCTCGTCGGCTAAGCCCACCACTGCTGCTTCACTAATGTCAGGATGGGTAATAAGACAATGCTCCACTTCCACGGGATAAATATTCTCACCGCCACGAATGATCATGTCTTTGGCGCGGTCACATAGATAAAGCAGGTTGTTTTCATCGACATAACCTATATCGCCGGTTTTAAACCATCCCTCTACAAAATCCTCTTGGGCACTGCCGCCATGATAACTCTGAATACAGGCGGCACTTCGGATATAAATTTCGCCTTCTTGGTCGCGTGGTCCTTCTATGCCATTCTCGTCACGAATGGAAATTTCAATAATCGGACTGATAAAACCTGAGGCGGTTGGATTTTCTCTAAAAACATCGCCGGTAAAAGCGGCGCCTGTGCCAGCCGTTTCCGTCAAGCCCCATCCAGCCCCCGCCATTGCATTCGGTAAATGTTCGTTATAGAGCTGAGTAAGTTTGTGGGGCGTTCCTGCGCCACCCGCACTGATATTTGAGATATGACTCAGATCCGTGTGTGCAATGTCTGGATGCTGGAGAATATCCATCATCATTGTTGGCGCGCCCATCAACACAGTGATTCGGTGGTCGCGAATAGCACGTATGGCCTCGTTAGCGTCCCATTTGTACATCATAAAGAGACGGCGTCCACCTTTAAGCGACATAATGCTTTGGGAGAAGAGGCCGCTGATATGAAATAGAGGGACCGCAAACAGGGTATTAACAGGGTTTTTAGCCATAAAATGCCCCATCTTTTCCTGATGGGTCATATAAGTACACGCCCCGATAAACTCGATATTAAATAAGGCTTGTACGCAGTTATAGTGGCTAAAAAGTGCACCTTTAGGTAAACCGCTGGTCCCCGAAGTGAACATCAGGATAGCGCCATCTTCAGGGGCTATTGAGACGTCAGTTGGACCGCCAGTCGTCGGCATTGACATGATGCATGCAGTGCGTTCGTCAGGCTCATTGGTGGCATCAACAAGCAGGGCATCAACCCCAAAAACCGCCGGTGAAATGTATTGACAGCGAACTTCATCACAGATCACCAGTTTTGCCTCGCTGGCGTTTAAGCCATGGTGAAGTTCCTCGGCTTTACCCCAGCTATTAAGGGGGACGGCCACCGCGCCAACGTTGATGATGGCACAGAACGCGGCAATCCATTCAGGGCGGTTACGCATCGCAATGGCAACACGATCGCCTGGCTGAATATGGTAGTGATGCTGAAGTAAACCTGCCATGCGATCGACGCATTGGAAAAAGTCATCGAATGACCAATCACTGCCACAGTAGTGCAGGTATAGCTTGTCGCCGTGTTGGCGCCCCTGCGCAATAATGTCAGCGAGCGTGCCCACGGCATTTTTATAAGCCAGTACGTCATGGCCATTCATTGTCACGCGATGCGTTTCAAACGGCGCGCCAGGCCCCGTCAATTGGGCAGCAACAGCATTATGTTGGGCAGTAATGGTCGACATGTGATATTCCCATTTATCCGTTTTTTAATCACTTTGGCTTATAAGCCATTGGGCAGATAGCTTGCCCTTCATAGCAGCCAAAAGTATCTTTAAAAAAACCAACAGCGGCAAACCTTTTACGGTCGCCACTATCGTCCATCTGAAGTAAGTACATGAACTATGGCCATGAATACCCCCCTAACGCGCCTTTTGGGCTGCGAATATCCCATTATCCAGACCGCGATGGGTTGGGTAGCTGACGCACGGTTGGTCGCGGCGACCGCTAATGCGGGTGGATTTGGATTTTTAGCCGGTGCGGTGATGACGCCCGAAGAGGTTGAAGAAAGTGTTCTCGCGATTAAAGCCGCCACGAACAAACCCTTCGGTGTTAACTTTCACATGTATGTGAATGGCGCCAGTGACATCGTTGACATTTGTTGCCGACATGGCGTGAAAGCGGTGAGCTATAGTCGCTCCCCAAGCGCCGCCTTGGTGGAAAAGCTCAAGGCGGCAGGAATTGTCTGTATTCCGACGGTGGGTGCTGCGAAACACGCCGCCAAAGCCGTGAGTCTGGGGGCCGATGCCGTTGTTGTTCAAGGCGGTGAGGGGGGTGGGCATACGGGCTCAGTGGCCAGCTCCATCCTGTTGCCGCAGGTGTTAGACCTGGTGGACGTGCCGGTCGTCGCAGCGGGTGGTTATAAAGACGGTCGTGGATTAGCCGCGGCATTAGCCATGGGGGCGTCTGGTATAGCCATGGGAACCCGCTTCCTGATGACTCAAGAGTCCCCAGTCCCTGGCAATACTAAAGCCTGTTACGTGGCAGCCGCGCCCGATCAGATTGTCGTGAGTAAAAAACTCGATGGTTTGCCGCAGCGGATGATCATGAATCCCTGTCTTAAGGATTTGGAGAATTCTAGTCAATGGGGCATGTGGTGGCTGGCGGTTAAAAATGGTTTGGCGTTTGCCAAGATGACCCATACCTCGTTACTTGAAATGATGAAATCAGCGTGGCGAATTAGTCGTACCGGCGATGTCAGTATGGCTCAGACGATGATGGCAGCGAATGCACCGATGATGATTCAGGAGGCCATGGTACTGGGCCATCCCAATGCCGGTATTTTGCCTAGCGGCCAAGTTGCTGGTGTGATCAACGATCTTCCAAGTGTGGCTGAACTTATCCAGTCGATCGTGGCTGAAACGCATCAGTCAGCCCAACGACTTAACGACATAGTGCAAGGACAATAACATGGCATTTGCCTCAACAATCGAAAACAATATCGCCGAACTGGTATTTAATAAGCCGCCGGTCAATGCATTTAATAGTCATGAATGGGCGGCTATTGCCAGTGAAATTACTCGCTTGGGGGCACACCCCGATGTCCACGTGATTGTGATTCGCGCCGAGGGTAAAGGATTCTGTGCGGGCGTTGATATTAAAGAGCTCGCGGCAGATAGCGACCGCATACTGCCGGTTAACAAGGGTAATTACGATACGTTTAAAGCGATCCACCGCAATCCTGTGCCGGTGATTGTGGCCCTGCACGGGTTTGTTCTCGGTGGGGGTATAGGTATGGCGGGCGCCGCGGACATTATTCTTGCCTCGGAATGTGCGCGTTTTGGTGTGCCAGAAGTAGATCGAGGTGCTATGGGCGGGGGGGCGCATTTGCAGCGTATGTTCCCGGTGCAAAAGGTACGCTACATGTACTTTACCGGGGAATTTATAGATGCGTATGAAGCCCATCGTTTAGGCGCTGTTGAACGCGTAGTGCCTTTCACCGAGCTGCGATCACAGGCAATGCAAATCGCCGCGAGTATCGCGGCTAAGAGCCCTGCCATGATTCGCTTGGCCAAAGAGGCATTGACCGGGATTGAAGACGGTAATCTTGAGGACAAGTACCGCTGGGAGCAGGGGTTTACTCTGCAAGCCTACCGTGAGGCAGACTCACAAGAGGCGCGCTCAGCCTTTGTTGAAAAGCGCGACGCGCAATTTGACTAGATGATCTGGGGCCACCCTAGACGGTGGCCCTCTGCTTACAGCATTTGCATGTAGCGCTCTTTATGAGACGTGCAATCGCCGGTTAACGCGAAACCTATAACGCGTTGGTCGGCAGTGACAAACTTTGCAGCCACCCCACTGGCACTGTCTTGATCAATAACCCATTCACCTACCGCCTCTCTAGCGACGGGCAACACCACCACAGGATGATGTGTCGTTTTAATCGTCACTGGGCTCGGTGGTAAGTCAATATCTGTGGGTTGGCCATTCAACGTGGCGGCGATAGCCTCGGCGCTGGTAACCAAGGGCGCAACATACAGGCGAACCTGACCACCCAGTTCCGCGCAATCCCCTAAGGCATAAACATTGTCAGCGCTGGTCTGACCTTGTGTATCAGTTACAATACCACGTGCCACCTCTATACCCGCCGCCTCGGCCAAGGCTGCGTTGGGTCGAACACCCACCGCACTTAACACCGCATCACAGTCCAGTACTTGGCCGTTGGCGAGCGTGACTTTGAAGCCCCTGCCATGACTATCGACACGCGTGGCCGTCTGTCCAAAGTGCATCGTGACACCGAGGCCGCGATAAGCCTCTTCAAGGCGTTGCGAGGCCGCTGCGGGGAGTAGGTTGCCGATCATATGAGGCAAGGGATCGATAATCTCAATGTGAAAGCCTGAGAGCACTAAGTCATTACAGAATTCCGCCCCGATTAAGCCTGCACCGATGATAACGAGGCGTTTAGCACCGGCCATCGCTGCGCGGAAGGTGGCGTATTCATGCAGATTGTTAACTTGGAATACCTTGTTCGCTGCATCCCCGTCCATCGGGGGCCTAATGGCCAAGGACCCGGTGGCGAGAACCAGTTGATGGTATTGGAAGTCGCCACGGTTGGTGCGAACACATTGTGACGTCGTATCGATTGCGTGAACGTCACAGAACGAGCGAATATCTAAGGCTAATTCCATGGCCATGGTATCCGCTTCTTTGGTGACTAGCGCCTTGGCAGATTTACCCTTGTGCATGCCGGTTGACAGGGCCGGCTTAGAATAAAAACTGGCGTCATCTTGGCTTAGCATAACCACCGGACGCGTGGTATTTCGTTGACGGTATTGACGCGCCAGGTTGTAGCCCGCCAGTCCGCTACCCACAATCACCAAAGGCGCGAGACTGCCATCGAGGGCGTCGAAGGCGCTGCTAGGCACGGTGGTGGTTTCGATTTCTGGAGCAGGTGCCACGCTGTCGCTAATGGCCACCATCTCAAAATCACATTTGCCAACACCACATTCTGGGCACACCCAGTCGTCGGGTATATCTTCCCAGCGGGTCCCGGGGGCTATGCCGTCCTCTGGCCAGCCAAGGGCCTCATCGTATTGCCAGCCACATACAATGCACTCCCATACGCTAAACGGCTCGCCATTCCTATCGGCGACTATTACTGCGGCAGCTGCTTCACTGGATACTTGAGGAGCGGGCTCGATGGTGGCGGCGACAGCGGCGCTAATGTGTTTGACTTCGATCATTTCAAAGTCGAGTTTACCGACGCCGCATTCAGGGCAAAGCCAATCGTCAGGGACCTCTTCCCAGCGGGTTCCCGCGGCGATACCCTCATCTGGCAAGCCCGCCGATTCATCGTAGATAAAACCGCATACTACACATTCCCACACTTTATATGCTGTCATAGCCACCTCGTTATTTGTCATTAGATTTATTATGGCTGCAAAACTGAGGGGGGTTAAGGCCTAAATGCACGGTCTCATCCATTCGGACGATTTTCCGAAATACGGCTTAGCTATACTCCATGAACCAGTATAAGGAGAACAATATGGCCACATCTGTTGAGTATAATCTTGGACCCCATACCTTTCCCCGTGGATGGTTTGTTGTTGCTGAAGCCGACGAGATCAATGCAGGCCCCATAGGCGTAAGGTTTTTTGGTAAAGACATGATTATTTTCCGCGGAGAGAGCGGTAAGCCAGTAATGCTTGATGCCTATTGCAAACACATGGGAACCCATCTCGCGAAAAGCAATTCAGCGATGATTGTCCGTAATGGCATGCAAATTGAGGGGAATGCGATTCGTTGCCCTTATCACGGTTGGCGTTATAACGAAAAAGGCGAGGTTGATGATATTCCGTATCACGACGGTCCTTGTCCTAAATCAGCCGCCATCGGCGCCTATCATGTCGTTGAAAATATGGGGTGTATCATGATGTGGCACGATGAGGAAGGGGGTGAGCCCGACTATCCTGCGCCTAAATTGCCCGAGTGGGATCACCCCCAGTGGATTCATTGGACGCTGGATCACCTCGGAGAGTTGCCCGTGCATCCGCAGGAAATTTTAGACAACATGTCTGACATTAGACACCTAGGCCCCACCCACGGGGCGCCTTGTCAGTATTTTGAAAACCAAGCCATCGATCACATGTATGTGCAACGACAAGGTGGCCCGATGCAGCTGTACGGTGGTGTCATGCTATACACATCCACATGGTACACCGGCCCTGGTGTTTTGTTGTCAAAACAGGTGTGGGGAGAAACAACCTCTTACGAGTTCATTGCTAACACGCCGGTAGACGACGGTGTGAGTAAGTGCTGGCACGGCTGTTTGGTTAAAGCGGCTTCTAGCGAGATTACCGACGCCGACCGCGAGATGGCGCGAATGACGCAAGCGGGGGCACTGGAGGCGTTTGCCACCGATTTTCAAATTTGGCAGCACAAGGTGCCCGCCACTAAAATCATGGCGTTGAAAACCGATGGGCCTTTTGCGAAAGGGCGCAAATGGTATTCGCAATTTTATGCTAAGCGTGCGGATGTCGCCGAGATCCAGGCGCAGGTCAATGGTACGTATCATGTGCCAGGGGTGACCAAGCCCGAGGACGCTAATCATGCCATCGACGATGGCCTACCCTTTATGGCGCGCTAACCATGGAGGCCATTAACGCAGTACACACGTATCTCGATGCGTTGACACGCGGCGATCTAGATACCATTGTGGGCTTGTATGCCGACAATGCTCATATAGAAGATCCGGTGGGCGCGGACCATGTAGTAGGTCGTGAGGCGATTCGGCAATTCTATGGCAAATCTATCCAAGCCATCACTGGGGCTCGTCTACTAGGTCCCGTCCGGGTGGCCTCAAATGAGGCGGCCTTCCCCTTTGAAATTACCATGAATTACAACGGTCAGTCGTTGGCCATGGATATCATTGATACTTTCCGCTTTGACCAGCAAGGCCTCGTGGTGGAAATGCGGGCCTTCTGGAGTGAAGCCAACATGCGCCCTGCTTAGGGCGCCTGTTGTTAAGAGATGGTGACCAGACTTTTGAGAATAAGGCTCACCAGCATCGACTGCTGTGACACCCCCGTTTTAGCAAAAATAGAACGCAGCTGCGCCCGCGCAGTATTGCGTGAAATTCCCAGTAACGCGGCACTCTGATCCAAGTTAGCGCCTTCGGCTAAGTGTTTGGCTAGCAATGCTTCGGCGCGCGTCAGTTGATAAAGCGCCATCAAGATTTTAATGTCAATGTCGTATTCTTTTTCGGGAGCGTTAATAAACACCATCATGTGAGGTGTTCTACTGGGCTCCACGGAAGGATCAATCATCATGGGTTTAATCAATACTTCTAGTGGGCTTTTGCCGGAGGGGCGTTCTACTGACAGCGCGTGAACCGCCGCTTGTTCATTGTTGCGCTGTGAACGAAGAATTTCGCTCAGGTATTCATAAAATTTATTTTTGTTCTTGCTGCTATCGAAGTGAATAAGATCATTCACAATGTGAAAGCCGTCTTTATCGCGAATGAGGTCGTCGGCCACGCTGTTGCGCGAGAGGACTTTAGCTTTTTCATCTAACGTCACAATGCCAATCGACTTGCGGGTTAAGGTCTTGCTGTAGAGGCGGCGTTCGTGATCCAAGTTAATTAATTGAATACCGTTGGCCACGGCGCGTTGGATATGCGGGGCCATGAGCTT
>DATHYR010000325.1:0-1182 GCA_035458985.1 Pseudomonadales bacterium
CTGAGTCGTGGTCGTAGTTGATTGCATCGAGCCTGTCGACCACGTAGGTGTGACAGTTTGAGCAACGGCAGGGGCGGCGGCCAGCACAACCGCAATGGCTAGAAGTCTTTTCATTTTTGTACCGTGTTTGACTGGACTTTAGGTTCTTCCTTTTTCTTGGCGTTATTACGGCCGACAGTAAGGCCATAGCTAGCAGCCATAGAAGAAAGTAGTGATGCACTGAACGTCACATCAATTGACTGTTTAAACAGACCCATGTAATTGGCAGTGATCACGCCACATGCCCAGATCATTAACCCAAGGCGGACGAGATGGCCTAAAAGACCATGTTTATCGTCATCTTCTTGCGGTGACGTTTGCTGTTGATCTGCCATGATGTCGCTGTTGGGATGCGGCCAATGATGGAGATTTTGGCGGCCGTTACCGGCGCTTCAATCACGGTAGCGGCAGTGGGCCTCGGGAACTATGGTCGCCGCGCTACAGAAAGCAGGGACGCTGTTATACGGCTAACCGCCGCAGTTGAAAACGTGGCCACTCGGCTCAATATCCTGCACACCGATATGAAGAGCCGTGACGCTGAAGTGTTTAGTCGCTTACGTGATCTTGAAGCTGCTGTGGCACGGCTGGAAGGCCCTAAAAATCCGCACTAGAGTTGGAGTATCAGCTGACAAATGATGATCGCGCTTGTACGTCCAATCCTGTTTGGCTTCCTGCAATCCAAGGCAGTCAAGAAGCTGGTAATCGATTTGCTGCGTGCTTTGGCCAGCAAGACCGACAACACCGTCGATGACCGGATGGTTGATTTCATCCAGGCCAACCTGTTCCCAGAACAAAAACCAGTGGCTGATGCTTGATTGGCTTGCTACTGCCATGGTGAGGCTTGATTCTTTTTTCAAGTACTTCAATGGCAATAGCCACCAATTGGCTGCCATTCAGCAGCTTCAAGAAGAGCTGCCCCCACATCTGCTAGATCACAAAGCGACTTGGGTGGAGCTATGGAAGGCAGGCGGCAAATACCACTACCTGCCTACTCCTTACTACCACCAGCTTGATCTCATCGACGGCATCGACAAGTGCGTAACCGCAGCCGTTGCAATGGTTGCTGGCCACTATGTGCTTGTCACATCAGGGCAGGAATACGACAAAGTTCGCAGCCGTTTTGGCCCATCTCAAGAGTTGTGG
>DATHYR010000326.1:0-1036 GCA_035458985.1 Pseudomonadales bacterium
AATGGCAATGATGAATTCATCTGGATTGGCGCAGGTCTTAGCATTCGCCAAAATCTCACGGCTGCTGAATGTGATCTCGCTCGGCTTTCCATTAGCCACCGGCTTTTCGTCAATAATATAAACGGCAGTCATAGCGTCCGGCCCTTCTTTAATCTGCCAAGGCACTAGGTCAGGGTGCAAAACATGACCGTCGCAGCCTGACCGCTGCCAATCTACCGGAATAACATCGTTTTCATGGCGCTCGCAGCGCCAAGTGCTATCAGGTTTTGCAGTGCTATGTGCGCAGGTACGGCAATTCACTTCTTTTGTCAGTTTGGTTTTGTGGCAAAACTCATGCGCCGGGCAAAACTTGCATTGATACCAGCTTGGATCGGCGCTTAACGGCTCAGGCATGCGATCTGACAATGCAATGCGTTTGCCTCGCTCGACTAGCCAGTTTGCAACATCAGCATTAAATTTAACTTGCTCAGTCCAGATTCGATCATCATCTTTGCAAATTGCAACATACAGTGCGCGGTCGATTTTCATGCCAAGCATATAAACCTGCATTTGTGCGTAGTGCATTGGCTTTGCTTTTTCTACGCCGTTTGCTTCAACCCCGTCAAAAGACTTTTTGCTGTGGGTTTTAAACTCAACCACGTATTGTTTTCCGTCTCCAAAAGGCACGCCACACTCTGCAACGCCATCAACAGAGCCAGAAACGTGCGAGCCAAAATCAACGCGGCTTTGTGATTTGCCAGTCTTTTGAATATCAATGCCAATGGCGCGAAGGTCGCTTACTAGCGTGACTTCTTCCATGTGGCCTCGGCGAAACAAACGAAGGATGCGGCCAGGAAACTTTTCAACTACGGACCATCGAAATGACAACCATAACAAACGATCGCAAGGATGCCCAAGCAATGATGCGCCCATATGTGGCCTAGGCTGTTCCCGTTGTGCTTCGTGGTGCTTGTCGATTAGCTCTGCAATAGTGTATTGTTGCAAGGTAGCCTCCGTTCTGTGGATGATCTGTTCGCCCCCGCCACTCGGCAGGGGC
>DATHYR010000327.1:0-9005 GCA_035458985.1 Pseudomonadales bacterium
AACGGACTTATCGTGCGGAAAAGATTGCCGACGACATGGCAAATGCAGCAATGGAAAACTATATTGACCTTGCCATCAGTGAACTACGGGCAGGCAAATGATGTTTGCTGCCGTCGCGCTGACGGCAGTGTTGGCGTTGCCAACACCAACACCGGAACCTGTACAAGATCCTGTACAGGTTGGCGTGAAGATCCATGACGGGTCAAGTTTGTACCGTGGCAAGTTTTACGTTCCACGCCATGAATCAATTAGACAATGTATCCGACAACGTGAATCACGTAACCATTACAACGCGGTGTCTATGTCCGGCACGTTTCGGGGCGCGTACCAATTTAGTCCCGAATTGCGCACCGGTGCAGCATGGATGATTCAAAAGTATTTACGGTCAACAATGGGTAAAGATCAAGCATTGAAAATTGGGGAATTGTTGCGTAAAACATCAATGAACAAATGGCATCCATATTGGCAGGATATGGCGTTTTGGATTGTGTGGAATAACGGCGAGGGTAAACAACATTGGGCACATCAAGTGCCTGGGACGGAGTGTTACTGATGAACAAAGAACAGTTGGTCAACCGTTGCCTTGCTACGGCGTCGGTTGAACGATTAGCGGGTAATGAATACATGGCGACATTATTGGAAGAATGCGCCGAAGTCATGTGCGAGGGGCAGTCATGTTAACAATAATGAAGGCCGCGATGGTCAGTATTCTGATTGTGTATCTGATTGGGTTTATCGCCATTGTTAAATTCTTGGTTGAATATGTGGTGACCGGTGGCTAATCCTTCAAAGAACAAAGGCACTGCAGCGGAAACCGCTGTTGTTAAATACGCGTGGTCGCGGGGTTTCGTTCATGCTGAACGCATAGCCCTAGCGGGCGCCAATGACCAAGGCGATGTTGTGTTAATGCGTGACCCGAAAATCATTCTTGAGATTAAGGCAGGCAAGTCGGCGCAAACCGCTAGCCTGGGTCAGATCAGTAAATGGCTAGATGATACGCAACGCGAACGTGACAACGCCGGCGCTAAACACGGTTTCCTTATTGTGCAACGTCAAGGGTTTGGAAATGGTAGGGTCGCGAATTGGGAGTGTTGGACGCTTGGCGATGATCACGGCGCATTTGTTGAATGTGACAAGGCGTTCACCACTGTCATGGTTAGTGTTGAAAACATGTTTGATGCTATAGGGGAAACGTATGCCAAGAATTAGTGAAGATATTTTAACCGACATGACAAACGAAACATGGCGCCAGCAGGCCGCATGTTTCGGGCACGATCCTGAAATGTTTTTTCCCATTGGGTTGAATGACGTTAACCCACAGGCAATCGCTATATGTCAGTCATGCCCCGTAAGGTTGCAATGTTTGGATCATGCAATACAAAACAATTACGCCTCAGGCATTTGGGGTGGCGAACGATTTAGCGTTGGAAGGAGACACCGTGCAATCAGAGACCGAAATAGACGCGCTGCTTAACTGGTTGATTTTGTTGAAAGGGCTACGCGCCGATCGTGCAGAGATTGATATGCAAATTGAAGTGGCTGAGGCGCACATCAAAGACGCGCTAGGCGATGCTGAGGTTGGCACTATCAATGGCGAACCGGTTGTTCGTTGGTCGTATGTGACAACTAACCGATTTGATCAAAAGGTGGCAAAGGAATTACTGTCACCTGATCAACTGGCGCAATGTACTAAGGCAACAGAGTCACGCCGGTTCACGATTGTTGGCGACTAACATGGGCAAATTAAAAGATACGACAACGAAGGACACACCACCATTAGACCTTGCCAAGTTACTAATCAACCGCGTCAACGAATTCAACAACTGGTCACCTAGGTCGCTTCAAACAACTATTGGCGCATCCGAAATAGGGCATCCGTGCGCACGACGGTTAGGTTACAAAATGTTGGCAATTGAACCTGTCAATACCGACATGGATTCATGGCCTGCCATTGTTGGCACCAGTGTTCACAAATATTTGGAACGTGCGTTTGGCAAAGACCCCGACTATTTGACCGAGGTGAAAATAATCCTAGAGCCGTGGACTAAAGGCACCGCCGACCTAGTGCATTTGCCGTCAAAAACAGTGATTGATCACAAGGTCGTTGGCGCCACGGCATTGAAAACATACCGGCGTGAGGGTATTCCGATTCAATACCGCGTGCAGTTAAGTATGTACGCTGCAGGGCTACGCCTAGCGGGTTACGACATTGACAACATTGCCATTATGTTTTGGTCACGGTCGGGAATGATGCGCGATGCCTTTGCCATAACAGAAACGTACAATGAAAAGATCGTTGAGGAATACCTAGCACGATATGACGCCATTGCGTCACTGACGGAGATAGGCACGGATGCCCTGGAATTGTTGCCGGCTAATCCGAGTAATTGCTTGTACTGTCCCTATTTCTTCCCATTGTCGTCGGATACGGCGATGGGATGCAACGGAGTTAAAACACCGTTGACCCAACCCAACCAGATAAATTAGAGAGGTAACAAAATGTCAATTTGGGACGAACCCGAAATGCGTATTGCTAGTGACTACGCAAAGTTTGAAACCGTGGGCGATAGTGTCAGTGGCACCGTGACCGGCGTGTACGCACACCGGTTTGATGACGGCAAGGTTGTACCGAAAATCATGTTGGACACGCCAGATGGTGAAATAGCACTCACCGCCGGACAAGTACGGTTGAAGGCTGCGCTGTCAGAGAAACGCCCCGAGGTTGGTGACGTGCTTACCGTCAAACTTACCGAGGTTGAAAAGCGCGCTGGCGGCAAGACGTTGAAGCACTTTGACGTCAACGTGATCAAGTCTGGCACTCCAATTGCTGAAGCTGTGGCGCCGGCGTTGACGCCGGAACAGCAGCAGGCTATGGAGTTGTTGAAAGCTTCAGGCCTGAGCGCGTAATGTTGACGGTGGCGGTGTTTGCGAGAGGTGGACGCCGCCACCTTGTCACACATGTAACACAACAATTGTTCACATATCAGAACAGATATACCGATAAGGGGAACGACATGAGCGAGAACGTATTAGATAGAAACGATTCAGCACACGACCCGTTGTGCCCTGACGGGCGAGCCGCCCACAACAAGCCACTGCCCTCGCAGTGTGGATGGTGCGTGTTCGCCAGCCGTGTCCGTGAGGACGAGCGCCAGAAAGCGCATAACGTCATTGATCGCTTTGATATGTTCAGCGACGACCGCGAAGCCATGCACGCATGGATTGAAGGAACTCCTCCAGACTGGTGGACGGAGACATCAAATGGTTGAACACCTGCCCGAGTGCTACAAGGAAGGCTCCACGGACGCCTGTATCTGTGACGAACTCCGTGCCTGCGAACAGCGGGTGACCGAACGCTGGGAATCGTTGCGCGGCTGGGGCGAGACCTATGCCTACAAGACTGGCAGCGACAACGGATTCAGCAGCGGCTACGCCGCTGGTCTGGACGCGGCACGGGCAGCGGTCGTAGCAGTTGAGGAAAACCCTAAAGCCGAAGTTGACTACGAACGCGACTACACAGCAGACTCAAGTGGCGAGACGCGCAACCCCCGCATCTGGGTGAGGGAAGCCGTCGCCGCTATTGAGGCGATTGACGACACGCGCCAAGCAAACCAACACCAGACATTAGATCCACATGAAGGGGAACGACATGAATAAACCGATACCGGCACTAATCGTGCCAACACTCAACGGCCACGACAGGATCAATGACCTATTTGCGTCCATTGATTACCCTGTTGACCATGCAGTCATCATCAACAACGACGCCAACCGTGCGGTGACGGCATCATCCAACCAGGTTGCGCGCCTAAGCGTGATCAACATGCCAGCCAATTTGGGTGTCGCCGCCAGCTGGAATCTAGGAATCAAGGTCACACCGTTTGCCCAATACTGGTTCGTTGTCAATGATGACGTGACGTTTCCACCAAACGCTATGGAACGGTTCGCGTGGTATGCCGAGAACTACGGCACCATTGCTGTTGCTGACGCAGTCAGCCCGTGGTGTGCGTTCACGCTAAGTGAGGATGTTGTCAACGCCGTCGGACTGTTTGACGAAGCGTTCTACCCTGCCTACTTTGAGGACACGGATTACGCGCGACGGGCGCGGGAATACATGGGTGAGGACGTTATATACAACACGGACGTGAAAGTGAACCACGCCAACAGTTCCACCATTGGCGGGGGCTACGGTGAAGCCAACCAACGCACCTACCAATCAAACTATAAAACGTTTGAGGCGAAACTGTCACTAAACCAATATGATCCGTTCGGGTGGCAGCTGACTGTTCGACGCGCAAACGATTGGGGAGTGTAGTGGGAACGTTTGACGACCTGCGCGGCAGCGACAACGGTACAACCGTGCACGTTGTCGGCAGCGGGAAAACAATGGACTACATTGACCCTGGCTATTTTGCCGACAAATACGTTATTGGCGTGAACTATTCCGCCGTTGCGTTGCCGCTTGACTTTGCTTGGCATGTGTCCAACCACCATGATGACGCCGAAAAGATCGCCACCATGAAACCCGGTCACGTTGTTATCACTTCCGAAGTGGAGCAAGTGCCGGCAGCAGACAGCACGGGGATACCGGCCACCAGTTCAAACGTGTTGAAAGTACCGACAACCGATCAACGATTTGCAGGGTTTGATCCTGTCGCAGACTGGTCAGAATCACGCCTAATGCTTGGCCCGTCCTCAGCAACATTGGCCATGTCACTAGCATGGTGGCTAGGTGCTGACACAATTATTCTGTGCGGCATTGACTGTGGTGCCATTGACGGCAACGGCAGGTTTGACGGTTACGAAGTGCCTGATGGTCAACTTGTGTATGGTGTCTGGCAAAAGGCATTGGACGACATGGCGAATGCGATACGGGCGCGGGGTGTCGGCGTGTATTCGATGAATCCTTGGACGACATTAGCGTTGGAAGGCCATAGGTTTCATGGAGCCTGATGAAGAATCAAACGCGGCAATGTGGGCGCGTATTGATGTGCTGATTGAACGGTGCGTGAAGGCTAACTTGCCTGAGTCGGAGACGTTGGAAATTATTAAAAACGAAATAGAGAGAATGAGGGGAACAAAATGAATGCATTAGATGATGCAATAATACAAATAAGAAATGTGGTGGCACCTTTGTTGACTACTGGATCTATTGATCAAAAAGTCAACGCTTTAAACAAAATTCGTGAAGCAATAAATGAATTTAGCCCATTTAAAACCGAACCGGTTGATAATGTTATTTGGGTTAAAAGCGATAACGTTCAGGCAAATGATTACAATCCTAACAGTGTTGCGCCGCCAGAAATGGAATTACTTAGATTATCAATTATGGCCGACGGATACACGCAACCAATTGTGGCAAACAATGAAGATGGCGTTTCGGTTGTTATTGATGGTTTTCATCGCAACAGAGTTGGGCGCGAATGTGACGACGTTAGAGAACGTATTAAGGGATTTTTGCCTGTGGTTCAAATTCGTGAAAGTCAAAAAGATCGAAGCGACAGAATGGCTTCAACCATTCGACACAATCGGGCGCGTGGCAAGCATAAGGTTGACGCAATGTCCGACATTGTTATTGAGTTAAAACGACGCAATTGGTCAGATGAAAAGATTGGCAAAAATCTTGGCATGGATCCAGACGAAGTGTTGCGGCTTGCTCAAATAAGTGGATTGGCTGAAGCGTTTGCAAATAGAGATTTCTCTAAAGCCTGGGAAGTCGGCGAAGGGGAAATTGTTGAGACAGAATTTGAGGCAATAGATGTCTGATTATGCAGCGGAAAAAAAAGTTCCGCCATACGAAATTAAAACAATAACCAACGTTGACCCAGAGTTTTATGACAAGGTTGGCAAGTTCTTGTCACGTAGGGAAATAGTCTCCGAGATTGGTGCGCCAATTTGGGATGACGATGGCAAGATTTGGTTTATTGCCGATTCAGAATCTTTAGGGGTCATTGGAATAATTGCGCTAAAGAAAAATGAATTCTGTTCGTTTTATGTGCTACAGGGCAGTCGCGGTCAATTAGTTGGATACGCCTTAATCAATTATGCGTTAAAAAGCATTGACAACAAACAAACAATAAAAGCAACGGCGACCGAATTAGGGCAGTCATTGTTTGCAAAATTCGGTTTTCTCGAAACTAAAAAGCGTGGGAAATTTACTGTGATGGAAAGGGCTGAAAGTGCGTAGGATTTATCATCCGTATTACAAGTGGGAAGATGTTGCTGCAAAAATGTACGAACCTCCATTTGATCTTCAATCAGAGGAAACCGCAAGCATTGAATTGTTAAGCAATCCCGATGGATTATTAGATGCAATGACTGACGTCACCATCAATTGGCCAAACGCAACAGAGCACCAATTGACTAATCAGGAATCAAATCGTCGCGCTTGGTTGGGTCAGGCCGCATGTTGCTTTTTTGCTGGCAGTACAGCCTACGCAACAAAATCAGCATGGTGGAAATTAACCATTGACCAAAGGGACGCCGCTAACGATGTGGCCGACAATGTAATTTTAAAGTGGGAGGAAAGGGTTAACGGTGTCGAAGCATTATTTATCATTTGACGTTTTAGAGGCAGCGCAAAAAAGAATTGAATATACTTTTGATAATTTTGCCAAAGTTTATGTTTCATTTAGTGCGGGGAAAGATTCAACAGTAATGCTACATTTGGTTGCTCAAGAAGCACGCAAACGAAATAGGCGTTTTGGTTTATTGCTTATTGATCTTGAGGGTCAATACAAAACAACAATTGATCACGCATTAAATTGCTTTGCTCAATATGAAGATATCACTGATCAATTTTGGGTCAGTTTACCAATTGATTTACGCAATGCAGTAAGTGTTTACGAACCAAAATGGCAATGCTGGGACGCTGACAAAAAAGATATTTGGATTAGGACGCCACCAAGTTTTGCAATAACAGATAATGACTATTTTGATTTTTTTGAACCTGGGATGGAGTTTGAAGAATTTGTTCCCTTATTTGGTGAATGGTATGCGCAAGGCGAAACAACGGCCTGCTTAGTTGGTATTAGGTCAGATGAATCATTAAACCGATGGCGCACAATTGCGAGTAAAACAAAAACCACATTTAACAATAAACAATGGACAAGTCAAATCACCGAAAACACTTTTAATGTGTACCCAATTTATGATTGGCGCACCGAAGATATTTGGACATGGCATAGCAAAAACCCTGAGGCACCGCACAATCGTTTATATGATTTAATGGCTAAGGCAGGATTAAAAATTTCTCAAATGAGAATCTGTCAACCATATGGCGATGACCAAAGACGCGGCCTATGGCTTTTCCATTTAATTGAACCGGAAACATGGGCTAAGGTTGTCGCGCGAGTTAATGGTGCAAATGGTGGCGCTCTCTACATGCAAGAATGGGGTAACGTTAATGGTTATCGAAAAATTACAAAACCTGTTGGACATACTTGGAAATCATTTGCCGAACTTTTAGTTGGATCGATGCCGCCGGCAATGGAAACTCATTACCGAGACAAAATAATGTTATTTGAGCGGTGGTGGATGGAAAGGGGCTACCCTAACGGCATACCAGATCAAGCAGATTATCAAATGGAAGCACAAAGACTGGCACCAAGTTGGCGTAGGGTTTGCAAAACGTTATTAAGGAACGATTATTGGTGCAAGGGGCTAGGATTTAGTCAGCACAAATCAGCGGCCTATGAAAAGTATCAAGCATTAATGAAAAAAAGGCGTGAAAATTGGGGCGTTTCAGATCAAGCCTTAGGTTACGTTCAAGATTTATTAACCGTTGATGTGGAGTAATAAAATGATTGACGCCACCGAATTATTGCGCCGCATTGATGAATTGTCGCCGGTGTGCCGTGAGCCTCAAGTGTTTATGGACAGGCCGCATTGCAATTGCATGGTCGGTATTGATTTTGTTCGTTCTATAGTGTTGGAAATGATTGAGGGAAAATGATGCCACAACTTAACCGTGCAGCGAACGACCTGCAGGCAAGCGCCTTGCACCTTGCCGACCTTGGTATCAAAGTGATACCACTCTGGTGGCCTGAGAGTGGCGTGTGCGCCTGTCCCAAGGGCGCCGATTGCCCTAGTCCTGCGAAACATCCTTTGACCGCAAACGGGTTAAAAAACGCCACCACCGACACGGGCACGATAAACGCATGGTGGAGTAAATACCCCAATGCCAACGTTGGATTAGTGACCGGCGGTGAAATTGACGTCATTGACGTTGACGGGGCGATACCGGCATACCAGGAACTTATTGCCGACATTGGCGTGCCAGAACATGTCGCCACCGTGCTCACGGGGCGCGGCGATGGCGGGTTGCATATTTATTGCACCCCTGGTGGCAACAAAACCATTCCCAGTGGCAAGCACGGGTTACCGGCAAAGATTGAGGTGAAAGGCGCCGGCGGCTACGTTGTCGCACCACCGTCACGGCATGTCACCGGCGGCACCTACACCTACCTCACGGACTTCACGGGCGAGATTCACGGCACTAAACCGTTAACCGAATGGTTGACCGAGTTAGACACTGAACCGGCGCCAGTGGTGCCGTTGCGACCGCAACCGCTACCGGCGACGTTGACCGCTAACGGCGACAGGGTTGCCAAATATCGGGACGCGGTGATTGAGTCGGCAACTAGCGCGGTCGTTAACGCCGGTGAGGGTGGTCGTTGGATGGCGTTGGCACTTGAGGCGGTGCCGAAGATTGCGCGTGGGATTGCCGGCGGGTTAATCCCACAAGATGTGGGCGTGTGGGCACTTGAGGGCGCGGCACGGCAGGCGGGGCTTGACGGGCATGAAATAGCCCGCATAGCGCCAATGGTGGATCTTATGTTGGCGCAAGGAATCAATTACCCGATCACACCGCCCGCAGACACTGAGGCGTTAACGGATTCCTGGTTGGCGTCACTCCCAAAAGTACAACCGGCAGAGTTGCCGGATGAATACATGGACGCGGTTACCGAACGCACTTCTTGGTGGCCGGTGGATCTTGACCCCGT
>DATHYR010000328.1:0-1075 GCA_035458985.1 Pseudomonadales bacterium
CAAACTGGTGGCGAGCCACTTAGCGCGCAAGAACTAGCAGATTTGGCTAGCGCGTTTAACGCCGCTCGAGCAACCAACCAAACTGCTGCGCTTAATGAATATTTGACATACACGGAAACAAACAGCACGCCTGACAAGATGCTTTTGATTGAAGCATCGCAGTATCAGGCTTTGGAAATGTCGCGCCTAGCGAATGTTCCCCCATATTTGGTGGGCGTGGCAACTGGCGCATATTCGTATCAGAGCAGTCAGCAAGCACGCGCAGACCTTTATTTGTTTGGCGTGAAATTGTATGCAGATGCGATCGCTGGAGCGCTGTCAATGGACAACGTGCTACCGCGCGGAACATATGTTGAGTTTGATGCTGATGAATACTTAGAAGAAAACTTTATGGCCGATCGCATGGACGATGAAGAAGTAATTGTTAGAGAAAACACTCAAGAGGAGTTAGCACGATGATCAAGTTAATTGCAGGAGATTTTACGGTTGATGCCGCTAAAGGTGACGCGCCACGCCGCACCATCAGCGGAATTGCAGCACCATACAACGTGCCGGCAGTAGTCAGCGATGGCACAGCTGTGATCTTTAAGCCAGGCTCATTGCCAGTTGAGGGCAAAGCACCACGCCTGTTCATGTACCATGACGCCAGCCAGCCAGTTGGTGTTGTTACCGAGCGCGTGGACACCGAGCAGGGCATGATGTTTAGCGCCAAGATCAGCGCCACCACGCTCGGAAACGATGCGCTTGTGATGGCCATGGATGGCACCATTGACCAAGTATCGGTGGGCGTAAACCCGACTAAGTTCAGTTATGACGAAGACGGCACAATGATCATTGAGGCCGCCGAATGGATGGAATTGTCGCTCGTGCCAATTGGCGCGTTTGGTGACATGGCACCGATCACCAAGGTTGCTGCAAGTATCCACCAAGAGCCAGAGCAAGTAGTGTTAAATGAAGAAGTAACCCCAGTAGAGGAGAAACAAGAAATGTCAGAAGTAACCGCACCAGCAGTCGAGGCAACAATCCCTACTGCACCAATTTTTGCACAAGCCAAAAAAGAGTTTGTATTGCCATC
>DATHYR010000329.1:0-1008 GCA_035458985.1 Pseudomonadales bacterium
CAGTTCAGATGGATCGTTGAGACGTTTATCCAGTGCTTTAACAAAGTGGATGCCAGGAAGTCCACTGACTCGATTACTGGCTTCAGCGGCTGGGCTGAAGGCCGCAGAGGCGGCCATCATTGCCAGTACATGGCCATTGCCAGTCACACTCTGTTCTTTACGAGCGCGGGTTTGTGCAACCAATTCACGGATGCGTGATAACTCGTCAAAGCGCACCTCGAGCATCGTGGCATGCATTAATTCATTCATTGCTTGCTGATTGCGGAGTAAGGATTTTGAAGACATGACAAAGTACGAGGAGATGGCATTCACATCGTCGACAGCGCCGCGCACGCTGCTAAAGGCATTGAGACCACCGCAAACGGCGGACTGCCATGCCTGTGTCTCGCGGTAATCCTTGTTGCCCACCCCTAGTTCTGTCAGCGCCTGTGTGTAAAAAGGCAGAATGGCAAGCTCGTCATCATTCAAGCTGGGTAGGGGGACAACCAATTGTTGATAGCAAATGCCATTGGTACCGGCGTCATACATATGAATCGGAAGATTACCGCTACCCGCCACGTCACCGTGAATAATGCGAATGTCGGCGGGAATATCCTCAAGCGTCACTTTGGGAAGAATGCTGTCATCGTCAACGCTTTCCTGGCGCGCTTTAAGCGCACGACTGTTTGCAATGACAGCCGCTTTGTCTTCATCGGTCATCTGCGACTTCATTGCTGATAATCGTTCGGCCTCAGCGTGTTCCTTGGCCTCTGCCAATGTTGTATCGGGCACCAGGGTCAGACGGACGCGATGTGTGTTGTCGAGCAATAGTCGACGCGCCAGCGATTTGATGTATTCCGGGTCTTTTATTGCTTCTCGCAGTTTTGCCAGTGTCTCTTCGATATCAAGTACTGCGAGGATATCGCCATCGTGGGTGGCCGCCGTCAGTGTCTGCAGCATAATTTGCAAACCGTAGGGATAGCCATCACCACCGATCTCTCGTTGGTGAAGTTCCAACTGGTGTAATAC
>DATHYR010000330.1:0-1444 GCA_035458985.1 Pseudomonadales bacterium
GATTAGAGCCCAACGGTTTAAAAAATAACTCGGCCGCCAAAATATGGCAACAAGGAAAAACCATGCTTAAAGTAAATAGGTGCGAGTCAGGGACGCGTTGGTTACTGGGCTACTTGAAACCGGTTCACCATTAAAGGTGACTACTTCACCGTTAGCGCTAACTTCAATTTCACCCATCACCCCATGACGAACCATCTGGCTTCCGCGAATACTGCGCGTATTTTTCACTGCCACACTGCGGCGCCTACCTGGCAAATTTGGAACTGCTTGATTTGTGAAATGAATTCCTAGGTCTGCCGCAGTAGCTCCATATGCACCAAATTGTGGACCAATTAAAAGTGGTTGAGCTTCCTTGACGGTTGCACCAGGATCGCCAACAACCCCCCATGCTGGAATTCCAGATTTAATTACTAAATCGGGTTTACTCGCGAAATCTGCATAGCGCCATAAGACTAAGTCTGCGACTAAGCCAACCTGAACTGAACCGACTTCGTGTGACAAGCCATGAACCAATGCTGGGTTAATTGTTATTTTTGCGACATGCCTAAGGACACGTTCGTTAGCAGTTACAACTTCATTAGGTGCAACACTGCCATCCAGTACTGCTTGATCAGCGAACATACTGGCCATCGCAAAAGTTTTCCGCCAAGTATCGTCCGCGCGGCCCATGCCAAGGGCATCAGATGACGTAACTGGAATTACGCCCATATCGTGCAATCTATTTTCGGCAGCCATGGTTGCATTCCGGACCCGCTGTTTTGCTAAAGCCACATCGCTAGGAAGATCTGAGTTCATTCCATGTGCGGAAATAATCATCGCCACATGTTCATCAGCAGCATTTATTCCGTAAGCCAATGTTGGGTTGGTTGACGAAGCCAATATATTTTCACGTCCAGCTAGTTTTAATACGTTAGGTGCGTGGCCACCGCCGCAACCTTCAACATGGAAGGCATGAACTGCTCGCCCGGCAATCGCACTCACAGTTCCATTCACATCGAGCATTTCATTTAAGCCATCTGTGTGTAGCGCAACCGCTAAGTCGTGTTCTTCTGCAAAAGTTAACGCAGTATCAATGGTGCGTGGATGTGCACCAGTATCTTCATGGATTTTGAAACCACAAATACCGCCACTTAGTGCCTCTTCTAGTGGTGCAGTTGTGCTTGCCGAAGCTCTACCTAAGATTCCAACATTCAACGGCCAAGCGCTAAACATTTCATGACCATGGGCCAGTGCCCAGGCGGAACTAACGCCAACACCCCAGAATGGGCCAAACTCTTGCGCGATTATTGTGGTTACACCGCTTGAAAGTGCTGAATCACATACTCTTGGCGATAAAGCATGAACATGTGTGTCGATGCCACCCGCTGTAACAATAAATCCTTCACCGGGAATTACTACTGTTCCAGAGCCAACAACGACATCAATACCATCCATCGTGTCTGGA
>DATHYR010000331.1:0-6694 GCA_035458985.1 Pseudomonadales bacterium
CTGCGAATGGCGTATTGTGTCCAGTGATGGGCGTCTTAATATTATCGACAGGGTGATTTGGCAGCCATCGGGCGATGCAGTTGTTATTGATTTTAAAACGTCTCAGCCCTCAGCAGACGAATCCAAAGAGGCGTTTATAGCCCGTGAAACTGAACAATATCGACATCAGTTACATGGGTATAGGCAAGCACTAGCATCAATGGGTGAGCACGTTGCAGGGGCAGGGCTGTATTTTACAGCCCTGGGGCATTGGGAGCCGTTATTGTAGGCTAGCAATAATTTCTTTAATTTCGGCGCGGCTCTCACGAACCAAATGAATACTGCTCTCTGGGGTAAGATTAAGCTTGGCAAAGGCGGGAATGTTAGCCCACAATTTAGGTTGATTAGGTTTGCCTATATTGGCGTGTAAATTGGCCAGCATCACCACATCAACGATATCCGCGTCGCCCTCATGGCGTCTTTCGTAGTGATTGTGTTCTTGAGCCACTTCTATGTAGGCTCTCTCAAACCCCCACGCCTCCATAATTGCTGCACCAATATCGGCGTGCCAAACGGTCAGTATTTGCTGTAAATCCTCTTCATTACCCAGCAGCTCCTGGTGCTCATCGGCACGCATGTAAATATAATATTTGCCTATATCGTGCATCAGCCCCGCCAACATAGCATGGTCAGAAAGTACCGCCTTGGTTTGCTTGGCAATGATATAGCTGAGAACTGCCACTTGAATACTGTGCTGCCAAAGGGGACTCAACTGTTTGGCAAGAGGCCCCATAGCGCGAGCTGTCATAATTTGCTGCATGGCCACCGCCATCGCCGCATTGCGAACCATATCAAAACCTAATCGACCAATCGCGGTGCGAAGATCCACAGGACCATCTACGCCGCGACGCATCAACGCAGAATTCGCCATCTTGAGTAACCGTGCGGTCAAAACTGGATCGGTTTTTACAACGTTTAGGACTTTTTCAATATCAGAGCTGGGATCATTAATGACCCGGCGTACACGAAGTGCGACTTCCGGAAACGTGGGCAGCTTTAAGTTGCCCTTATCCAAATCTTGCGCAAGTTGTTTTACAAACTGAAATCCGTAGTCTCTTTTGTCGTTCATAACGGGCCCTGTAGATTAATCCACTAACTATAGCTAAGCATTAGCTATTTGCCAGAGTGAAAACTACGGGGCGCTTTGAACATTGATGAATAAGGTCAACGCTTGGCCTGGTTGAAGATACTTGCTTGGATTGAGGCGATTCCATTGAATAATGTCCGCCACTTTAAGATTGAATTTGCCCGCTATTCTGGCCAATGAGTCGCCATTTCTGACTTTGTAATTAACTTTTTTAACGATGCTTTTAAGCGAGGTTGGGGGTGGTAACGAGGAGTCGTTGGCTTTCCGATAAATTGTCAGGGTCTTGCCTACACGCAAGGGATCTCTGCTGGCCATACCATTCCATTTCGCTAAGTCAGCCACGCTGACGTTAAAACGACGGGCTATGGTCCAAAACGAATCACCGGATTGAACGACATATTTTTCGGCTAACTCGGCTTTATTTGCCAGACGCTGTTGGTGTTTTTCGAGGCGATTATCCTCGCTTAAGCCGTATTCGTTATTCTGTGAACTTGCAATCGGAATCAGCAACACATCGCCGATACGAATATTGTTGCCCCGCAATTTATTGACCTTTTTTAACGTGGCGACATCAGTTTTATGCCGCTGAGCAATGGTTCCCAACACATCGCCGCGTTTTACGGTATAACGTTTCCAGCTCAACCATTGGTCCTTTGGAAGTTGCGCTAAATTGTCTCGAAAAGTCTGGCTCACCGTTAAAGGTAATACCACATACTTTGGTCCTTTGGGGGAGGTGGCCCAATGATTAAAGCCTGGGTTAAAACGGTACACCTCGTCGAGCGTGATCCCCGCTAAAGCGGCTATTTTGGCCAGATCGATCTGGCTGTCGATGTCGACAATCTCAAACACAGGCGTATTAGCGACAGGTGTTAAGGCGACGCCATATCGCTCTGGATCGGCAATGATCTTAGAGATGGCAATCAGGCGAGGCACATAGGTAGATGTTTCTCTGGGAAGTTTGAGCGACCAAAAGGCCGTATCTTTACCTGCCTGTTTATTCTTTTTGACGGCCCGCGCCACCCGGCCGGGGCCTGTATTGTAGGACGCGAGGGCATGCAGCCAATCGCCATCAAAGGATTGATTAAGGCGTTTTAAAAATTGGCTCGCCGCACGGGTTGACGCCACAACATCTCGGCGACCGTCGTACCACCAATCGTCGTGGAGTTTGAATAGCCGTGCCGTGCCCGGTATAAACTGCCACAATCCGGCGGCGCGTCCATGAGAATAGGCAAAGGGATCAAAGGCACTTTCCACTACGGGAAGCAAGGCCAGTTCCATGGGAAGCCCCTCGGCTTCAAGCGTCTGAACAATAAAATATAAATAAGGGGACGCCCGTTTAGTGACGCGCGCTATGTAATCGGGGTGTTGGATGTACCATTGTAATTCTGCCTCAACGCGAGGGTGATCCATGGCGGCAAGATCGCCAAAGCGAGCGCGCATGTACTGCCACAAATCCTCGGTGATAACATCCGTCGTGATATTTTCAGTCGTCGAGGAGACCGCCGAAGCCGCTTGATCGCCCAAACTAGCATCGATACTGTCGACACGAGAAATGCATTCTTCGGCACAATCTCTGTCGTGCTCTGCATCGGCAATAACCACAGGCTCTGACGCTACCGTATCTAAATCATTCTCCATAAGAGATTCGTCATCGCTATTTAGCCAGGCATCCCAACGAGCCTGCCAGTCGTTTAAGGTAGGGCTTGAGGCACAACCGCTCAGCGCGAATAAACAAATGTAGAGAACTAGGTATCGGGCAAACGATGTTAACAAGACGATCTCCCGTCAAAAAAAGGGGTCACTCTACCAGATGATGCCTAGCCTTTCGACCCTCTCAAAAGCGATCTTTGTAGGCTCTTAAGGCAGCAAAAACCTCAACCGGCCGCTCAATAGGATGCCCGGCTGCTTTTGACGCCGCATGGGCAAGCTCTGCCTGGGTGGCGCGTAAAAAAGGATTGGTGGCTTTCTCTAGACCGATTCGTGAGGGTAGTGTGGCAATACCATGGCGACGGCAAGCCGCTACATCTTCGATGCGCGCCGCCAGCTGTCGATTGTTAGGGTCAACGGCGGCTGCAAAGGCTAAATTAGCGGCGGTGTACTCATGAGCCGCATAAATCTCAGTTCGATCAGGCAAATTCGCTAGCTTGCCAAGAGATTGCCACATTTGCTCGGGGCTCCCCTCAAAAAGTCGTCCGCAACCACCGGCGAATAAGGTATCACCACAGAACAGAACGTGCCGGCTTCCTAACTCACTGTGATACGCCACATGATCGAGTGTGTGACCTGGCACTGCCAAGCAATGAAATGTATAGCCAAACACATCTACTGTATCGCCTTCACCAACAACCTCGGTAATACCATTGATTGTGGGGTTATCAGGCCCAATAACACGTACCCCAGTGGCTGATAGCTCGCTTATAGCCCCGGTATGATCGCCATGGTGATGGGTTATTAATAAGCCTGCTAGGGTGAGATTGTGCGCCGCCAAAAATCGCGTGACGGGGGCGGCCTGACCCGGGTCGACAATCCAACATTCAGCGCCGTCGACGAGTGCCCAAATATAGTTGTCCGTGAAAGCGGGTAGCGGGTAAATATTCATGTCATACACCTGTGATCATGCAGCAAAGCTGTGCTATGTTGTGGGCGGCTAATTAAGGAATCACTCGTGATTATTGCACATAACAACGACGACATCATGCGCCATCCTGATGCGGTAGATTACTGGTGGAGACAGTCTCTGGGCAGTGATATTTTGGCGTCAGAGATCGAGACTATTCAAACCCATTTAGCCTCCAGTTGGGGCGAATGGGCCATGCAAGTGAGCACCTGTCCCCAGCTGCCCGAATTAACCCATGGTCGTATCCACGGTAGCTATCGATTATCGGCGACAGCAATGTCGAGTGAGTGCGACATTACCGGTGATGCTACCCAGCTCCCCATTGAGGCGGATACTCTGCAATCATTAGTGCTACACCATGTATTAGATTTTCATCGCCACCCGCATCAGGTATTACGTGAAGCCGCTCGGGTGGTCGCCCCCTATGGTCGCTTAACCCTCTGCAACTTTAATCGCTTTAGTCCACTGGCGCTTAAGCAAGCTGTCTTCGGATTTCATGGTCGACACAGTTTGCGACGTTTACTGAGTCAGTCCCAAATGAAAGACTGGCTGCACCTCATTGGTTTTGAAGTAGAGCGAGTCTCCTACTGTGGATTTAACTTTCCTAGCCGCCGTTGGCACAGTAGCGATGGTCATTACGCGCGTATAATGGGACAATATTTGCCTAAGTTAGGGGGCATCATCGTTGTTACCGCCCGCAAAGAAAAACGTCCTGCTACCCTCAGTCGCGCCGGTTGGCGAGAACTTTCCAGTCGTTTACAGGGAAGCACCGAAGTCGGCAGTGCCCGCGATATTGCACGGAGAGAACGTGAAACGCATTGAAATTTTTACCGATGGTGCCTGTAAGGGTAATCCCGGTCCCGGTGGTTGGGGTGCGCTTTTGCGCTATAACGGTCTTGAAAAGCCACTGTATGGCGGTGAAAAAAATACCACCAATAACCGTATGGAATTAACCGCCGCGATTGAAGGTTTGCGCGCCATCAAAGAGCGCTGTATTGTCGATCTCACCACTGATTCACAGTACGTCAGACAAGGGATTACCGAGTGGATCACGAACTGGAAAGCACGTGGCTGGAAAACCGCCAGCAAACAACCCGTGAAAAACGTCGACCTCTGGCAACAGCTCGATGCATTGATTCAACAGCATGATGTGCGCTGGCACTGGGTAAAAGGGCATTCGGGTCACCGTGAAAATGAGATTGCCGATCAATTAGCCAATAAAGGTATTGAGGAATTAGCGTGAGACAAATTGTACTGGATACCGAAACGACTGGTTTAGAAACGTCCTTAGGCCACCGCATTATTGAAATTGGCTGTGTCGAGCTAGTGAACCGCCGCTTAACGGGGAATCACTACCATCAGTTCATCAATCCTGAGCGCGAAGTCGACAGTGGCGCCTTTGAAGTACACGGTATAAGCAACCAATTTCTGGCGGATAAGCCGGTTTTTGCCAGTATTGTTGATGAGTTCATGGCCTTTATTGATGGCGCGGAGCTCGTCATTCACAACGCCCCTTTTGACGTCGGCTTTATTAACCATGAACTTCGTTTGAACGGCGGTCGTTTCTCAAAGGTAGAAACCTATTGTGGGGTGGTTGATACCCTGGCAATGGCGCGTCAAAAACACCCTGGTCAACGCGTAACACTTGATGCTTTGTGTAAACGTTACGCCGTCGACAACTCGGCCCGAACACTTCACGGAGCACTGCTCGACGCCGAAATTTTGGCCGACGTATATTTGTTAATGACCGGCGGGCAAACCCATCTTTTTGGCGGTGGTTCGGATAATAGCCAACAACATGCCGACGATGCGGATCAATATGCCAAGCAAGCGCAAGTCTTTGCTAAGCGTCGTCCGGGTTTAATTATTACACCGAATGATGATGAATTGGCCTTGCACGAGGCTCGTTTAGATGCGATCGATAAGGCTTCTGGTGGTCACTGCGTGTTCAGAAAATAGGGGAATTAACGCCCACATGGCGAGTTAAATACTCCTTTTTTTTGCAACGCCAGGTACAGTAACTCATACAAGCCAAGGAAAATTTCGTACGATGGTACCGTGTTCCTGCACGTACTTTGCCAACCCATACGTTGCATGAAGTCATTGCCTAATGGGTCATTATTCATGCCGCTGTAGGCATCTTCGCGCTGAATGATGCTGTCAATATGATCTCCAAGCTAATCTAGCGCATTAAGAAAAACAAAATCTATTGTTATCATCGACTTAAGACTATACTTTTTAAGTGACTTTAAATGCGAGCTCAGTAGTTATGATTAACAGCGCTTCACTCAATGTGGTAATACCTGAGATTGAACATGATTTGGCACAGGCTCAGCAGTGGCTTGAATATCTTCATGTGGCCAGAGAAGAGCACCACTTGGTATCGTTGCAAGAAACTTTACGCCGATGTGCCGGCGCCGCCTCACTCTCTGGTGTACCTGATGCGGCGTTGTTATTGATGGCGTTGAGCGACGCGGCAACAGACATTTTTGAAAACGGTAAGGAGTGGAGCGAAGACATCATCAGCGCTACCGCCTATCCGCTATTTTTAGTCCCTCGTTACTGTCGCTGGGTCGTCGAGCAGGGACAGCGAAACGGGCCCATCCTTCTCGATGCGATTAATCATCTCAGACAATACAGTGGTGACAAGGCAATCGTTGAAAGTCAGCTCCTGGATATTGTTATTGATCCACAGGTATCACCCTTAAAAGCCTTAAAGCAATCGCCCGCTGAAGATATTAAAGGGCCTTTAAGCAAAATTATCCCACTGTTTAAAAAAGCGCGTTTGGCCATAGATAAGCAACCCGAGGCTGCACTATCACTGCTGGCTAAGGCGTCCATACATTTACAAAAACTGTGTGGCAACGCCCCGATTGGTGACTTATTTTGGTTGTTGAGTGCCATCATCGAAGCCATGCAAGATGGCGACTTACGCTTAACCAAACAGCGCA
>DATHYR010000332.1:0-2467 GCA_035458985.1 Pseudomonadales bacterium
GGGTCATCAGTCGTGATGCGTTTTAATGCAGGCAAAAATCTGCCTTTGAGCATCTTCATTGCCTTTGGCTACTATAACAAAATCACCAATGCTTGCAAGGTACTGATGCCAGTCTTTTTGTTCTGACGATACGCTTCCTCCCTTGGTGCGTTTCATTTCGATCCACGTTCGCCAGGCTGGTATATAAAGATCTGGCACGCCCTTTGATACGCCCTCGGCCTTCAGTCGCCCCGCAGTGCTTGGCGAGCGTGCGCCGCCGTTAGGAATGGCAAATATCCTGACGCCTGGGTAAGTCTGCCTGAACCATCTGACAAACTCTCGCTGTTCTTCGTGCTCGGTTGGGATTCGGTCAGTCATCGTTGCCATTGACTGCGTTTTGAATGGCTTCAAGTTTCATTTGGACATCAACCAGCTCATAAAGTGCCTTTCTGTATCCTTCCCATGCTTTTTCGGCGCGTTCGCGCTCAACGGCTAACAGTCGCTCAAGTCTCTCAAATTGCAGTCGTTCTTTTTTGTTCATTCTGCCCATTCCCGTGTCAGCACTCGGTGAAATTTGCCGTCTTGCTTATAACTGATCTGTGATGGATGCGTTCCGCAGTTCATTGATTCTGCAATGGCATCAAGAGAATGATGACCGGTATTTGGCGCACCGCTTTTTGTTTTCATTCCGACCAAGTGCTCTAAAGCTTTTTGGCCTGCAAAGCCCTCATGATTGATCGGCAGATACTCGGTGATCGGTTTGTCGCTCAACGCCCCGTAGTACGTCACGGCGAGCATTTCTTTCCCTGTTGCCTTGCTTACATGCTTGCGCCAGTTCCAGCTTGTAACGGCCATCTCGCTGGCCTCGATGCCCATAATATCGTCGGCGTGTAAGGTAAAAGTTTTTATCTTAGTTTCAGGAAATGCAAATCCACAAGCAGAACAAGACCTTGCAGATATCGGGCAAAGTTCGGCGCACTCATCGCACACTTTCACCGGGGCTTCTCCGTTTCCTGATCCGGCTTTTTTGGGCGGCTGAACTGCTGTTATTGGGCCATGAGTAGCCACCACGCCAGCAAAATCCAGCACCAAGCAATGATCGGTGTGGCTCTTCGGCCTCATGCCACGGCCAGCCATTTGAACGTAAAGACTGGGCGACATGGTGGGCCTGAGCATTGCGATCAAGTCTAAATCAGGATAATCAAAGCCGGTGGTCAGCACATTGGCGTTAGTCAGTGCGCGGAGATTGCCGGCCTTAAACGCCGCAAGAATTGCGGATCTTTCGGCTTTTGGCGTATCGCCTGTCACGCACGCTGCTGCGATTCCGTACTCCTGCAACACCTCGGCCACGTGTTGCGCGTGAGATACACCCGTGCAGAAAAACAACCATGCTTTCCGATCCCCTGCCCTGGCGATAACCTCACGCACCACGGCGTCGTTCTGGTCTGCGGTATCTACGGCTCGCTGAAGATCGGCCTCGATGTACTCACCGCCGCGCTTTTTGACGCCTGACACGTCCAGCTTGGCATCTGTCACTTTGCTTCTCAGCTTGGACAGGTGGCCTTTAAATACCAATTCCTCAATGCTTACCGGCTCAATCAGATCGGCAAAGATTGCCGGGGCATCGGTAATCAGGCCATGCCCTAATCGGTACGGGGTCGCCGTTAAACCCACCACGCGAAGTGCCGGATTGATAGATTGTAGATCTGTTAGCAGTGTTCGATAGCCGCCTTCTTGCTTATGATTTACAAGATGGCATTCGTCGATTATCACCAGATCAATATGACCAAGCTCTTTTGCCTTGGTGCGAACCGACTGGATGCCGGCAAAGGTAATCGGCTCGCCAAGATCCTTGCGGCCAATGCTGGCGGAGTAAATCCCAAGTGGCGCACCGGGCCAATGCTGGCGCATCTTCTCGGCATTCTGTTCGATTAACTCCTTCACATGCGTGAGCATCAATACCCGAGTTTCCGGCCAACTTTGCAGCGCATCCTTGCACAATGCCGCGACGATATGGCTTTTTCCTGAGCCAGTCGGCAACACCAAGCAAGGATTGCCAGCGTTACCGGCACGAAACCACGCATAAAGCTGATCGATTGCGCGTTGTTGGTAATCGCGGAGTTTCACAGAACATGCCTCCAAGTTTCATAAGAAAGGATTTTTTCAATTGTTCTGACATGCACTCCCCATGTTTTCGCCAAAGCAGCGTTAGAGTATTTTTCAGTTATCTCTTTTCGCATTTCCTCGCGTTTTTTTGCGGATTCTCTGATTGATTGAATCGCAATTGGCGGGATTTTTGATTGCGGTAAATCCCATCCACGTTTGCAATGCGCCCCAGGATTCAATAGATAATCTTCTCTATTCATTCTGTAATCCCCCATTGCATAGCCATAGCGTCAGCGATTCCTTGATAAGTCTCGCTTCTTTTTTTCCATCGGTCTGCACTCGGCGGCATTTTGTGAATGCGCGCTTCGCGGCCCTCAACAAT
>DATHYR010000333.1:0-1162 GCA_035458985.1 Pseudomonadales bacterium
CTCCTTGTGCTTTTATAGCCTTGGCTACGTCAATCAACGTGGCTAAATTCAGCGTGGGCTCACCGTATCCACAAAACACATATTCATCAAAATCGCTGACTGTGCCCAAGAGTGGAATGATGTCCTGTGCCTTGGGTTGGCTCTTGAGATCGAGTTGATATTCGTGGATTTGTTTGCTGCCATTATGTTTTGGGCAGAACTGGCATCTGAGTGTGCATCGGCCAGTGATATTGAGATAGCGGCTAGCGCGAATATCATAAACGAGCGTTGGGGCCGAGGAGGAAGGCGAATTAGGCATGAATAACTGTCGGTCAGTGAGCATGGCATAAGTATATCTAGACTCAATGACGGGTTCTGACGAACAGATCGCACTTCGCTTTGATGGTAAAAAAATAAGGGAGCATAAGCCCCCTTAAGTTCAATGATGTGTTGTTACTTTATCGACAGATCGATATCAGCGCTGCCATGTTGCGTTATAGAAGCTTGAGCCTCATTGGTGTTTGGCTTCCACCACCAAGTAAAGAATCGACGAGATGTCTTACGAATATCATCAAGAATGATGTACAGCAAGGGCACTAAAATCAGGGTTACCACGGTCGAAAATAAAATACCAAAGGCCAGTGATGTCGCCATCGGGATCACAATCTGAGCCTGTAAGCTACGTTCCATAATAATGGGCACTAGGCCGACAAAGGTGGTCAGAGAGGTCAAGATGATGGCGCGGAATCGATAACAGCCGGAGTCGACTGCGGCATTGCGAATAGACAGCCCTTGCTCTCGAGCGCGGTTAACAAAATCCACTAAGATAAGCGAATCATTGACCACGACTCCCGCTAGCGCGACGATGCCACACAGGCTCAACACGCTCATCGACAACCCAAGGATAAAGTGCCCAAACAAGGCTCCAATAATACCGAACGGGATCACCGACATGATGATCAACGGTTGGCTGTATGACTTAAGCGGTATCGCCATCAAGGCAAAAATGGTGAACAAGGCAAAGAAGAATCCTTGCGCTAGACCGACTAAGGCATTTTGCTCATCAAGGCTGCCGCCATCCAACGAAGTCGAGACATGATGGTATTTCTGGCTAAGGATGGGCAGGTAGTCTTCTTGAATTTCCTTCACAACTTTAGAAGGCTCGACTTTTTCTTTGTTGACG
>DATHYR010000334.1:0-55335 GCA_035458985.1 Pseudomonadales bacterium
CATGAGACCTTTCTCGAAAAGTTTTTAGGCTAGTCATGCAAAAGCAACGTTTTGTGATATTGGGCGGTGGTACCGCCGGTTGGATGGCGGCAAATCTCATCGCTAAGCAGTGGGGTGAGCGCGTAGCTGTGCAAGTAATTGAATCACCCGATATCGGTATTATTGGAGTAGGCGAGGGCTCTACACCGAGTCTCAAGCGATTTTTTGAGATCTTAGAAATCCCTGAATCTGCTTGGATGCCGCGTTGTCAAGCGACCTACAAGGTCAGTATACGATTTGAAGGCTGGAGTCCTGATTCTGGACGAGCGTCGTACAGTCATCCGTTTATTTCGCAGCCAGATACTTTCACCGAGCGTGCTTTCCACGTCAATTGTCGCACCCGCAGACTGGGGTTAGATGTTAATACCAACCCCGAGGATTTTTTACTCAATGGGGTGCTAGCCAAGCAAGGTAAGGCGGCCATTACACCACCTAATTTCCCGTTTAGAATGGAGTATGGTTACCATTTCAACTCCGGTTTGCTAGGCGAGTTTTTGGCTGAGCATGCAAAAAAGCTCGGGGTGAGCCGTATTCAAACCCGCATCGTTGAGGTTGAGCAGTTTGCCAACCAGGATATTGCCGCGTTGCTCGATGAGCACGGTGTGCGATATGAGGGCGACTTTTTTATCGATTGCACCGGTTTTGCCGCCAAGTTAATTGAGGAAACGTTGAAGGTGGGCTTTGATTCATTCGCCAGTAACCTGTTCAACGACTCGGCGGTGGTACTACCCTCACCAGCCGCTGACGCTCCGCCAGTGGAAACCTTATCCAAAGCATTATCTTGTGGCTGGATGTGGCGTATCCCCCTCACAGAGCGCTTTGGTAACGGCTATGTTTACAGCAGTCGCTATACCAGTGCCGATCAGGCAGAACAAGAGCTACGACGTGAACTAGGTATGGAGAATGACCCTACCGAGGCGCGTCATTTAACGATGCGGGTGGGGCAACGCCAACGCCATTGGGCGCATAATTGCCTAGCGCTAGGCCTTTCTCAGGGCTTTATCGAGCCGCTTGAGGCTACTGCCTTGCATCTTGTTCAGGTCGCTATCTTGGAGTTTATTCACTGTTACGAGGAGGGTGACTTCGGCCCATCCAGACGTGATCAATACAATGGCTTTGTGCGCGAGCGATTTGAGCGGGTAAGGGATTACATTGTTGCGCACTACAAACTTAATACCCGCCGCGACAGTCAGTATTGGCTCGACAATCGTAACAATGACCAACTTTCACCAACGTTAGATAAGTTGCTCATGGCATGGTTTAAACGCCAGGATATGGCCGCTGAAATTCAGCGGCTAGGCATTGGTGATCACTTTAATGTCACCTCTTGGCATTGTCTTTTGGCGGGTTACGGTGCGTTTCCCCCTCTAGATCCAAATCAGCCGGGTCGAGGTGACTTGTATCAAGAGCAAGGCATCGCGCAATTTTTGGATGGCTGCAGTCTAAATTTTCCATCTCAGCGTGACGCTTTAGCGCGATTTTAGTCCCTCTTGTCGAGGGCGTTTTTTTTCTGTATTTTTGGCTTTTTTAGACTAAAGTCTAATACCCATTGTGTTGTCCACAGAATCTGTGGATAACTTGTTTGATAACTTTCCCTCTTAACAGCTTAACATACGTATTCACTGACGCCACCCTAATTGGTTATTTTTTGATCAATGCAAAAAACAATATAAATCAATAATTTAATGTCAATATCTAAGAGTTTGAATTAGGTATTTAGGTTAAGCTATTAAGATTGCCGCTGCACCTATTTTGTGCATAACTTTTTCTTGCGTGGCTTTTAGGCGCAGATTTAAGCCGTTTTTTTGTGAAATAGCTCACATTTTCAGAGGCTTAAACTGAGGCGCGTAGTCCGCGCCTCAGGCTTGCTTAGAGGGGTTTTGTAAGGGGTCTGACAACTGAGATGGCACGCATCATATCTCGGGCATTCTCATTGGCAAAAAAAGCGTCGATATCGCAGGGTAATTTTCGTTGCCAATTGGGGTGTTCTTCCGTTGTGCCGGGAATATTTACCTGTTCAACCAATTCCAAAATATCTTCCGCTGGCACCATGTGCATCGCGCAAGGTGTATGCGCAAGGTAACATTGAGCTGCAACAGCTAGCGTGTGATCAATGTGTTCATGATGCGTCGCAAGAGCTTCATGTTCTCCCAAGAAATCCATATCGATTAAAGCCGCTCTCAGATACTCGCGACTGGGTGCTCGGCCCGCTGCATCAGCAATAGCCATCTCTTGGTTGGGATAGAGATTTAAGTCGCGACGCCATTCTAAATCACGACCGGTCCACCATCCTGCCACGGTGTGCAAATCGTGTGTCGAGCCTGTGGCCATGGCTTGTTCTGGATAAGCTTCAGGGCGCATAAATAGCCCATTTTCCCAGCGTTCAAAGAACAAGACCTTGTAAGATAGCAGGCCGTGCGCCGCCATAATCTCACCAAAGCCATCGGGCACGGTGCCAAGATCTTCGCCAACCACAATGCATTGACTGCGACGGCTTTCTAACGCGATGACACGAAGGATATCAGCGAGCGGAAAGCTGATGTAGACACCTTCATCGGCTTTTTTGCCAGGTGCCACCCAATATTGGCGCATAAAACCTAAAATGTGGTCGATGCGAAGTGCGCCGGCATATTGCATGCTTGAACGCAGTGCTTTCACCAGTGGTGCAAATCCTGAATCGCGCAAGGCAACAGGGTTCAAGGGTGTTAAGCCCCAGTCTTGCCCCAGAATGTTCATAGCATCAGGTGGGGCACCTACCGCTGCACCGGCTAAATAGCTGGCCTGATCAGCCCAGACTTCTGCACCGTTGCCATCACAGCCAACGGCTAAGTCTAAATACAGGCCAATAGGCATGCCACAAGCCTTTGCGGTGGCTTGTACAGCTTTCAGTTGCTCGTGGGCAAGCCACTGCAGCCACGCAAAATAGGTGATGCGATCAGCCTCTGCTAATTTAAACGCAGCAACGGCTTCACTGTTGGGGTCACGGTAGTCTTCGGGCCAGTAGGTCCAGCCGTAACTGTGGTCGTCGTTTTCTCTGAAGTACTCATAGAGCGCATCGTAACAGGCGATTAATTCTAAATCGTGGCCCTGTGCTTTACGATAGGCATTAAATTGTTTGGCTGCCTCAGTGTTGTTACTCATGGCATCGTTTTGGAAGTCGGCAAAGACTGCACGAAGCACTTTGTATTTCAAATACCCGACGGTGCCGTGGTCGATAAATTCGCTGCTGCGGACTCGCTCCAACAGCATCTTAAACTCGCCATCACTGACTATTGCTTTGGCTTGTGAGCTGTCTGAATAACCTGGCACGGCAGTAACATCGATATACATCGTGTTCAAAAAGCTGCGGCTTGTCGGAGAATACGGACTACGGTGGGCAGGATTGCCAGGAAATAATGGGTGAAGAGGGTTTAAACCAATAGAACCTGCTCCATGAGCGGCAGCGTATTTAACGAATTGGTTGAGATCAGAAAAATCGCCCATGCCCCAGTTGGTGTCAGATTTCAATGAGTACACCTGCACGGCAATACCCCAAGTTTTAGCAGAAATCTCAGCCGGGTTAACACAGGTAGCGGGGGCCACAATGATATGGCAGCGATAGCTTTGATCATCGACGGTAACGGTCAGTTCGTGATAGCCCTCTGGGACACGCGGTAGCTCTAAGTGAAAGCGTTTAAACTCTTGGCCATCAAGATTGGCGTGTTCAACACAGGGCAACGTGTCGGCAACGATATGAGGTTCACTATGGCTCGCGCCGTCTTCGCAGAGTAGATGATAGCTGAATGAGCCTATCCATACAGGCAGATTTATCGCGATCTTGTATTGAGGATTTTCCGCCGGGATGATTTCACAGCTGCTGACAAATCGACGCCAGCTTCGTTGTGAGACTTGGTTAGCCTGTTGTGCAAGCACGTCTTCGGAGGAGGTGTCGTAACCCATGGCGCTCACTAGCGCGGTGAGGGCATCCACTTGCGGAGTAACCACTTCTCCGAAGCAATTTAGATAACTACTGTGAAAACCGATGTCTTTAGCAAGACGGTGTAATTGACTCATTGTTTTGCGATCTCTTTAGGCTCTTCGGCCTTGTGGATATAACTTAGTACGGCAAAGCTCTTCGCTTGCAAATTCATTGTGGATCCCACTGCATTGACGTGACTTGTGTCCATGCCAGTCCCGGTATCGAGAATTTTTTGCCATACCCCGTTAAGGGCAGGCAGAACAAAGTCTTGCGTGGTATTAGACGCGTTGAAAATAAACAGCAATGCATCGTCAATACTGCAACTATCACGAAATGAACGGACTTCGTGGTTTTCCCCGGTCGCAGCGAGTAACATGCCGAAACATTTTAAATCCGGTCTCAACCATGCTTCTTGACTCATATTGCCGCCCTTAGCATCAAGCCAGCTGATATCAGGTAATCCAGTCACCTTAGACGTGTTGATACCATGCTGATAGCGTGGGCGATTGAGCAAGGGGTGTAGGCGTCTAAGCCTTATGAGTTCGGCCGTAAAGGCCTGCAAATCCTGGTTAGCGCGGTCAATACGATCCCAGTTTAGCCAAGAAATTTCGTTGTCTTGGCAATAGGCGTTGTTATTGCCCGACTGGCTGTTACCAAATTCGTCGCCAGCTAATAACATCGGGATACCTTGTGACAATAGCAGCGAAGCGAGTAAGTTCTTTTGTTGACGCATGCGTAGAGCATTAATAGCCGCGTTCTTGGTGGGGCCTTCTACGCCGTGGTTGAAACTAAAATTAGCTCCATGGCCATCTCGGTTGTCCTCGCCATTGGCGACGTTGTGCCGCTCGTTGTAGCAGACCAAATCGCGCATGGTGAAGCCGTCGTGGGCAGTCACAAAGTTAACGCTGGTGTAGGCCGTACGGCCTGGTCGTTCGAAAATATCACTCGATCCATGCATACGACGGGCAAACTCGGGTGCTAGAGGCTCATCGGTCAGCCAGAAACGACGCACGGTGTCGCGAAATTTATCATTCCATTCGTGCCAGCCATTGGGAAAATTGCCAACCTGATAACCGTTGTAGCCAATGTCCCAGGGTTCGGCGAATAACTTCACCTTTGAGAGCACCGGGTCTTGAGTTACGGCTGAAAAAAAGTGATGCTCGGGCGAAAAATAGTGTTGGTGATTTCTGCCTAGGGTCGTCGCTAAGTCAAATCTAAAGCCATCGACACCGATTTTTTGTACCAAATAGCGAAGGCTGTCCATCACAAATTGAAGGACTCTGGGGTGTGTCAAATTTAGGCTGTTGCCGCACCCTGTGTGATTGGCGTAAAACCGTTTATCGCCTTCCATGAGGTGGTAGTAGCTCAGATTATCTAGGCCCTTGAAGCTATATGTGGGGCCGAGATGGTTGCCCTCTGCGCTGTGGTTATACACCACATCCAAAATGACTTCGATACCTGCCTCATGCATCGCTTTTACCACCTCGCGAAGCTCATCAAAGGCATGTTTTTGGGCGTAACGCGGCTGTAATGCAAAGAAGTGATAGTTGTTATAGCCCCAGTAATTTGGGCGACCTTGCTCGGCTAAGAATGGCTCGGCGCATGAGGCATGCACGGGCAAAAGTTCAATGCTCGTTACACCTAATTGCTTTAAATGCTTGATGCTTTCAGGGTCGCAAAGGGCACTATAGGTGCCGCGAAGTGGCACGGGAATGCGTGGATTGAGTTTGCTGAATCCAGCTACGTGCATTTCATAAATAATGGTGTCAGACAAAGGCACATCGGGACGTGCTTCGTTGGCGTCTTCACGTTCATCTACCACCACACACTTCGGCATGGTTGGTGCACTATCGGTGGTATCGATATGCAGATCGCCGTCAATTTGATCGCTGGCACGATACGCTAATTGGCTCGGGTGGTAGTCCAGTGGACCAGATAACTCTCGTGCGTAGGGGTCAAGCAAAAGCTTGTGAGGGTTGAAGCGTAGTCCCTCATGCGGAGAATAGGCACCATGAGCACGCAATCCATACAGCATGCCAGGACAAACACCTGGAACATAACCGCACCATATGTCATTTTCAAATACCGGTAAGCGAAGGCGTTGAAATTCCTCCGTGCCGGTAGCATCGAACAAGCACACTTCTATCGCTACCGCGGAGGTAGAGAATACGGCAAAGTTGGTGCCCTCGCCGTCAAAGGTGGCGCCGAGGGGGTAGGGCTTGCCCGGTAAGATGTTATACATTAGCTCAGTTCAAAAACTAGCGTTGATAAGGGGGGGACGGTAATGACGATGGAGTTTTCACGGTAATTAGCCGGGACCGCTTCACTGTGTGCACCGTTGATATTGCCTTGGTTGCTGCCGCCGTATATTGCCGCATCGCTATTTAAAATTTCGCGGTAATGTCCTGCTTCGGGTACCCCTAAGCGGAAATTTTGATGCGTAGAGGGCGTAAAGTTCACCACGACTAATACCGGTTTTGTGCCTTCTTCACCTTTGCGTACATAGCTGTACACAGACTGGCTGGCGTTTTCGTGGTCAATCCATTCAAAACCACCGTGTTCGCAATCGCGCTGATGCAGAGCTGGCACCTCTCGGTAAATTCGGTTCAGATCTCGAATGAGGGCTTGAACCCCGCTGTGCCAATCAATATTCAGGAGATCCCAGTCGAGCTCAGATTCGTAGTTCCACTCTTTGCCTTGGGCAAATTCACCACCCATGAATAATAATTTCTTGCCAGGGTGGGTCCACATAAAGCCATAGTAAGCACGCAGGTTGGCAAACTGCTGCCATGTATCACCCGGCATGCGCGACAATATTGAGCCCTTGCCGTGAACCACTTCATCGTGGCTCAGTGGCAGAATGAAGTTTTCGTCAAACGCGTAGACCAAGCCGAAACTGATTTCATTGTGGTGATGGGCGCGATGAATCGGGTCACGTTTCATGTATTCTAGAGTGTCATTCATCCACCCCATGTTCCATTTATAGCCAAAGCCCAAGCCGCCCATATCGGTAGGACGAGAAACGCCCGGCCACGCGGTGGATTCTTCGGCCACTGAGAAGGCACCGGGGAAATCACTGTAAAGCTCTTCGTTAAAACCGCGTAAGAAGTCGACAGCCTCAAGGTTTTCGTGGCCACCAAACTTATTAGGAATCCATTCACCTTCTTTACGGCTGTAGTTGCGGTAGAGCATTGACGCAACAGCGTCGACGCGGATGCCGTCGACATGATAGCGATCCAGCCAGACACTCGCCGATGCGCGAAGGAAGTTGGCCACCTCTGTGCGACCGAAATTATAGATAAAAGTATTCCAGTCAGGGTGATAGCCTTCGCGGGGATCCATATGCTCGTATAGGCAGGTGCCATCAAATCTCGCTAGGCCATGGGCATCTGAGGGGAAGTGGCCAGGCACCCAGTCGATTAACAGGCCAATATCTTCACTGTGGCAGCGGTCGACAAAATACTTAAAATCTTCGCCTGTTCCAAAACGTGCGGTAGGTGCGAACATACCCACCGGCTGATAGCCCCATGAGCCATCAAAGGGGTGTTCACTAATTGGCATCAACTGAAGATGGGTGAAGCCCAGAGATTTCACATAGGGAATGAGTTGCTCTGCGATATCTCGATAGTTCAAAAATTCGCCATTATCGCCTCGGCGCCATGAGCCTAAATGTACCTCATAAATCGAGACGGGCGAGTGACGAGCCGATTTACGTGCTCGTTCCTTCATCCATTGGTTATCTTGCCAGTGGAAGGGTTGTTCAGTATCAATGACTGACGCGGTTTGTGGACGCATTTCGGCCTGTGATCCAACGGGATCCGCTTTAAGTGGAAGCAAATTCCCAGCACTGTCTTTCAGTTCGAATTTGTATTTGGTACGCGCAGGTATGCCGGGAATAAAGATATCCCAAAATCCACTGTGCCCAAGGCGACGCATCGAGTGACGACGGCCATCCCAGTCGTTGAAATCGCCAACAACAGAGACGCGTGAGGCGTTAGGTGCCCAAACACTGAACGCGACACCAGAAACGCCATCTATAACGCGCTGGTGTGCGCCGAGCACATCATATAACTTGCGATGTGTGCCTTCATTAAGTAAATGAATATCGATATCGCCAAGCACTTGTTCAAAGCGATAGGGATCATCTTTCTCTACAACCGCACCCGGATAGACAACTTTAAAGGTGTATCTGAAGGGTTTTTTACGGCGCGTCTTCAGGACAAAAAAGCCTGAAGAGCCTGCCTGATCCATCGCCAATTCCTCACCTTCGATATTGACTAAAACGTCAACCGCGCCAGGTTGGAAAGTGCGTACCACGTACACATCGGATTTACCTTCACAGTGTAATCCCAAAAAAGCAAAGGGATTAGGGTGGTTCGCATCCAAAATCTGTTGGATTTCTGGGGTGATTTTCATGGCGATAGTCTCAGCTTATTTCGAAGGTGTCAGATGCCAAATATTAGCAACGTAATCTTCGATCGAACGGTCAGAATTAAATTTACCCATCTTCGCGGTGTTAAGAATAGCCATCTTAGCCCAGCGAACACTGTCTTTATAAGCGGCGTCGAGACGTTGGTGTGCCTCTTTATAGCTTTCAAAGTCAGCCAACACCTTGTAGGGGTCGCCACCTAATAAATTGTGTTTAATGGAGGCCAATTCACCTGGGTGGCCAGGGGTAAAGAAATCACCCTCCAACCAATCAAGGATGGCACGAATATCGGCGTTGCTGTCGTAGATTGCGCGCGGGTTATAGCCATTGGCATCGAGCGCTTTAACCTGATCGACGGTATTGCCGAATATGAAAATATTGTCATCACCAACTTCTTCGGCAATTTCAATGTTCGCACCATCGAGTGTTCCAATGGTGACGGCGCCATTCAGCGCGAGTTTCATATTGCCAGTGCCTGACGCTTCTTTACCAGCGGTTGATATTTGTTCAGAAACATCTGCGGCAGGAATAATTTTCTCCGCCAAACTCACGCGGTAGTTAGGTAAGAAAACGACTTTTAATTTGCCACCGATACGCTCGTCGTTATTGATACGCTCGCCCGCTTTGTTGATGGCATAGATGATATCTTTGGCAAAGTGGTAGCTAGGTGCAGCTTTGGCGCCAAAGATGAACACACGAGGGTGCATATCGTCATTGGGGTTGTTCAATAGTCGACGATAAAGCGACAGAATGTGAAGCAAGTTTAAATGCTGGCGCTTGTATTCGTGTAGCCGTTTAATCTGTACATCAAAAATGGCATCTGGGCTTACATCAATGTTGAGCTCTTCGCGGATAAAATCGGCCAACCGCACTTTATTGTCGCGTTTGATCTGCATAAATTTTTTCTGGAAAGAGGCGTTATCTGCCTGTTTAGCCACCTCTTGGAGTAAGTCAAGGTTGCGTGCCCAGTCACCTTTGACCTTGCTGTCTAATAGGGCTGAAAGGTCGGGGTTGCTCGCTTTTAACCAACGACGAGGAGTAATGCCATTGGTGACATTGGTAAGTTTATTTGGCCAAAGTGCATGGAATTCTGGAAAAAGGTCGCTCTTTACAAGGTCCGAGTGAATCTGTGCAACACCGTTGACTTTGTGAGAAACGAGCACGCACAGGTGTGCCATGCGAACAGAGCGTTCACCTTCTTCGCGAATCAGCGACAATTTAGCGCGCATCGCAACATCGCCTGGCCATTTCTTGTCGACTTGGTTGTTAAGGAATTCTTCGTTGATACGGTAAAGAATTTCTAGGTGGCGAGGAACGACGCGCTCAAACATACTCACCGCCCATGTTTCTAAGGCTTCTGGCAGCAATGTATGATTGGTATAAGAGAATACCTTTTGGCAAAGAGCCCAAGCGTCATCCCACGCGACCTGATGATCATCGATCAACGCACGCATCATTTCCAAGACGGCAATGGTGGGGTGGGTATCGTTAAGCTGGATGGCCGCTTTGTCGGGGAAAGCCGCCCAGTCGCTGTGATGTTCTTGGTAGCGACGAATAATATCTTTTATCGAGCACGCGCAGAAGAAATACTGCTGAATAAAGCGTAGCTCTTTGCCTTGTGGTGTTTCGTCCGCTGGGTAGAGAACTTTTGAAACGGTTTCTGCCAGTACACGTGCACGGTGAGCTTCGTGATAATCCCCAGCAGTAAAACGATCCCAGTCGAAGTGATCTTTAACGCGGCATTCCCACAAGCGAAGAATGTTAGCCGTTGCGCTTTTATAACCCACAATAGGCACATCCCAAGGAACGCCTACCAAGCTCGAGGCTGCTTTCCAGAGACGGACTTCTTTGCCTTGGTCATCAAGTGACGTTTCTACATGTCCATATACGCCCACTTCTTGGGTAAATTGAGGGCGGCAGATTTCCCATGGATTACCAAATTCACGCCACACGTCTGGACGTTCGATTTGGCGCCCCCCCACGATCTCTTGTTTGAAAAGACCGTGTTCGTAGTGAATGCCATAACCGATGGCGGGGTAGTCCAATGTCGCTAACGAGTCGATGAAGCAGGCAGCTAGGCGGCCCAGGCCACCATTACCCAAGGCCATGTCGGGTGCGACTTCGCAGAGATCAGCCAAGCTATGGCCGAGGTCGGCGACAGCACTGTCAACCACCTCGTACAGGTCGAGATTGGTTAAGTTATTGGCCAGCAGGCGGCCCATCAAGTATTCAAGAGAGAGGTAGTACACTCGACGCACATCTTCTTCGCGATGGCGAGCTTGCGTCTCTGTCAGCATGGGGAATATGACGTCATTGACCGCCATACTGACGGCCTCCCACCAAGCATGTTTAGTATTTGATTTGCCGTGATCCGCAAGGTCACCAAGCGTGTACGTTAAATGATGCTGGATGCGCTCTTTAATCTGCGTAGCCACGGGGTTTTGCTTTTTGTTAGTTGGCATATATCAATCACTCTTCTGTGGTCTTGGGAGGGCCGTTGTGCAGATTATGATTGTTGTAACAGGGCGTATGTCACCCTATTGGCGTCCACTCCTAGGAAGGATCAATTATGACAGCGGGGCAATATTGCACAATAGCTTGCATACGAATGCATGTAATCTTAATGCTCATAAGCTGTTACAAGTGAAGCACTTTTATGAACGAAAACATGGCGAATAAAAAGGTCGTGTAAGTTATTGCCTGGCCGCCAGATACGCGGCGTAATCGGGGACTTCCCAATCCATTTCTTGATCAAATAGCAATGACGCCATCAGCATATCCGCGGTAGTTTCGTTACAGGCGACAGGGATGTTCCAAACTGCAGCCAGGCGTAACAAGGCCTTAACATCGGGATCGTGAGGCATCGGCTCGAGCGGGTCCCAGAAGAAAATCACCATGTGAATTTTCTGTTCAGCAATCAACGCTCCGATTTGTTGGTCGCCGCCCATGGGGCCACTTATTAAGGCCTCTACACTGAGACCCGTTGCGCGTGTAATCAGATTGCCGGTCGTACCCGTGCCAATCAGTCTATGTTTGCTGAGAGAAGTACTGTGCTTTTCACACCAGCGAATAAGGGAGGGTTTTCGACCATCGTGAGCAATGAGCGCGATGGTTTTGTTAGCGGGAAGTTTCTGAACGATGGTTTTCATGCCGCATCCTTGTTTTTGCTGAAGTTTATCGGGCCTTCGGCACGTTGACAACGTTGCTGACTTGAATCTGCGTTGAGGTATGGTATCGTGCGCGTTTTTGATCTACCAGAGTTGCTACTATGTATCCATTAGTCGTTGCCGATATCGGCGGAACCAACGCCCGTTTTGCCTTAGTTCGTGGTTTAAACCAAAAAGGGAGTTTTGATTTAGAACAGCAGGTGACCTATGCCACCGCTGATTACCCCACGATGGAGTCATGCTTGGCAGCTTACCTGGACAGCCTTAACGAGGTGGCACCAAGGCATGTGTGTTTGGCGATTGCTGGTCCCGTGATGGGGGATAACATTGCCATGACGAACTTGTCGTGGGCATGGTCAACAAGCGCTGTTAAAACGGCACTCGGCTTGACGCGTTTGGCCGTTATTAACGACTTTACCGCACAAGCGTGCAGTCTGCCTTTATTAGGCAGTGAAGACTTGGTAGAGGTCAAGGCGGGTGTTGAGGTGGCAGGCGCTACTAAGGCTGTGTTGGGTCCCGGTACGGGGCTTGGGGCCGCTGGTTTGCTTCCTGTGGGTGATAAATGGTATCCCATTTCTGGAGAGGGTGGTCACCGAAACCTCGCGGCGGATAGTGATGAAGAATACGCTATTGTGAAATGCCTTAACGAAACGTTGGGTCACGTGTCTTTAGAGACGCTCTTGTGTGGTTCCGGATTACTGCGTTTACATCAAACCCTGGCGGCTGTGAGGGGCGTTCCGTTCTCCTGTGAGTCGCCAAGCGATATTACTCATGCCGCGGCGGGGGGGCATGATGCACTGGCATTGGATACTGTGAATATGTTCTGCGGTATGCTTGGCTCGGCCTCGGCGGATTTGGCATTAACCATGGGGGCTCGAGGCGGTCTTTATTTAGGTGGAGGTATTCTGCCCCGTTTTGGGCAAATGCTACACGACAGTCCATTTGTAGCACGCTTTAAAGCCAAGGGTGTCATGTCGCACTTTGTTGCTGAGATTCCCGTTAACTTGATAGTGCACCCGCATCCCGCGTTATTAGGTGCTGTTGGTTGGATGTTGTCTAACGCTTAAGCCTTTGGGTGTATCCGCCACAAGAGTGGCGAATAACCAATTCCGGTTCGATAATCCGTGAAGCAATGGGTGGATCGTTTTCTTTGCGGGTTATCATGCCAATCAGCATTTCGGTAATTTGTTCGCCCGCGAGTTCTGCGTTCTGCTTAATACTCGAGAGTGCAGGGGTGGTATACATGCCTGCTTGGATGTCATCGAACCCTATGATTGAAACATCCTCGGGGACACGCATTCCCGCTTCCTGAACAGCTTTCATAGCGCCTATCGCGATAAGATCAGTGGCGGCAAAGATGGCATCGAAATTACTTCTGCTGCGGATCAATTTGCGTGCAGCCTCATAACCTAGCTGAGACGTCGATTCTGCTACTTTGAACTGTAATTTGGGGTTGATAATCATGCCCGCTTGGCTCAGTGCTCGGCAGTAGCCTCGATAACGCTCGCGGAATTCTGGAGCGTGCTCACTGATATCGCCCAAGAAAACAATATTTTTTCTGCCGTGTCTGATGAGATGCTCGGTGGCCATCTGGCCGCCTTTGAGGTTGTCGCAGCTGATGGTGATGCCTTGTTGCCCAGGCATGGATGCTCCCCATGTCAGAAAATGCGTGCCGCTATGAATAAGATCCCGGGCCATGCGTTCATAAGTCAAGAAGTCGCCATAGCCTAAGAAAATGATACCGTCAGCGCGCTTACTGTCTTCGTAGTCACCCTGAAAATCTTGGTGCAGTTGATGAAAAGATACCAATAAGTCGTAATTTCGCTTAGCGGTTGCACGGATAACGCTACTAATCATGGCCAAGAAAAAAGGATTGATAAGGTCGGTTGTACCATTGTCTTCAAAAATGACCAGTGCTAGCGTGTCGGTGCTTTGCGTGCGCAGGTTGCGGGCATTCTTGTCTATTTTGTAATTCAGTTCTTTGGCAATAGCTTTGATATGGTCGCGCGTTTCTTTGCTGACCAGTGGGCTGTCGCGAAGCGCCCTAGAAACGGTAGATTGTGACACGCCGGCACGATAAGCGATGTCTATGGAGGTGGCTTTGGACGTTTTTGGCAAGTGTTGTCTCCTCTCGAATAGTGACCAATCTACGTGTTTATGCATTTTTATGCAATAAAAATACTTTTATGCATTTTGATTCATTGTGCCTTGATATTGACCCATATCAATACTGCCCTCGAGTGGGTTTGATGCGTGTGTTGCGCTGGCCTACATTGAATCAAAAGCAAAGGAGCTAAGATATGTCACTCAATCCATTACACGATGATTATGGCGACGTTGTTCAGCATTTAGCCGCACAACGAGATGAATTGCGGTTGCAGATGCACCTGTTTGGCATGGAGGCAAAGCAGCAGTGGGAAGAAGCCGAGCATCGCTGGGAGCATCTTCGGGCCACGGCTAAGGTCATTGGCGCCGAAGCAGGCCACAGTAGCGGAGAGATTAAAGAAGCCCTCGAGTTGGTCGTTGAGGAAATCGGCACTGCCTACGATAGGTTGCGCCGATTACTTTAGCTAGTTGGGTTTAACGCCGGGCCAATAGGGCATGTCAATCAGAGGATGAAGGGCTAATTGTATGCCCTCATTGATGTTGTCATCGTTGTCAAACAAATCTTTGTTGCGACTAAAGCGCGGTTCTGACAGTTTCATGTTGATCGCTTCCATGCCGTCTATTCCGCCTACGCCAGAAAATACCCGTTGCATAGATTCGATATCAAAAATGTTGACCCAAAGCGAGGCAACCGCGGCGGTTCGACCCCAGTCAAAGTCCGCAGGGACGGTATTTCCAACCCCCATTTTTTCAAAGCGACGAGTGACACCATGCCATTTTGCATTGTGTTTGGTGCCGTGAATATAGGCCACTTGGTACTCTAATAAGTCAGTGAAAACGATGCCTGCCGCTTCACTGTTGTCCTTTAGATACTGGATGGTGAGCGCCAACGCTTTCATGTGGGTATCCGTTTTAAAGCGCCCGGTGGTTGGGTCATAACTGTCACCCGTTTGACGGATCGCTGTATTCCAGGCGTTGCTGAAGACATGTGGAGGCGCGAACGTGTACCCGTTGGTTTGCATATATTCCATCAACATGTTGTCGATTTTGGGTTCAAACTCTTGCATGTACACGCGACTGGGCTTGCTAAAGTTTACATTCGCTAATACCAGTTTTTTCATTTCAGGGGCGCGGGCGCGATCTTGAACCTCGGCCACATGGGTGGTGTCGTTGTACTCACCCCGGATGAATGTTTCGCCACCGCAGGCGGTGAGACTAATGATGGTGACAAGACTGAAGAATTTTTTGAGGGTATGGCAAAACACAGTTGGTCTCCTTTAATTTGTGCCAAGTGTACCAAGTCAGGTCACATCTACAAGTGTATGCTGTAGCGCTATCACAAATTCAGCTACAATTCGCGCCATTAAAGGAGATAGATTGTGTTACTGAATTTCCGTTCTATTGGTCATGGTCCAGCTATTGTGCTTATCCATGGGCTTTTTGGTTCGCTCGATAACCTTATGTCCACCGGGCGCCTGTTAGCCGAACATTACACAGTGGTGAGCGTGGATCTACGCAATCACGGTGAATCGCCACGATCGCACAGCATGGTTTTGCACGACATGGCGCAAGATATCTGCGACACCATGGACCACCTCGGTTTTGGTCACTTTGCCATGTTAGGGCATTCGTTAGGCGGGAAGGTGGCGATGGCGACTGCACTGTTACATAGCCATAGAGTCAAAGCCATAGTGGTTGCCGATATTGCGCCGGTTACGTATGGCGCTACTCGGCATGACGATGTTTTTGACGCGTTGTGTGCCTTGCCATTAGATCATATGAAAAGCCGTGGTGAGGCACTGGCGTTCATGCAGCATAACTTGCGTGATCCCGCGATTGCTGAATTCCTATTGAAGGGCTTGCGTAAATTGCCAGACGGCGGGTTTCAGTTGCGTTATAACGTTCCGGTACTGCGTGCTGATTACCTTAATATTGCGCAATGGCCTATCGCTGATGGCTGCTACGAAGGGCCGGTGCGATTCATTAAGGGCAGCGATTCTGACTACGTTACAGCCTCACATGCTGACGCGATCAAAGCCCATTTTCCCAATGCGTCTTTGCGTGCGATCGAAGGAGCAGGTCATTGGTTGCATGCACAAAAGCCAGCAGCATTTAATCGTTTAGTAGAGAAGTTTTTTAGCGAGTATTATCCGAATTAGCGACGACATGAATGCAGCATCTCATTCAAAATGGACTTGGCATTGTCTACCAACATGGGTTGAGCGTCAGTGGTCGGGTGTATGCCATCTTGTTGCATGAGGTCGGGCTTATCAGCGACATTGGCCAAGAAAAATTCAACCAGTTTGGTGTTGTAACGCTCTGCTAACCTGCCGTAGAGCGCAAAAAACCCTTCGCTATAGCGGGGGCCGTAGTTAGGAGGGATACGCATACCGAGCAAGACAACGCCACACGATGCTTTGGCTTGAGAGGTTGCTATCATCGATGCGAGGTGTTGTTCGATGCTGCTAAGAGGATGCCCTCTGAGCCCATCATTACCACCCAGTTCAATTACCACGATGTCGGGTTGATGCTGTGCAAGCAGAGCATCGATTCGAGCTGCTCCCCCCATTGCGGTTTCACCACTGATGCTGGCATTGATAATGGCGACCGGTTGTGACAATGCCTCTGGTAATAGGTCGACCCAGCCATAACCGCGTGGAACGCCATAGCCTGCACTAATACTGTCGCCTAAAATCAATATTTTGGCGCTATTGGCCTGTGCTGGAATAGCGACTGTGCTTGAAAAAAAGACGTATAAACCAACAACTAAAGCCTTAAACCACATAGAATCACCATGATTATTGCAAAACAAATTGTTAAAAATGTATCCACTCGCGCCGGCGAACTTACCATCCTTCAGGACATTAATTTGCATATTAATGCCGGAGAAAGTGTTGCCATTGTCGGTAGCTCAGGGTCAGGTAAGTCTACCTTACTTGCCTTGCTCGCGGGGTTGGATAATCCAAGTCAAGGTGAAATCCACCTCGACGGACAACCCCTGCATGTAATGAGCGAGGATCAACGTGCCATGCTTCGCGCTGAGCGAGTAGGCTTTGTCTTTCAATCCTTTCAACTACTTCAGGGACTGACGGCGCTGGAAAATATTGCGCTACCCCTTGAACTCAATCGTTCTGACAACGCCGAGCATCTGGCACATCATTACTTGCAAAAGGTAGGTCTTAGCGAGCGTGGTCACCACTATCCCAACCAACTGTCGGGTGGTGAGCAACAACGCGTCGCGATTGCCCGAGCCTTTGCTTCACAACCGAGTGTCCTGTTTGCCGACGAACCTACAGGCAACTTAGATGGTGATACCGGCCACCGTATTGCTGACTTATTATTCGAATTAAATCGCGATGAGGATTGCACATTAGTATTGGTGACCCATGATGATCAGCTAGCGGCGCGCTGCGATCGCCGTTTGAGAATGAACAGTGGTCGATTGAGCGAGGAGGGCTAAGCGTGAAACTTGCCCTAAAAATGCTGGGCCGCGATTGGCGCGGTGGAGAGTTGCAGCTTTTATTTGCCTGTCTTGTGCTCGCGGTCGCCACCGTCTCGGGTATAACACATTTTTCGACCACGCTTCAGGCATCCTTAATGCAGCAAAGCAAGGATTTTCTTGCTGGAAGTATGGTGCTTTCCAGTCCTCGTCCTGTCGATCAACAATGGTTAGACGAGGCAGAAAATCGCGGCATTAGCATTTCGCAAAATGTGGGCATGGCTTCGATGGCTTTCGCCAATGAGCGAATGCAATTAGCGTCATTAAAAGCAGTGAGTGATGGCTATCCACTTCGGGGTGTGTTGCGCATATCAGAGCGCGCTTTCAGTGCAGACAATACAACGGTCACCCATGGCCCTGCACCGGGGGAAGTATGGCTTGCCTCCAGTATGGCGGGGCTGTTGAATGTGTCACCAGGAGATCTTATTGAGATTGGTAAAACCCGTTTGGTGTATAGCAAAATCTTGGTCGACGAACCCGATCGAGGTTTTGCTATGTTTAGCGTCGGACCACGGGTGATGATGCACCTTGATGATCTTGACTCTGCCGATCTCATTCATCCAGGAAGTAGGGTGAGTTACCGCTACCAGTTCGATGCAGACGACATGGCGATGGCGAGTTTTAAAGCATGGTTAGAGCCGCAGTTAGAGGAGAGCCACAGTATCCGCACATTGGAAGATGCTCAGCCACGTCTCGCCGAGGCCTTGCAGCGAGCCGAGCGTTTCCTTTTATTAGCCGGCTCCCTGGCTGTGATGCTGTCGGGGCTTGCGATTGCGATGAGTGCGCAGCGCTACTGTCAACGTCATTATGATCATGTGGCGATTTTAAAAACATTGGGTATGACTGAGGGAAAAGTGCTTGGCTTATTTGCAACGAGCTTGTTGCTGCTGGCTTTCTTAGCCAGCATCATCGGTGGTTTAGCGGGCTGGGGACTGAAAGCGCTATTTGAACAAGTGTTTGCAGAATATCTTGTGGATATTTCCGACGTGTCCCTCTGGCGGCCTTGGTTGTTTGGACTGGCGACCGCCCTCGTCAGTTTGCTCGCTTTTGCTTGGCCTCCACTGAGAGCATTGCAAAAAACCTCGGCCATGGCTGTACTGCGCGATTTGGTGCCCGTAGATCCGTTAAGCCAAGGATTGCGTCTATTGATCGCGGGTCTGGGCAGCGTAGCCTTGCTGATGATTTACACTCAGTCATGGTTCCTTTCCGTGGGATTATTGGGTGGCCTTGCCGCCTTGACATTGGTGGTGGGTGTTTTCGCAAAAGCCATGTTGGCGGTGCCGCGAGGGGCGAGTCGTTTAGCGTCTCCCTTTGGTCTGGCGTGGGCTAATTTGCAGCGCCATCGTCGCCATACTCAGTTGCAATTGATGGTATACAGCAGCGCTTTGATGTTGGTCGGCCTGTTGTGGGCAGTTCGAAGTGACTTGTTAGATGATTGGCGTGCCTCACTGCCGGCGGATACGCCAAATCATTTTATGGTCAATGTGGCGGAATATGAAGTCGATGCCTTGCGCGATCAATTGACCCAAGCGGGTGTGGCCACGGAAACGATCTACCCGATGGTGCGAGGCCGACTCACACACATTAATGGTGAGAGTGTTCGCTCACAGGTCACGAAAGAAGAGCAGCGTAGTATTGATCGTGAGCTCAATCTTACCTGGAATGATGAGCTGCCCCTCAAGAACGTGGTGGAAGAGGGGGAGTGGTGGCAAGGAGACAGTGCAGATGGTGTGTCGATCGAGTCTCGACTTGCTGAACGACTGGGCTTGAAGCTCGGTGACAGATTGCGATTCCAGATTGGCGCTGATGTACTGGATACGTATATACAGAGCGTACGCAGTCTTGATTGGCAGCAAATGCGTCCCAACTTTTATTTTATCTTTCCCCCTCAGCGGTTGGAAAATTACCCTGCAACCTATATCACCAGCGTCTATCTTGGGCCCGAACACAAGCCCATGCTAACCCCTTTGATGCGTGCGTTTCCGACGGTCACCATCATTGAAATGGACGTCATCATTGCGCAAATCAACAGTACGGTTGACCGTGTTAGCCAAGCGATTGAAATTGTATTTGGACTTGTCCTGTTGGCTACTGCCGCCGTGTTAGTGGCAAGTATCCTTGCCTCCCAGCGTGAAAGACGTCGTGACAATGCGTTGTTGAGAACCATGGGCGCCACCTCACCCTTGTTGTGGCGAGCCTGCGGCTGGGAATTTATTATGCTAGGTGTGGCGGCGAATCTGATCGCCTGCCTCGGCGCTGAGTTAAGCTTGGCCGCCATTCAGTCTCAGTTGCTGGGCATAGATCCCAGTATCCATTGGCAATTGTGGTGGACACTTCCCGCCATCAGTGTGCCTGTGTTAGTGTTGATCGGTATCGCCAGTTCAAAGGCCAGTTTATTTGAGCCGCCTGTGGTGTTATTGAGAGACAGCTAAGGAAAATTCGTGAGAAAACTACTATTGATAGGCGCCGCACTCATGGCGGCGTCTGCGGTTCAAGCGAGCCGAGACGACCCGGAAAAAACCGTCATCACACGTCAGCTGACGGTAGTCACTGGACAGCAATATATGGTGGCCGCGGCCAACCCTCACGCGGTGTCTGCTGGGCAAAAAATCTTAGCCGCCGGTGGAAGTGCGATAGATGCTGCCGTGGCGGTACAAACAACTCTAGGCTTAGTTGAGCCCCAATCCTCCGGCATTGGTGGAGGGGCTTTCATCATGTATTGGTCTGCCGCCGAGCAAAAGCTCTACACGCTTGATGCGCGTGAAACGGCCCCAGCGATGGCCTCTCATGATCAGTTTTACGTCGATGGCAAGCCGCTTACTTGGCGAGAGGCTATTGTCGGTGGCATGTCCGTCGGTGTGCCGGGGGTCATTAAGGGGTTAGAAGTGGCTCACAAACGCTTTGGTTCTTTGCCTTGGTCGTCACTGTTTGCGCATCCCATAGACCTCGCTGAGCGTGGCTTTGAGGTCTCACCAAGGTTAGCCAATTTAGTGGCGATGAAGCTGCATCCAGGATTAACAGAAATATCCCCCGGCAAAGAGTATTTTTATCCCCAAGGCGAGCCCATTGCGGCTGGAGCGATACTTCGTAACCCTGAGTATGCTGCGACCTTAAGTGCCATTGCCGCCGCTGGTAGTGATGCGTTTTATCGGGGTGAGCTTGCAAAACAACTCGTGGATACCGTTCGCGAGTCACCTATCAATCCTGGCCGTTTACGTCTTGAGGATTTAGCTGATTACCAGCCAGTGTGGCGAGAGCCTTTGTGTGGACCTTATCGTGTCTACACGGTCTGTGGCATGATGCCTCCCTCGTCAGGTGGTCTTGCCGTGATGCAGATCATGGGGATGCTTGAGCATTTTACATTGGCAGACTATGCCCCGGGTGATGCTGATCTATGGCACCTTTACAGCCAGGCTTCCCGCGTGGCATTTGCAGATCGAGAGAGATACGCCGCGGATGCTGATTTTGTCGATATCCCTTTGGACGCCTTACTTGCCCCAGATTACCTAGCCGCGCGTGCGAATAGCTTTGATCTCAATAAGGATATGGGAAAGGCGTCAGCGTTAACGTTGAATCCTACCTACAGCTATGCCAGCGATGATAGCTTTTCTCTGCCCAGTACGAGTCATTTGGTGATTATTGATGCTGAAGGTAATGCTGTGAGTATGACGACCTCGATCGAAATGGCCTTTGGGTCGAGTCTCATGGTGGGTGGCTTTTTATTAAACAATCAACTGACGGATTTTAGTCTGAGTTACGAAAAAGACGGTGTGTTGGTCGCTAACAGGGTGGAAGCGAATAAAAGGCCTCGCTCATCGATGGCGCCAACCATGGTGTTTAAAGACGAGAAACCTATTTTATTGGTTGGCTCGCCAGGCGGAACGCGGATTATTAACTATGTGGCAAAAACGTTGGTGGCTTATTTGGATTTAGGTTTGGATATTCAAGCGGCTGTTGACCTCGCCAATGTCAGTCACACCAACGGTAATGCATTGATGTTGGAACAAGGTAAGGTGAGTGACGAGATGGTAGAAGCGCTGCGCAAAAAAGGTCATCAAGTGCAGGTGCGCGATATGAACAGTGGTGTTCATGCCATTGCCATTGAAGGTAATACCTTCTTAGGTGCTGCCGATCCTCGTCGCGAAGGTGCCGTAGCTACTGCTCCAAATTGAGAATTTCCGACAATGTCCTTGCCACTGGGGCGCTCAAACAATAGTGTTTGGCCGCATTGAGCAAGGAGTGTCCTGCTAATAGGATTTGTCTATTGAGATTAAGCGCTCGCGATGCGTCTTCTCGATTGAGCTGCCGTTGGTCGATCATAGCGTATACCTGCTGGTCAAATGTGCCATGGTTTTCTTTCAGGGCGATGCTTAGGTCGCGCAGCTGTTCTGTTGTCTTTTGACTGTCGGTATGAATAACATGTAATAGCTCGCTGTTGAAAAGAACTGTCTGTTTTAACAGCGTCATTAGGAAGTTGTTAGGTTGGTTATCAAACAGCAGATCTAAGTCTATTTGCACATCCTTGAAGGCCTTAGCTGCATAACTTGAGTCACGCAAGCACACTAGCAGTTGTTTTATCCTCGTTGTATCGACCTCTCCTAAAGCGCGTTGTAAATCGAGCGCGTAATCGCTTAACACATTTTCATTATGTTGCAGTCGCTGATATTGATAATCCACGTCCCAATGCGTCAATTGATCTCGCAGCGTGGGGTCTGTGCGGTCCAGAATAACTTCCGGCAGCCGACCAAGGTTAAGGTAAGCGGCGTGCTGTATGGCTATGGCCACATCTTGTTCTAGGGCGTGTAAGGCGACATCGCCGAGGGCTGGGTCGACATTATCGACTAACCGCTGTCCTTCCTCGTCGATAGGAATGAGTCTTTCGATGAGATGTTGAAACGTTTTTATCCAGGGCAAGAAAAGGGCAATACCGACAACGTTAAAGGCACTGTGGAAGGCGACAAGCGCAAACAATGGGTCCTGGATACCGATCACATCTGTGATGAAAAATAACAGCCATGGTAGCAACAGCATGGCAATGATGTCGGTGACCACGTTAAAGATGAAATGAATCGCCGAGACGCGACGTTTGATTCTTGCCCCCTTCAACGAGCCGATAATCACCGTGCTTGTTGTTCCAAGGTCGGCGCCAACCGCAAAAGCTGCGGCACTTTGCAAATCGATGATGCCGCCATGAAGAGCGGTGAGTGCCATCATCATCGCGGCAGAGCTAGCCTGAATTACGGCGCTGAGCAGGGCGCCTGCGATAAAAAATACCCAAAGAGGTAGGTTTTTTAATACTTTGATATCGATCATCTCGGTCACAAAACTGATGCTATCTTTCATCAGTATCATGCCCATGATCAACAGACCTAAACCATAAATGAAGCGGCCAAATGCTTGCAGACGACTGTTTTGTGTTGCCCAGAGTAGGCCGCTAGCCCCAAGCCCCAGTAGGGGTAAATAGACCTCGCTTAGGTCTAGCTTGAAACCAATGGTCGCGACGATCCATCCAGTGAAGGTCGTGCCAAGATTAGCGCCCAGGATGATGCCAATGGCATTGTAAAGTTGCAGCACGCCTGCGCTCACAAAGGCCAGCGTGATCAGGCTGACAATGGATGAGCTCTGTACCATCACGGTGGCGCCCATGCCAAAACCAATACCTTGTAAAGGGGTGCGGGTATAGTTACCCAATACACGTTTTAACGTTCTATCCCCGAGTCGTCCCAGTCCTTGTTCGAGCTGATCTATTCCTAGCAAAAACAGGGCGATGCCGCAGATAAATAAAACAATATTCATACACAACCTGTCATCCAAAAAGACAAAAGAGGACTCTATGGACAGTGTAGTTGATCTGCTATCTTCTGAGTTGATTTGTATCACAACTCAGTGAGTCATGTATGCCAAACTTAGCCAGTCTGTTCCACGACCATTTTGATCACCTGCGTCAGCGCTATGATGCGATTTTAGCCGAAACGCACTTCGATGCTCTCCAAGTTTACTCCGGGCATACGGCAGTGGCTTTTCTTGATGACAGGCATTACTCCTTCAAAATTAATCCTCATTTCAATGCATTATTGCCGGCGACGGAGGCTTATGCACAAAGTTGGATTGTCTATCGACCAGGGCACAAACCCCACGCATTTATCTACCTGCCTGACGACTACTGGCATAGCTATCCGCCCATAGGGGAGGATATATGGACGGCACATTTCGACGTTCAGGTCATTACTGATCTCAGTCAAATGGCTGAAGTCATTGCGTGTGAGGGTAGAGTGGCTACCATCGGTGAGTTGTCCGACAAGCATACCAACTGGCCAATCGGCGAGGTGAATCCAGAGCCCTTACTGAATAGGCTGCATTGGCACAGAGCTGTCAAATCTCCCTTTGAAGTGGAGTGTATGGCTGAGGCCAACCGCATTGCAGCGCGTGCTCACCTTGCGGCAAACCAAGCGTTTCGTGATGGTGAAAGCGAATTTGGTATTCATATGGCCTACTGTAAAGCGGCTGGTCAGAGTGAAGACGTTCTTCCCTATGACAACCTGATTAGTATTAACGAGCATGGTGCGGTGTTGCACTATTCAAGACGTGAGCACGACATCGACTCTCCCCGTCGTAGCTTTTTGATTGATGCGGGTGCCACCTATCGGGGTTATTGTTCAGATATTACCCGTACCTATGCCGCGCAAGAGGGTGCATTTGCCGACCTGATTGATGCGCTTGATCGTTTGCAATTAGAGATCGTATCGATGGTGCGTGATGGTACCGCTTACTTGGAGCTGCATCGTGCAACCCATCAAGGTATATGCCGTATTTTAGTTGATCATGGTGTGTTCAACTGTGATCCACAAGCTGCTTTTGATCTCGGCTTAAGTGAGACCTTTTTCCCGCATGGATTGGGCCATTTCTTGGGCTTACAAGTGCATGATATTGGAGGTCAGCAAACGGCTTATGAGGGTGGTCGTACACCACCACCGACCCAATACCCAGCCCTCCGTACGACCCGTAGAATCGAAGCAGGGCAGGTGCTGACAATTGAGCCAGGGATTTACTTTATCGAGAGTTTGTTAAACAAACTACGAGCGAGTGACAATGCAGATAAAATCAACTGGCAAACAGTGGAGAACTTGCGACCCTTCGGTGGTATCCGTATTGAAGATGATGTTGTAGTTACCCACGGTGAGCCTCGCAACCTAAGTAGAGAGGCATTTGCAGCACTTATGTAGGCATATGGCCAGTGCTGGAACCGCGGAAGATTGAGCGGTTCCGGCCGCTATCCTTGGCCTCATACAACGCTTGATCAGCGGCATGCAACAATTCGTCAATATTTTTATACCCTGCATCGTTCTGACAAACCCCCATGCTGATACTGCAATTAAAACTGGTGCTGTCGGTAATGATGGGTGTTTGTTCTACTTTTTGACGAATCTTTTCAGCCAGTTCATTAATTTCTCGACTATTACTTTGTTCCAACACAATGGCAAACTCTTCACCACCGAGGCGAGCGAAACAGGCGTCATCGGGAAGAACCGATGCAATTGCCGCGGTTACTTCCTTAAGCGCAACGTCACCTACAGCATGGCCATATTTGTCATTAATGCGTTTGAAGTGATCAATGTCTAACATGATCGCATAGAAGCTATCCACGGGTGAGGTCGTAAACAGTGACTTCGCAATTTCGAAGAAGCGGCGACGATTATAGATACCCGTCATCTGATCATGCGAGGCCATATACTCTAGCTTCTTTAACGTGAAGTGAAATTTGAGCTGAAATTCCACGCGCGCCTTGAGTTCCCTTGGGAGAAAGGGTTTGGTGACATAATCATGTGCTCCCACATCGTAAGCTTTTTCAATGCTGTCCTCGTCTTGTCTGGCTGTGAGAAAAATGATGGGGATTTCACGCCACTCGGCATTTGCACGAACTTTTTCACACACCTGATAGCCATTCATTTCTGGCATCATGATGTCTAGTAAAATCAGATCGATGTGTTCTTCGCTTAAAATTTCTAAGGCTTCCATGCCGGAGGTACAAGGAATAATGTCGTAGGTGTTCAGAATACCGAGGACAGTTCTAATATTTTCCTCAATATCGTCTACCAACAATATCGTACCTGTGCTGGCCGTAACATCAGTCATTCAGTAGATTCTCCAAAATCTTAACGGCATCTGTGTATTCAAAACGCTCAATCATGTCGCACATGTGTTCGACGATGGTGTTCGTTTCAGGCGGTAATTTCACCGATTTAATATAACTTAAAATAGGGTTGATTTGTTTTGGTCGTCGTCTCTTCACTGCGCTTAAAAGTTTGACCAAGTTGTCATTAAACTCCTGCTCATTGAACTCGACGATCTGTTGTTCGGCGGCATGCTCGATTTGTATGCTACTCAGTTCCGCCAACACTTGAATTAATAGATGTTGCACGTCTTCAAGATGTTCTCTATCAGGGGACTCGTACATCACCTGCGCACTGTCAGCGAGGTTCTTCGCACCAATGCTGGCTGCAATACCTTTTAAGCTGTGCATGGCGATCGCAAGGGTCTCGTGTTGCTCAGTATTGAAAAGCTCGGTAAAACTCTCGGCACCATCTTGGTATTTTTGAATAAAACTTTTCAGGAGTGATAGGTAAAGGCTGCTGTCGCCTCCGCTGTGTCGAAGCCCTGCCTTTGTGTCGATAGTAAGCAGTTTGGGAATGTATTGGCTTAAATCATCGCTTTGAATGTCTTGCAGGGCATGCTTTGGTTCAATGTAACTCAAGACAATTTCATAAAAGTCTTTCACTTCAATCGGTTTCGCTAAAATGGAATTCGCGCCAGCCGAAAAGAATTTTTGTTTTGTGGTGTCCTCGGTGTCACCACTCAATACCACGATCGAGAGGTTGGGATACTGATTTCGTAATGCCTTGCACGCGTCAAGACCATTCATTTTGGGCATATGATAATCGACAAAGACAAGCTCGTAAGGTACGTGTAGCTCTGCCGCTTGAGCGACTTTCGCAATCAAGTCTTCGCCATCGATGGCTTCACCTACTTCAAAATGTGCCTTTTGCAATAATCCTGAGACGACCTGTCGATTAAATAAATTATCGTCTGCAACAATGACTTTGGTGCCGGCGCGAGTCGCCATTTCGTGGCGAAGTTCCTCAAGACTGCCATCTTTAGTCTCTTTAACTTCCTCATTGAGCATCCGTGACAGGACTTTTTCCATTCGGATAGGGTTAATCGGTTTTTGTAAGTAAGTGTTTTGTCTTGTTGGGCCGCTGGCTTCAGGGGTTTTCCCCATAGGGTAAATCAGACATATGGGGGTTTTAGGGTAGGCCACCGCGAGCTGTGTCACCATTTCGGCGTCCAAAGCGCTGCGTTCTCTCTTTTCAACCGCGTACAAAATGACATCGATCTCACTGATCTGTTCTCTCATGTAGGATTCGTAGCTAATCACCTCTAATCCTATGTGCTGTAGCGAGTGGTTGAAGGCGTTGCGTGAAAACTCGTCTTTTTCGATAAGTAGCGCACGTTTACCTTTGAGATTTTTGGTATCGTGTTCGTCTTTGACCCGCTTCATATCTAATTCGATGGTAAAGGTCGTGCCAATGCCTTTCTCGCTGTGCACACTGATTGTGCCGTGCATCGCTTCTACAATTTGTTTACTGATGACAAGACCTAAACCGGTTCCGCCGAAACGACGCGTCGTACTGGCATCAGCTTGACTGAACGCGCGGAAGAGTCGTTGTTGTTCTTCTTCATTCATGCCGATACCGGAGTCATGAATCTTAATTCGAAGGCGCTGTATGTTTATTGCCTCAACAGTAATGCCGACATGACCTTTTTCGGTGAACTTCACCGCATTATTGAGGAGGTTTGTGATGACCTGGCCCAAGCGAAGTGGGTCACCGTGGTAGTAACGGCTAACATAACTGTCAAAGTGAGTATATATCTCAATATTTTTGCTATGTGCTTGTGCTTGTAGCATCGACACGCAGTCGGTGACCACTTGGAATAAATCGAGCTTGGTCGTTTCGATGGTCAATTTACCCGCTTCTATTTTAGAGAAGTCGAGAATATCGTTGATAATGGCAAGCAGCTTTTTGGAGCTTAAATTGATACTTTCCAAATACTCAGCCTGCTGTTCTGAAAGCTCAGTATGGCGCATAAGATAGGTCATACCCAGCACGGCATTGATCGGGGTGCGAATTTCATGTGAGACGTTGGCGATGAAATCGCTGCGAATTTGCACCATCTCTTCGGCTTTTTCTTTGGAAAACTCGAGCTCTTTGTTCATCGCATTGAGTTCTTGGGTGCGCTCTAGAATACGGCGCTCCAATTGCTCGCTAAGCTCTTTGTAATCGTTGAGTACTTTACGATTTTCGACATTTTTCTGTTTGAACGTGCGCGCGGCTTTAGTGAGATCGCCAATTTCATCATTTTGCGGATAGGCTGGAATATTACTTTTCCCCGAGCCCTCGGAAAGCTCATTAAAAACACGCGTGATGGTGGAAATAGGTGTCGTGATCGTCACCGTAATAAAGTAAGAAAAAATGACTTGTACGATCAGAGCCAGCAGGCTAATCACAAGTACCCAGGAGACAAGTCCAGAGAGTCGTTGATCGATGTCTAGCCGCTGTTGGTTAATATTTTCGGCAATTTGGTTTTCGCGTTGTTCAGCTTGATAGAGGATTTCATTAGCTTCAGCCGCCAAAATCACATTCACGAGGTACAAAAAGCCACGGGTTTCTTCAACAGAAATGTTAAACGTGCTTTTGTGGTGATGAAGCAGATTCTTGATGTCGTCTATCTGCAAAAGGATATCTTTATCTTGGATACCGCTACCGAGGTCCTCAAGTTGCTGAAACGCTTCTCGTTGCATCTTTCTTGCGTTGGTCAGCGAGGAATACTCGAGTTTTCTAAAGTAGTTATTTCCTTGGCCTGTCGACTGCATGAACATGACGAGTGCTTCTGAGGCTTCTAATGCAGCGTTGCGCCTAGATTGGTAAAGAGAGTCAATCAGCCTCTCAAGGGCAATCTCAATTTGAAGTTCTAGTTCGGGTAAGAGAATTGTGGTTGAGCGGCGGCGTTTTTCACGCAACGAACGCAATTGATTAAAACCTCGATAGTACGCATCTAGACTGCGAATAGTATCCTCAGTATTGGTAATCGAAGCATCAGAGTTATACAGCTTTTTACGAATATTTTCGTAGTAAAAATCCACTTTTTCGGCGGCTGAAAGATTGCCGTTGTAGGTGAAATTCATCGCTTCCAGGTGGAGTTGATAGATCGAGTCGCTGATCTGTGAGTCGGTCATGATCCTAGATGTGAACCTGGCGTGTTGCTCCAGTTCTTGTTTGGCCGAAGACAGGCCATAAAAACTCATTCCCAAAATACACATAGCCGTTAAGGCTATGAGGAAGAGGTTAAGATAGATGCGAGGCCGAAGCGCTAGCCATTTAATGAGTAGTTTGATCATAGGCTAGCTAAACAAGAACTCATTCCATTTGGTGAGTGAATATTCATAGTTGGGCATGACCGTATTCCACACAGCAATGTTTTCAAACCGCTTGATATAGCTGCCCCCTGATCTTTCTTCTCCTTCGTGAACGGCCACATTACCATCCGTACCGAGCAATTGCTCAGCGGCGGGTTTGCCCTCATACCAAAAATCCCATTCGGCTTGACTCATGAAGGGTTTGGAAATTTGCGGGTTAGAAATGTAGTAACCTTGCCTCGCGATGTAGGCCCCGGGCCAACCTGAGAGCCACCAATTCATAAATTTATAGGCGAGTTCTTCGCGCTCACTGTCAACCGTGCGTGACAGGCACATAACACCATGCCAGGCGCGATACCCTTCTTTGGGCGCGGCGTAGCGACAGGGTACGCCCATGCCTCTTAGCGTTGCAACGCCGGGGGAAAACATGCTTTGAATAACTACCTCGTTGTTCGCCATTAGCTCAACGGAGCGCGGCACCGAACTCCAAACCCCTCTAAAATGACGTTTTCGTTGCAAGCGATCGACAATGGAGAAGAGGTTATCGAGCTCTGCACGACTCATGTTCCCAATATCTTTGAACTCGATGAGGTTTCTCGCTTGGGCCGCCAAGGCAAGATCGAATAAGCCGATGGTGGGTTCATTGACAATCGCCACCTTTCCTCGATAGGTCTCATCAAATAACCACCCCCAACTCTCCGTTTCATAGGCCTTACCCTCGGGTATATAGCGTGTGTTGTAGCCGAAGGAATCGGTGTTATGCACGTAGGGTAAAAAACTGATCTGTTCAGTTGCTTGTGGTCCAAGCGTGCCATCGGCTTGAACATACAATAGCTTATAGGGGGCATCGCCATAGCCATACTTGGCTTGCTCAGAAATCTTACCCGTTTTGGTAAGACTGTTAATGTTATTCCATTGATAAATCTTAGTTATATCAACCCCTTTGATAGAGTTAGCGTCCCACAGTACGCGCAGGGAATTTGACCACTGTTCATAGATATCGAAACTATTTGGATTGGTGGCCGCTTTCAATAAAACTTCGGCACTGCCACCGGGATAAAATTCCAGATTGATATCTAGGGCTCGCTCAGCCTCAAGACGAAGGGTTTCTTGTAATGTAACGTGCGTACCTAGCACGCGAAGGGTAGGGCGTCGATTGTAGGCCGTGGCGATGTAGGGAAAAGAGAGAGAACCAATAGCGGCGGCTCCGGCCTTCAAAACCTGTCGTCTTGATGTCATTTAAACTCTCCCTGATATATGCAGAAAGATTAGCATATATCCTCATTTTCACCACTTGATGGCTATAAATAACAGCGACGAACTGTAATTAACTTCATAGACTGCCTTTTATACTTTTTTCTGTGATGAGCCTATGTCCCACGATGTCCCGCCCTTACTGCAGCACTTCGATGTAAACGGTGCTTGCCTGCACATTTTTTGGATTCCAGCCTTGGGAACCCCGGCTAGGTTTTACCGTCATATGGCGCAAGCCTTAATAGATAACAACGTGGCTGTAAGCGTCATGGAATTGCGTGGTCATGGCGAATCGACGTCCATTCCAGGAAGACACTGTGATTTTGGCATAGATGACTTGTTAGACGACGCACGAAGAAGTCTTGCGGCAATTATGGCTAACTTTCCAGATAGACAAGTAATCGTTGGTGGGCATAGTTTAGGTGGTCATTTGGCCATGTTATTGGCGGCGGTTATGAGTGAGCCTAAGCGCGTGCTTGTCGTGGCTCACGGTATGCCATATTGGCGTTTCTATCGCGGGTGGCTGCGTACTAAAATTCTGCTGTTAGCGGCAATGATCAACGTTCTAACACCCTTACTTGGGTACTTTCCTGGTCATCGAATCGGTTTTGCAGGGCGTGAATCCCGTCAACTCATGCGTGACTGGTGCCGATGGGCGCTTCGTGGACAGTACGATGCGCATTATACGCAACCCTTAGCGTCATTTAAGGGGCAGTTTTTAGCGGTAGATATCGACGGCGATCAGATCACACCCACGTATGTCGCCTGTAAAACCGAGTCGTATTTACCATCGGCGAAACATTCGCGCACTCAATTGTCATTGCCTCATAATGCTGTCAATCATCATCATGCATGGGCAAAGCCGGCCCATGTCGACAAGGTGGTCAGTGCCATGTTGGCGTTATTGGAAAGTGAACAATAATGATACGACAGGCGTATCTCTTAATGGTGGTAAGTGCTGGCGGTTTATCCGGCTGTGAAGCCATGGCGCCTTCGTCTAGGCGGCTTCAAGTGATCGCATGGCGCGCGGAAGCCACTGTATCAATATTAAAATGCAGTGTCGTACAGAAAACGACAGTGAGTGGCGAGACAACGAAAATATGAGACGCTGTTCTTGCCGAGATTATTTAGCCTCGGGTGTGCCGAAATTATGAAATCGATAATGTCAGTTGTGTTGATTGCTTTGTTGAGCGCGTGTGGTGGCGGTGGCGGTTCCTCCTCATCTACTCCTGCTACGCCTGATGCGGGTTCGCCAGCCCCGCCATCTCCTAACTACGCGGTATCGGCCTATCGTTCCGCGTCGCCTTATGCCTCAGTGTTGCCACCCTGTGTGCTGGCTGAAACTCGCTCTGATGCCTGCTCGCTTGCTACGTTACCCTTGATTGGCGCCGGTGGAGACGTCACTCGAGAGTCGATTATGCAACGCTTGGCCGTCAGTCACGACTGGATGGGTGCTAGATTTGAAGCATTACTGACTCGATTGCCCGATGAGATCATTCAACTATTTGGTGCGGTAAGTGGTGTGGTTGTGTCGTATGACATTCGACCTTCCTATTATTGGCGGTTAACCAATGCCATTTATTTAGATCCAGCTGATCTTTGGCTTACCAATGATGAAAAGGCGACCATCCTTACTGATCCCGATTACCGCGCTGGATTCGGAAGTAGTTTGAAGTTTTTATCGATTTGGGACTACATGCTAGGAAATCAATTTGCCTGGGATACCTACCCATTAAGTGGTGAGGAAGAGCGAACACTGGACGATATTGTGTTAACGAATGCGCAGCTGATTTTGCATGAACTCGCTCATGCAAATGATGTTTTTCCACCGCGTTTTTGGAATAACTTGGATGTGAACAAAAAGCCAGATCTTGCCGCGCAAGACATTATTTCACGTTGGGCCTCGTACAAATTAGAGCGTCAATACCCACTGTCATCGTCATTGATGTTCGAGGTGGGCGAAGTCTTGTTTCAGGGCGTAGATGCCAGTCAAGATATTCTGGCCTTGACTGCCGCTGATTTGGGGACTGCCATGGACCCTGACGGTGCCAACGATGATTATAATTACGCGACTATTCGCGAAGATGTAGCGATGCTCTTTGAAGAAGCGATGATGGCCTATCTTTATGGTACTGACAGGATTGTGGCTTTTCTTGATAGACCGCAAACCGACAATCCTAGCTGCGATGACTATCTGGTGGGCTGGGGTCAGCGAGGTCGTATTGCTGCGCCACAGATGGCGCCGAGAGTCACGCTCGTCATTGATCATATCTTGCCAGACCTTGATCCTTCAGCGGTTATCGAGAGTTTTCCTCAGGTGCTAGACTTTGAGCCAGGGCAGGGGTATTGCCAAAATATTCGTACCACCAGTGCTGAGAGAAGCTTGGTGTCCCCGATGATTCCAAGGGATGACCGCACCATTACCCCAGCAAAATTGTCACCTCGGTTTCATAAAGACAGGCTACGCTTAGAGTAAATCTTGGAGATTTACAATGACTCGAAGTGATCGTGTAAGCACCTCTTTTTCACCCATAGGCAGTCTTAATCTGCTTTCGCGAAGCGAGGTGGAGAGGCTGCTCGATGTGAGCAATTCCGGTTTGCATCGTCTTTTTAGAAATTGTGCCCTTGCTGTACTTAACTGTGGTGGTGAAACCGATAACAGCAAGGAGTTGCTGGCAGAATTCCATGATTTTGACATCAACGTTGTTCGTCAGGAGCGTGGAATTCGGATCGAGCTGATCAATGCACCCGAATCAGCCTTTGTTGATGGTGTGCTTATTCAGGGGATCAAAGAACACCTCGTCGCGGTTGTGCGAGATTTACTCTACAGCAGTGAGTTGCCTCCCTGCATTCCGGGTCAGACCACGACCGATTTGGTGTTTAGCCGTTTGCGACATGCCCAGGTACTGACCGATGTCCCTAGACCGAATTTAGTGGTCTGCTGGGGCGGTCATTCTATTCCCCGTGAGGAGTACGAGTACACTAAACAAGTCGGTTATGAAATGGGGTTGCGCGGGCTTGATGTGTGTACCGGTTGTGGTCCGGGCGCAATGAAAGGCCCGATGAAGGGCGCGGCGGTCAGTAGTGGTAAGCAGCGTCGTGCAAATGCGCGCTACTTAGGAATTTCAGAGCCAGGCATTATCGCAGCAGAGCCACCCAATCCTATGGTGAACGGCTTGGTCATCATGCCCGATATTGAGAAACGATTGGAAGCCTTTGTCAGGATGGCTCACGGGATTATTGTGTTTCCGGGTGGCGTTGGCACGATGGAAGAAATCTTATATATCTTGGGTATTCTCAGTCATCCAGATAATCAGCGTATCCCTTTGCCACTCATTTTTACTGGGCCTGAATCTTGTCGGGGTTACTTTGAGCAATTGGATGCATTTTTGAAAAAAACGCTTGGGCTGGATGCTTGTGCCTATTACCGCATCATTGTCGACGATGCTGAAACCGTCGCGAGGCATATGGCCTCTTGTATGGAACAAGTCACCGATTTCAGACGTGAGACTCACGATGCTTTCAGTTTTAACTGGAAACTCTTCATTGATACTCCTTTTCAAGAGCCATTTATTCCAACCCATAAAAATATGGCCACGTTACAGTTAGATCCCAAACGGCCCATGGCAGAATTGGCCTGTGACTTACGGCGTGCTTTTTCTGGCATTGTTGCAGGTAATGTCAAAGAAGAAGGTATTAGAGCTATTGAAGAGCATGGTCCTTATGTTCTGCACGGCGATCAAGCGTTAATGTCGGCTATGGATGAACTGCTAGGGGCATTTGCTCGTGATGGTAGGATGAAGCTAGCGGGGGCCGCGTATGAGCCCTGCTATCGAATTGAAGCAGTGGGAAGCTGACGCATCGATGCGCTTATAATCGTCGTGCAATGAGACTACTTATGGCCACTGCTACCGCAGAGACCATGAGACACCAACCTAACCCTGCCCATTGGTAAATGGCACCTGAAAGTAGGGTGCCAATGAGCCTGCCGAGGGCATTTGACATGTAGTAAAAACCTACGTCTAAAGAGGCGCCGTCATATTTGGCTTCAGCGACGATCAAATAGCTGTGGAGCGATGAGTTAATCGCAAATAATGTGGCATAACCGGCGAGTAAAAGAACCAAAAGAGGAGCAGTTAAACCGCCATAAAAAAATAAGACGGCGAGTATCAGTGGCATAGTCGTTAAAGCAATGCCCCAGCGAGACACTGCCGCCCGAGAAGCTCTCGCATCAACGAATCGTGGTGTTATGGCCTGTATCATCCCGTAACCGATCACCCAGCCAGCCATCACTCCGCCAACTCGCCAAAAATCCCAGCCATACTCACTTGATAACCAAACAGGGAGCGCTACGACAAACCAGAGATCACGTGAGGCGAACAGGAAAAGTCTCGCGGCTGATAAAGTATTAACGGCACGAGACATAGAAAACATCTCATGAAATTTAGGCGTGCGCTTAGTTCTACCCAGATTGGCTTGGACGGAGAACAGAGACACTGACCACATAGCACCGAGCGCAATGCAGAAGCAGACAATAGCTTTGTGGAATCCCAGACTACTTAATAAGGCGCCACCGAGAAAAAAACCTAGCCCTTTGAGGGCATTTTTTGAACCCGTGAGCAGCGCTACCCAACGGAACAGCGTGTTTTGCTGGTCTTCAGCAACCAAGCGTTTAATGGCGCTTTTGGCGCTCATTTTATTTAGATCTTTCGCAATACCTGAAAGGCCTTGGGAAGCCATGACCAGCGGTATGCTAAGAAAATGTGATGGCAGTAATAAAAGCCCTAGAGCAAATAACTGGAGGCCTGTGCCAATATGCATGGTGCGGTTTAAACCCAGTGCCGCCCCCAGCCAGCCCCCGAAAAGATTGGTCACGATGCCAAAGGCTTCGTAGAACAAAAACAGGGTAGCAATAGTGAGCGGGTCATAGCCTAACCCATAGAAATACAACACCACCAACATACGAAGCGCACCATCTGAAAGGGTAAATACCCAATAGTTCGCTGTAATAATCAGGTATTGCCGAATATCATTCGAAAGATGATGCCAGCGAGAAATCACGCGTGACCTATCAATTGCGCCAATTCTGCGGTGCGGTTGGCATAGCCCCATTCATTGTCGTACCACAAATAAAGTTTCAATTGGGTGGCATTGATCACCATGGTCGACAAGGCATCAACGACGCAAGAGCGTGGATCAGTGCGATAATCTATGGAAACTAAAGGACGCTCTTCGTATCCTAAAATGCCATTTAAATCATGTTGAGCGGCATGAGCTAAAGCTTGGTTGACGTCTTCAGGCGTCACTGGGCGAGATAGCTCAAATACGCAGTCAGTGAGTGAGGCGTTGGCAAGTGGCACACGCACCGCATGACCATTCAGGCGACCCTCTAATTCAGGAAAAATCTGGGTAATGGCTTTGGCTGATCCTGTCGTGGTTGGAATTAAGCTCATGCCACAAGCGCGTGCTCGACGTAGGTCCTTGTGGGGCGCGTCCAAAATGGTTTGTGTATTGGTGATATCGTGAATGGTTGTCATTGACCCATGCACGATACCGAAGGTCTCATGGATGACTTTTACGACAGGGGCTAAACAATTAGTCGTGCAAGAAGCCGCGGTGACCAGTCGATGTTGTTCAGGATCAAACAGGTGGTGATTAATACCCATCACTAGATTAAGTACGCCTTCTTCCGCAACCGGCGCACTGACTAAAACACGCTTCACCCCTTGCGCCAGGTATTTTTCAAGAAGTGCTTTTTTACGCATCACGCCTGAGCATTCAATCACAATGTCACAGGCAGACCAATCGACGTCATCAATGCTTGATGCGCGACTGCAGGTGAGGTGATGACCATTGATGACTAGGCCATTATTTTGCGATGTCACAGGATGGTGCCAGCGACCGTGAACCGAATCAAATTCCAAGAGATGGCCCAAGGTATGTGCATCGCCAGCGGGATCGTTAATGAGGATGAACTCCATGTCTGGCCAGTCAAAGGCTGCCCGCAAGACGAGGCGGCCAATCCTACCAAACCCATTAATGCCAATTTTAATTGCCATGACACTGCTCCAGCTAAAAAATGCAAGTATGTTAATGCTTTGCAGGCCATATGTGTAGCTAGCTGCACTGACTAAAAGATGGGGGTATTGCTGTGCAGGTTTTTTTTCAACATGACATTGGGAAATTTTTAAAAAATCATCCAAACTGTGAACCAGTAGACAGTTTTTAAGGAAGGACTCATGGTACAAAATGTCCATGGGTCAAAATGCTACGGAGTTGGCAACATGAATATGATGAACAAGTATGCAGCAAATCCTTTTTTTAATGTCGCCTTGCTAGGTGAAGAGGCAGAAGGATTGGTTGATGCAGACGCCCTGGATGGTGGGTTGAACCAAGAAAAATTTAAAGCGCTCAAAGTGGTGTTTACCGAAATTCGGTCTTTTGCGGGTGAAGAGCGCTGCGATGAACGTTTATTGTATGTTCAAGCCCCTCCCTTTAAGGGTTGGAATAAAGAAGCCCTTTTTGAAGCGCTCGATAAATTTCTAGCCAAATGTAAAAGCGATATCGATCTAGATTGTTTGCAAATTTATTTAGGTACACAACGGATAGCGCGTCCTGCACCGATCTACGCGAAAGTATCGTAAGTTTGATGGTGATTTAAAAAGCCGGCTAAAGCCGGCTTTTTTATTCCATCCCTTTTTTAAATCCTTCTTTGAATACGTATGCATAAATTTGTTTAAGTCTTGACCTCGACCATATTATTGATGCGTTCATAAAAATCATAAAGGAACGCACAATGGATATTTCATCCGCTTTTCCGGGATTGGTCTCTCTTTCTTTTGGTAGGAAAACGTTGCTGGCTATTGCGATAGGTAGTGCCTTTTCTGCGAGCACAGTAACCCATGCACAGAGTTCGCCTGAAGCTTCAGCGCCAGCGTCGGTAGTAGAAGAGGTCGTTGTCACAGGTTTTAGGCAGTCAGTTCTTAATGCCATTGATGCGAAACGCTTTGCCGACACCGTTACTGAAAATATTTCTGCGGACGACTTGGGTAGTCTGCCCGATGTGTCAATGGCAGATGCGTTGACAAGATTACCAGGTGTTTCAGCTGTTCGTACGGGTGGGCAGGCCAGTGAAATTAACATACGAGGTATGGCGGGTGGCTTTGTCTTTACGACCCTTAATGGAAGAGAGCAAGTATCGACCAGTGGTCAACGAAACATCGAGTTTGAACAGTATCCTTCCGAGTTGATCAGTCAGGCGGCGGTCTATAAGTCTCCTAAAGCCTCGCTTATCGAGGGTGGCGTCGCCGGTACGGTTGAGCTGAAAACGGCCAGCCCATTGGCTATGGAAGAGGATGCTAGATTGACTATCAATGCGCGAGGCATGGTCAATGATCGCGCTGATGAAGTTTATGATGCTCAAGATATTGGTCATCGTTTTAGTGTTTCCTATCAAACAAAAATGGCGGATGACACATTAGGGCTGGGTCTTGGTTTCGCTAGGCTTTATCAGCCTTCTGTTGCTACCCAGTTCGTAGGCTTTTCTTACAGAAATAGAGAGGCGGGTGCGAGAGATGTCAACGGTGATGGACAGCTTGATGCATTGTCATACGGTTTTGAGTTACAGCATCGAGGTGGTGAAGAAACCCGCGATGGTTTAATGGGTGTGCTTGAGTGGCAACCTAATGATAATTTAACCGTGAGAGCGGATTATTATCAGTCCAAATTTGATACTGAGGCTTTTGCCCGAGGTTTTCGCTTCCAAAACCTTTTCCAAGGGGCTGTCTACAATCCAGTGCTGACCACTGACAACACCATGATAGGTGGCACGATCAATCGTACTCGTGATACTAACGTTATCGTGCAAACGACAAATGACGACAATACTGATTACGATGAAGTTAAGTCATATGGCCTTTTTGTTGAGTGGGTTAATGATCAATGGACATTATCTGCAGATATTTCCTCTTCTGAGGCGGATAGTAATTTTGTCAATGGTGTTGGTTGGGGGTTGTTATTTGAGGATGCCTCGGCCTCGGCACCTGTCGTAGAGACTGATGTGTCTGTCGCCTATCAGCTTAATGGTCTCAACTTGCCTGATATCGGCTTCAACCAAGATTACACCGACCTTAATAAAATGATGCTGGCTAAATGGGGCGTCTATCCTTATTTGAACACCGATAAAGTCGATGCCGCTAAGTTTGATATACGATTTGAATTTAGTGATAACGCGATATTTTCCTCTGTGGAAGTTGGTGCTCGAGTCTCTGATCGTCACTACACCAATGAACGAGGGGTCTATCAGTTTGGTAATGACTTTGGCGCATACGGCGCTGGAGAGGCACCGCTTAAATTAACCTCTGATTTAGCCACTGTGGTGAACTTCAGCGGTGAATTTGGTTACTTCCCCTCATATCTCGCTATTGATATGGACAAGGCACTTAGTCAATGGCTGCCAGCGGGTGAGGGCATGCCAGTCAAATCGTGGGCTGATTCGTGGACAATGACACAATCTGGGTCAGTGGATGAGAAAGTGACTGCTGCTTATGTCCAATTGAATATTGATACCGAAATTGGTGGTCGAGGTTTGCTGGGCAATATTGGTGTTCGTGCTGTCAAAAGTGACCAAAGCTCTATCGGTCTTCGCGATGTCGATGGTAATGTGCAAGCCGGTGCTGTCGCGATTTCAGATGATCTAGGCGTGATCAATAATGAATATGCCCTTGTTGAGTTTGGACAGACGTACACAGATTATTTGCCTTCACTCAACTTAAATTACCTGATCACAGACAATTCACAATTGCGTTTTGCCGCAGCCAAGGTAATGAGCCGGCCACCCATTAAGCGTTTGCAAGCGGATGAAAGTGTCAATATTTCTGATGATGGATATTTCAGCGCGTCGTCTAACAACAGCCCATTATTAGACCCTTTTTACGCAAATCAATACGATCTCTCCTTTGAACATTACTTTGAAGAGGGTGATGGTGCCTTTGTAGCGGCATTGTTTTACAAGGATATTTTGGGCTTTATTAATAATATTCGCATTGATCCCTACGACTTTATTGCTGACCCTGCTTACGATGTGCCCACTTACGTCCCAGGGACGGAACCGGGTAATGAAAACAGCTATCCGCCAGTCAATGTTATCAATGGATCGTTAGATACCGTGATAAATAATACCGAGGGCGGCTTTATCCAAGGGGTTGAGTTGGCCTTCACTAAAACCTTCGATAACTTGCCAGGCATGTGGTCGGGCTTGGGCTTTAGTGGAAGCTATTCGTATACCGAAAGTAATATTAATTTCCAAACGGATTTGAGTGGTGGCACGGTTGATATCACTCTGCCAGGTCTGTCGGATGAAGTGTTAAGTGCCACTTTATTTTATGACTATGAGGCCTTTTCTACGCGTGTGAACGTTCGTCAGAGAAGTGCTTTTGTCTCTGAGCAAGTCGCCGTAGAAACACAGTTGGCGTTTTTTGATAAGGAAACTGTGATTGATTACCAAGCAAGTTATCAAGTGAATGACAATTTGCAGGTACTCTTTCAAGTGAACAATCTCACCGACGAACCGACGAAGACGTATTTCAATCAACCCTCCCAAACAGGAACGCTGCAGTTTTTTGGACGGCAGTTGTTTTTGGGCGTGAGCTACAGCATGTAGGCAGCATTTTTGCTGTGATTGAAAAGATTTTGGAGAATTCTTTATGTTTAGCGTAAGTAAAATAATGAGTAAATACGCCTTCGTACTTATGAGTTTGCTATTAACGGCGTGTGGCGGTGGCGGTGTATCGGGTACGGATACAACCCCTGGACAGAAGCTTTTGACATGTAATGCTCCACTGGTCATCAATGCCACCGGTGATGCCTGTGTTGAACCTGCTCCCATTTCTTGTCCGGCAGGTCAAGAACCTAATGAATACAACGATGGCTGCGTACCTTTTGTCGATGAAACATTGCCTCCTCCGGCCGTTACCGCTGGGGCAAATCAAGCCATCCTCTTTTATAACCGCGCCGACGCGAGCTATGACGACTGGAAGTTGCATATCTGGAATAGCACAGCATGTGATGCCTATACCGATGCACAAATGGCCAACGTTACTTGGTCTGATGGTGTTTCACACAGCGGTATTGATCCAAATTATGGCGCTTATTGGATTCTGGAATTAAAAGAGGATCACAACGAATGTGGTAACTACATCATTCACTTTGGCGATGACAAAGAGCAGGGTGGTGCCGACAAGAAGATGGACCTCACCACCGATCGCATGAACTGGGTGTTATCAGGTGTTTCTGATACCTTTGCGAATCGTTTGTTAACGCTTGGGGTGTCAGTCTCCGGTGCCAGTGCGCATTGGGTAGATACGGGGTATTTACTCTGGAATACCCCGGCGTCTACCGCTGAAGTTCGTGTTCATGCCTCTGCCTCAGGTGATCTCGAGTTTGATGCTGAATCAGGTGTCACAGGCGGGACTTCTATTCGAGGAGTTGCCGCTGCGCTGCCTGATAACATCTACGATCAGTTGCCACATTTAAATAATTTGACGGCATATGCGTTAGAGATTGATGCCGCCAATGCTAAATCTGCTTTACGTGGCGAAGTTATGGCGGTGGCTTACGATGCGGAGGGAGCCCCGCTAGGTGCAACACGCATTCAGATTCCCGGTGTGTTAGATGCACTCTATACCTCAGGGGATAACGATGCCGATGAAGCTACTCTTGGCGTCATTTATAGTGAGTCTGGCATTACCGCAAAGGTATGGGCGCCGACAGCGACTAATGTCAATTTGGTGGTTTACAACGCCGATAAATCTTTGTCGTCAAAGCATGGTATGGTCTTCGACGACGTCACAGGTATTTGGTCTTTCAGTGGTAGCAACGACCTAAATCGTAAGTTCTATCGTTATGAAGTGACCGTATTTGATGCTTCAACGAGTAATTTGAGAACCATTGAGTCGACCGATCCCTATTCTGTCAGTCTGTCGACTAATGGCCGCTTTTCACAGTTTGTTAATTTAGCTGATGCAGACCTCAAACCCGCGGGTTGGGATAACCATACAGTACCAACGATTCAGAACCCAGAAGACGCGGTTATCTACGAAGGACACATTCGTGATTTTAGTATTTGGGACGATACGGTATCTGCCGGTAACCGTGGTAAATACATGGCGTTTACTGAATTAGAATCCGACGGTATGAAACACCTTGCTGCTTTGGCAGAGGTCGGCCTTACTCACTTTCATATGCTTCCTGCCAACGATATTGCCTCGGTGAATGAAGACCCAGCAGCGCAAATCAACTTGACCGATACAGTTGGCAGATTGTGTGTGGCCACCAGCGCCGCAGCCCCCGTTTGTGGAAAGTTTGCGCCAGAGGTGACGTTAGCCGAGGCTATTGCTACCTATGATCCGGCGAGTTCGGATGCGCAAGCATTGATCAATTATCTTCGCGGCTTTGACGCCTTTAACTGGGGTTATGATCCGCAGCATTTCAATGCACCAGATGGGAGCTATGCGAGTAATGCGGATGGTGTTGCGCGAATTGTTGAAATGCGTGCCATGAACAAAGCGCTGCACGACATTGGCCTTAGAGTCGTGCTTGATGTGGTGTATAACCATACAAGTTCATCAGGTTTCAATGACAACTCTGTATTCGACAAAATCGTTCCAGGATATTATCACCGCTTGAATACCGAAAGTGGCAGTATTGAACAGTCGACATGCTGTGAGAACCTTGCGCCTGAAAATCGCATGATGGGCAAGTTCATGGTTGATTCTTTAGTACTATGGACTGAGGCGTATGGCTTTGACGGTTTCCGCTTCGATATCATGGGCCACATTCCTCGCGATTTAATGCTGGAAGCTCGAACGGCTGTGCAAATGGTTGACTCAGACAACTATTTTTATGGCGAAGGTTGGAACTTTGGTGAAGTAGCCGACAACGCTCGCTTTACCCAAGCCAGTCAATTGAACCTGGGCGGTACGGAGATTGGTAGTTTTAATGACCGCATTCGCGAAGCCATTCGTGGCGGCGATTTATTTAAAGCTTCGCCCAATCTCGCGCAAATGGATTTCCTGCGGCTGGGTTTGGCCGGTACCCTCAAAGACTATATTTTGAAAGACTATAACGATGTGGTTTCAACGGGTTCCAGTATTTCTTGGAATGGCCAGTCTGCTGGTTATGCTGAGGATCCTGCCGACATCATTAACTATGTCTCCAAGCACGATAATGAAACACTTTGGGACAAGTTACAGTTTGTATTGCCCGCTGAAATGTCACGTGCAGACAGGGTACGGGCTCAAAATATTGCCGCAAGCGCTGGTCTTATGGGTCAGGGTATCCCTTTCCTACAGCTTGGTGGTGACATGATTCGCTCCAAGTCGATGGATCGCAATACCTATGATGCGGGTGATTGGTTTAACCGTATTGATTACACGATGCAATCCAATAACTGGAATGTTGGATTGCCGCTGGCACAAGATAACAGCGGTGCATGGGAGGCTATTTCAGGCATCATTGCTAACAGTGAAACAGCCGTTACACCTGACGATATTGCCCTCGCAGCAGCGACATTTAAGGAATTTTTAGCCATACGCTCGTCGAGCGCTTTATTCCGCTTAACCACTGCGCAAGACATTATCGATCGCGTCGGTTTTCACAATATTGGCTCTCGTCAAACGCCGGGACTCATTGTCATGAGCATCGATGATGGTGTGGGATTGACAGATATAGATTCTTCAGTAGATGCCATAGTCGTAGTTATTAATGGCACGTCTAGCGAACAGACTCATACTGTAAACAGCGCTACTGGATTTAGCTTACACCCTGTATTACAAAACTCTATGGATTCGGTAGTTAAGACGGCAAGTTTTGCCGATGGCGCCTTTACTGTACCCGCATACACCATGGCTGTATTTGTTAAAGCGCAAGGTGAGGCCCAGGGCGAAGGTTTGGCTGCGGATGCCACCTCAGGGCAAGCCGATGTCGTGCCTTATGGAAGCACAACCGTCTATGTCCGTGGAGGAATGAATGGTTGGTCTGAAGAGAATCCTTTCTCATATCTAGGTTCAGGTATATATGCTGTCGATGTGGCGTTAACGGCTGGAGACTACGAATTCAAGATTGCGTCTTCCGATTGGTCGACAGTTGATTTTGGCGCAATTAGTACTGATAGCGCCGATGTGTTACTGGCCACGGACGAGAATTTAGCAGCGGTAGGTGCGAATATGCGTCTGAGTATTATTGAATCAGACACATATACTTTCAGGCTCGATGCTCTTGATCCTGCTAATCCAGTGTTGAACGTTGTCCAAAAAGTACCATTTGCAGACAGCACCATACTCTTACGCGGCAGCCTCAATGGCTGGGATGAATCATCGCCATTCAGCTACCAAGGTAAGGGTATATATGTAAGAACCCAGAGTTTAACTGCGGGTAGTTATGAGTTCAAAGTGGCGACTGCCGATTGGTCTACAGTCGATCTAGGCGCGCTTTCGGGTGATGTTGCAGATGTTGAGTTGACGCTAGAAGAAGCTACAGCTGCCAAAGGCGCCAATTTTAAACTTTCGATCCCCGCCGATGGTAGTTATGACTTTGTTGTCGATGCCAGCTTTAATGGTCGCATCTTAATTATGGTTTTCCCTTCAGAGGACTATGATAGCGACGGTATTGCCAACGGGGTCGATGAAGACATTGATGGTGATGGTGTTCTGAATATTAATGATGCTTTCATTTATAACAAAGAGGAGTCAGTGGACACTGACGGTGATGGCGTAGGCGATAATGCCGACGCTTTCCCCACCGATAGCACCGAGCAGTTCGACGCAAATGGAAATGGTATTGGCGATAACGCCGATGCTGCCAATGCCGAAGAAACACCAGACGTTGTTGTTGGTTTTGGCGACACGGTTATTCTTCTTCGTGGTGACATGAATGGCTGGGGAGCAACAAATGCCTTCATTAGCAACGAGGCAGGTCGTTATGCCGTCGAGGTAACTCTTGACGCGGGTACTTATGGCTTTAAGGTAGCGAGTGAGGATTGGTCAACGGTTAATCTTGGAGCTGCAGATAGTGCTGCTGCTAGCTTAACTTTGGGGGCCAATGTAGCTCTATTGCAGGGCTCACAGGACAATTTAAGTCTCGTCGTTGATGCTGCAGGCACTTATGTGATTAGTGTCGATGCAAGAGATGCCTCACAACCTGTGATCTCCCTTCGCGACGCTGTACCTTTCAGCGATACCACGATTCTCCTTCGCGGAGACATGAATGGCTGGAGTGAAAGTGATGCGTTTGCCTATGTCGGCGATGGTGTTTATGAATTGCAAGTGACACTGGCGGCGGGTGATTATCAGTTCAAAGTGGCCTCGGCTGACTGGTCGACCGTGAATTTGGGGGCAGAGTCCTTTGATACAGCAGTGGTTGGTTTAAATAGTGGCGTGACATTACTGCAAGGCAGTAACGATAATTTATCGACCACTATTACAAGTGATGGTGATTACCTTGTAAGAGTGAATGCGCTCTTCCCCGACGCCCCTGTTCTGACCATTTCCACACCGGTACCTTATGGTGACGCCACCATCTATTTGAAAGGGGCTATGAATGGTTGGAGTAACGCATTGGCCTTTACCTATCAGGGAAATGGTGTTTATTCAGCTACGACCTTCCTTGATGCGGCAAGTTATGAATTTAAAATCGCTGATGCAAACTGGGGGCCCATCAATATCGGTGCAGGACAGGCTGGAGGAACTATTGTCCTTAGTGAAGCGTTGATCCTCGAGTTGAGTGGAAACCCAGGTAACCTCACCATAGCTCCGACCGTGGCAAGCGATTATACGTTTACGCTTAATGCTTCTGACGATATAAATGCCCCTGTGCTAACGGTGACAAATACCGCGCCGTTTGCCGCTAATATGCCTCTTTTGCGAGGTTCATTAAACGGCTGGGGTGATACTTCACCATTTATTTATCAAGGTCAGGGGGTTTATATCGCTGAGTTGAGTTTGGTGGCCGGTGATTATGAATTCAAAGTGGCGACGAGCGATTGGTCGACGGTAAACCTCGGGGCAGCTAATCCTGATGATAAAGCGGCCACGTTAATAAATGCTGTGACATTGCTGCAAAATTCACAGGATAACTTGACGTTGTCGTTAGCTACAGATGGCAACTATGTGTTCGTCATCGACGCAAGTGACGTTGATGCTCCTGTTATTAGAGTTAGAAATGAGGAAATGTTTGCGCCTACCACCATTTATTTGCGCGGTGCGCTCAATGACTGGGGCACAGCAAATCCGTTTACTTTCGCCGACGGCATTTACTCAACCACGGTGACTCTTGTGGCCGGAACCTATGAGTTCAAGATCGCAGATGCCGATTGGGCTCTGGTTAACGTCGGAGCGGGTACCAACGGGATAGTTGTGTTAGGTGAAAAGCTGACCCTGTCTCAAGGGGCTAATCCAGGGAACCTAAGTATTACCATAGATACCGACGGTGATTATGTCTTTACATTATTACCAAATGACTATGTTTCGCCGCAATTAACGGTGGAAGTTAACTAAAAAAGCCGGCGAAAGCCGGCTTTTTTACTGCTACAGCAACCTCTGCTCGCCATTAGATAACCCATCTATAATATGAAACAACGCGAACCATACTCTGTTTATTTGATGGCATGCGTTACCTATCTTTTACACATCACGTGTCAAAAATTCTTATTATTGAGATATGAAGCAATTTTAAGCCACATCGGGCTTTTCGTGAGGTGTTATGTTGAGCTCGTTCCGTTTCAAAATATTTGCGATGACCTTCGCTTTGGCATTCTTCTCAACGACATTAATTATTTATCTCATTTTTGATCGGGATCGCTCTCAGCTATTAATTGAATATGGTGATTACACGGAAGGCTTTACTAACATTCAAGAAACCTACCTTAACGGTTTTGTTGCCAAGCTTCGGCGTGATATCAACTTGCTTAGTGAGTCAACCTTTTTAGAAACTTATCAGAATGAAGGCGAGCTTACGGTTAGTGATACGAAAGGACTGATTTCTCAATTTTCCAGTCTGATTTCACACACTTCCGAATATTCCCAAATAAGATTGATTGGTGACAATGGTGATGGGCAAGAAATAATTCGTGTCAATCAAGTTGATGGTGTCGTTTCAGTCACTCCGAGAGAATATTTGCAAGTTAAGGGAGATAGAGATTATTTTTTGGGGGCGAAATCGTCACTACCTGGTGAAGTTTTTTTGTCTCGTATCGATTTAAATGTCGAAAATGGGGAAATTGAGCGTCCCTTTAAGCCGGTATTGCGCGTTGCAAAGGCCATCTACAGCCAAGAGAGTCTCTTTCGGGGGATTCTGGTCATCAATGTTGATCTGACTAAGTTGATCCAGCAAATGTCAAAAACAATGATGGAAAATAGTTTTTTGGCAGCGCAGGTATACATTGCTAATTATCAGGGTGATTGGATTTTCCATCCGGAACAAAGCAAAACTTTTGGTTTTCAGTTGGGTCACAAAGCAAACTTTAGTAACGATTTTCCAGAGTTGTTTGAGCGTTGGTTACTGACTGGAGGCGATATTAATGAACCTCTCAAGTTGGGTGGTAGTTTTTATCAAGTGATTTCGAAGGGTTATGACCCCGAGGACGCTGAAGCTGTATTGACATTTATTATTGCTAAGCCCACGAGTGCGTTTATGACTCATTTCTTTAACGGTTTGGTCAGTACGGCAATTGTTGTGCTGGGTCTGGCGATACTTTTGCTAATGCCCTTCGTGTTATTTATCTTTAAGCTATTAGAACCCATGAGGCAGTTGACGTCCGCTGCATCCAGTATTTCAAGTGGCAATTATGATACACCCATCCCCTCAGTCTTCAACGACGAGCTTAGCCAACTGGCGCATGCCTTGGATTCTCTCCAAGATCAAGTGAAAAAGCGTGAGCAGGTCTTAAAAAACAATGAGTCATTGGCTCGAAATCTTGTCAATAGTATCCCGCAGGGATTGGCTGTTATTGATAAAAAAGGGGTAATTTTTCAGACGAATGATGTGCTTAATAAAATGTTTGGCTACGCAGCTGGCGAATTAATCGATGTAAATATAGTTAAGATTGTTCCAGAGGATTTTAGGGACGTATCACAGTTGAGTTTGCGTAACAACCAGCTGCTCAAAGGTGAACAAATTGAATTTAACGCGATTACCGCTACAGGGAGTACTTTTCCAGTAGAGATTTATGTAAGTTTTGTTGATATTTCAGGCAAAGAAAAATTAATTTGTACATTTATTGATGTCACAGAACGACTTTCGAGGGAAAAAGAACTCGCAGACTATAGAGAGCTTTTGGAAGAGCGTGTTAAAGACAGAACTCAAGAGTTGGCTACAGCCAATCGAGAACTTCAGGATACTCAAAAGCAATTACTACAGGCCATCGAAATTGCCAATCAAGCTAGTAATTCAAAATCTGAATTTCTTGCCAACATGAGTCACGAAATTCGAACTCCTATGAACGCTATAATGGGACTAACCTATTTGTTGAACAAACCTGAGCAAACAAGCGAAGTGCGTGAAATTGCTGCAAAAGTGCAGCGTGCAAGTAAAAGCTTATTGACTCTGCTAAATGACATATTGGATTTTTCAAAAATTGAAGCCAATAAGCTTTCACTCGATAATTCGCCATTTAACATGCTCAGTATTTTAGATAATTTAGCCGTCATTATGTCGAGTAATGTGGGAACTAAGCCCATAGAGGTCGTGATTAATCAAGATGAAAACTTGCCTATTATGTTACTCGGTGATGGACCAAGAATTGAACAAGTGCTTATTAACTTGGTTGGCAATGCTATTAAATTTACAACTAAAGGTCATGTTGTTTTGTCTGTTGAGGTGTTGGCAGAGAGTAAAAATGGAGCACGTCTTAAATTTTCGGTTGAAGATACTGGCATAGGTATACCTACCGAACTTCAAGCTCATATTTTTAATGCTTTCGAACAAGCAGATAATTCCATTTCGAAGAAATTCGGAGGTACTGGGCTAGGTTTAGCTATTTGTAAACGACTACTGAACTTAATGGACAGTAAATTGGAGCTTATAAGCCAACCTGGAAAGGGTTCGACATTTTCTTTCACGCTATATTTGCCTAAAAGCGATGAGGTTTGTCTGGTGCCTGTGCATCAGGTCAAAGATATCAATGTGCAAATTGTCGACGATTCAGAGGTTGCAAGAGATGCTCTGGTAAAGATTAGCAAAGCGTTAGGTTGGCATCCATCAAGTCATGCATCTGGTGAGGCGTTATTACAGGCCGTTGATAACGAGGAAGCTGTGCCTGATTTATTTATCGTGGATTGGGATATGCCAGGTATGAATGGCATCGAAGTGGCTCGTTCCTTGAGAGAAAGCTCTGGTATTAATGATCACTCTGTGATGATTCTACTGGTTTCTGCTCACTCTAGGGAGCATATTGCGACGCATGAAGATTTGAGCTGCTTCGATGCATTTATTGAAAAACCAATTACAGCTTCGATTCTCTATGATTCAGTCATAGGTATTACGAACAAGAAGCATTCTTTATCTTCAATGCATCCGACAGTGAGTAGCGATAATTTCCCTCTGCGCGGTTTGAGATTATTGGTCGTTGATGACAATGAATATAACCGCGACGTTGCTGTCCGTATTTTTAGTCGTTGTGGCGCAAAAGTTGATACCGCCAATGATGGCAAAGAAGGTTTGTACTGGTTGCAAAATAATCATGATAACGTTGATCTGATTTTGATGGATATTCAAATGCCGATCATCAATGGATACGAAGCTACACGGGCAATTCGAAACAATCCGATTACAGCACATCTTCCCGTGATTGCGCTTACTGCTGGTGCCTTCGAGAGTAATCGTCAAGCAGCGCTTGACGCCGGCATGACAGACTTTATTGCTAAGCCATTCGATGTTGATCAGTCTATTCAGGCGATTTTAAGTGCCATTAATGGTAGCCAGATAGTGACAACATCTCCTTCTCTGATCGACGATTTAACGTTAGAAAACAAACCGCTATTCAACAAAGAAAAAGCGATTATTTATTGGGGAAGTTGGGAAGTATTGGAAGGTTACTTATCAAAATTCGTTGACGATTATCAATATTTTTATAACGAATTAGATTTCGAGGACCTTCCTAATGCTCGACGACAGCTGCATAAATTTAAAGGCGCGGCAGCGGCATTGAACTTAGAGAAGCTTGTGAAAGCTACTCACATTTTGGAAGAGTTGATCAATCATTCATCACCGAGCGTCGAAGACTTGGCTATGTTTCATAACGCTGTTGACAAAACATTTGAACAAATTCTGCAAGAGTTAAACGATAATCGTTCAAAGAACAGCTCCGAAAGGGGAGATGAACACTTCGATATGGCGACAATTTCTCCCTTGCTCACGCGTTGTTTAGCCATGCTAGATCAAGATTCACCAGCAGTCTTGGTGCCAATACTCGAGCAACTCGAAGAGCATCTTGGGGATCGTTTATCACAAGTTAAACGTAGCATTTTGGATTTCGAATTCAGACAGGCAGAGAGACACTTGAGAGATTTGATAGAGCAACTATCGAGAGAGACTAGCCAATGAATATAGTGAGTGGCCCTATCCTCATCGTAGATGATGAAGCGCAAAACCTTGCTTTGTTACAGCAAGTGCTTCAAGCAGATTATCCTCTGGTCTTTGCTAAGACAGGCCAGCAAGCTATGGAGGCCGTTCAAAAGCACAGACCATCATTGATTCTTTTAGATATTCAACTGCCAGATATTAGTGGCTTTGAAGTTTGCTTTCGACTTAAGTCGGATGATGCCACAGCACAAATTCCTATTATTTTTGTGACGGGCCAGATAGATACAGCAGATGAGGTAATGGGTTTAAAAAATGGTGGCGCGGATTATATTCATAAACCGATTGTACCGGAAATTGTCAAAATCAGAGTCGATAATCAAATTCGCTTACTGAAAACATCATCTTTGGAACGCAGTTATTCTGATGCTATCAGTATGCTAAGTGAAGCAGGGCACTACAACGATACTGATACCGGTTTTCATGTGTGGCGCATGTCAGCTTATGCCAAAGCCATTGCTGAAGCGGTCGGTTGGTCACCTTATCAATGCGATATGATAGAGAAGGCTGCCCCTCTCCACGATACAGGCAAGATCGGCGTCCCGGATCGAGTTTTAAAAAAACCAGCGGCTTTGACGGATGAAGAGTGGAACCAAATGAAGGCACATCCTGAAATTGGTTACAGTATTCTTTCTCGCAGTCATGCCCCTGTGTTCAAGATGGCTGCCGAAATAGCGCGTTATCATCATGAAAAATGGGACGGTAGTGGCTACCCCTTCGGATTGAAAGGAGAAGATATACCTATGTCTGCCCGTATTGTTGCCTTGGCGGATGTCTACGATGCACTCACCAGTCGTCGTCCTTACAAGGAACCATGGTCTGAAGAGGATGCGTTGGCATTCATCGATGAGCAACGTGGTAAGCAATTCGATCCGGAGCTAGTCGAGCTTTTCAATCAGATAATACTCAAAATTAGACGTATTCAGGCTGAGTTTGCCGCAAAAGATGATTCAGACCTACTTAGCCTTTAATTGGCGTGACCGTAAAGCAAATATTTGGCCCAAAAAACCCCTCTACATCGCGTGCTAATCTGGCTAATATCGATCATCTGTAGATAAAAATGAGAATCCTGATGACTGATAAGAATTACAATATCATTGTTTTTGGTGCGACGAGTTTCGTTGGCCAGATTCTGGTCCGCTATTTCGTTGAAGATGTGTGTCCTGTGTTCCCAGCGTTTCGCTGGGCGATGGCGGCACGCTCTGAAAATAAATTATCGACTCTCAAGGCATCGCTAGGCGGGGCAGCTGATAATATTCCGACCCTTATTGTGGATGCAGGCAATGACGCGCAGTTAGCCGAGATGTGTCAGCAAACCGATGTGGTCATTTCTACTGTGGGCCCGTATGCCTTTTATGGTGAGCCATTAATCAAAGCATGCGTAGCTCATGGCACCGACTATTGCGACTTAACCGGTGAAACGCAGTGGATTAAACGAATGATTGACCGGTACCAAAAAGCGGCGGAGAAGTCAGGGGCACGTATCGTCAATTGCTGTGGATTTGATTCTGTGCCTTCCGATTTGGGTGTTAAAACGCTCCAGCAGGAGGCTGTGTCCCGTTTTGGGTCACCACTTGAGCGTATTTTTATGGGTGTCAAAGCAATGAAAGGCGGCGCTTCTGGGGGCACCATAGCGAGCCTGATAAACGTTGTTGAAGAAGCAATGGCTGATCCCGCGCTAAAAAAGCAGCTGGCTAATCCTTATCTGCTATGTCCTGACAACCATCCTTTTAAAGTGCGTCAACGCACTGTCAAAGGGTCTGAGTTTAATGACTTGCACCAAAGCTGGTGCGCGCCTTTTGTGATGGCCGCGATCAATGAGCGGATTGTGCATCGTTCAAATGCTTGCCTTGACAACGCCTACGGCGAAAATTTTCGCTACAGCGAGGGGATGTTAATGGGGCGAGGGGGTAAGGGACGTCGCCGCAGTTTGATGACCGCGTTTGGCTTGGGTGCCTTTATGGTGGCGGTGGCTATTAAGCCACTGCGTAGACTGTTGCAAAAGTTCATGCTGCCTAAACCCGGTGAGGGCCCAACCCCAGCTGAGCAGCTGGCTGGTTTCTTTGATATGCGATTTGTTGGGCAGCACGCCAATGGAGACATTCTTGCTGTCAAGGTCACGGGTGACAGAGATCCTGGTTACGGATGCACGGCTAAAATGCTTGGCCAAGCTGCACTATGTTTAGCGTTTGACCACCGAAATAATGAGTGTAAAACCGGCCGTTTGGGCGGTTTTTGGACGCCCGCCAGTATGTTTGATGAACGCTACGTTGAAAGACTTAAACATTTTGCTGGAGTCGAAATTACCGTTATGTCCGGCAAGGATTAAGTCGTGAAAATACGCCCTGCAACCGCTGAAGATTTTGATGCCATATGGCCCATATTTGAGCAGGTTGTCAGTGCCGGTGACACCTATGCTTACCCGACCGATATGACAAAGCAAGAGGCTTTTCATGTTTGGATGGAGCAGCCTCGTCAAACCTATGTCTGTGAACTCGGTCACGATATCGCGGGTAGTTATTATTTAAAAACTAATGCTGCTGGTCCTGGAAGCCATGTCTGTAATGCTGGATTTATGACTGGCGAGACCTACCGGGGTCGTGGAATTGCCTCCGCCATGTGTCAGCATGCACAAGTCGAAGCCGTCGCGATGGGTTATCTGGCGATGCAGTTTAATTTTGTGGCGTCTACTAACGAAGGGGCGGTGAGGCTATGGCAGCAGCAAGGATTTGATACGGTAGGTCGTTTGCCACGGGCTTTCATGCATCCTGCTCTTGGTTTAGTTGATGCGCTCGTGATGTTTAAATGGCTCAGTCAAGATGACCAAAGTATTGGTGCGTAACACAAAAAATACCGATAATTTTTATTTAAAGGCGATAGCGATGGTAGAGCGATATAAACAATACATGCTGTTAGGTGTGGCATTCATCTTTGTGCTAGCGGGTTGTTCGCCTCATGAGGCTACCCGCGAAGCGACCAAGACACCCAGTGCATCCTTGTTGCCTACAATGGAGAATGCCCCTGCCGCTAAACAGGTAAGCCATACCTTCACCCATCACGGCATCACTGTCGAGGATCCATGGCATTGGCTGCGCGATCCAGATTATCCCAACACGGATGATCAGCCTGTGCTCGATTATCTCAATGCTGAGAACCAATATTTTCAGCGCTGGTTGGCGCAGCATCGCTCTCTGACAGACACGTTATTTGAAGAGTTCAAAGGGCGCGTGGATGAGACGGAAACCTCAGTGCCTTGGGTAAACAATGGTTACCAATATCGCTGGGAATATCGAGAAGGTGCAGAATACCGAACCCATTTGCGTAAGCCTGTGGGGGCGCCTGATGCCGAAGAGTCGGTCTTTTTGGATGAGGTCGCACTCGCTGAGGGGCATGAGTATTTTGTTCTCGCGTCCTACAGTATCAGCCAGGACAATCGCTATATTGCTTATGCGTTCGATACGTCGGGTGATGAACGCTACGTGGTAAAAGTAAAAGATCTGCAGCGTGGTGAATATCTGCCGGATGTGATTAGTGATAATGGTGGATCCGTGATGTTTGCGGCCGATGGTTCGCTTATATACAGCGCCTTGGAGACGATTAAGTGGCGCATTGCGAGTATTAATCGGCATATTCTTGGCCAGCCTGTCAGTGAGGACCAAGTGCTCTTAGCCGAGCAAGATGACGCCTTTTTTATGGGTTTTGGAAAAACATCTGATGACGCCTTTTTAATTGTTGGCTCTGGTAATGGTGATGTTTCGGAGTATTACGCCATTCCTATGACAAATTTGGCTTCAGAGCCGGCGTTGCTCGCCTCGCGAGAGCATGCAATTAACTACACCGTTGACCATGCGCACGGAAAATTCTGGTTACTTGCCAATGATGAGCATGTCAATTTTCGTCTTGCGGCTGTTGACAGTAAAACGCCAAGCTATGCCAACTGGCAAACAGTCGTGGCTGGTTCCGATAATGTCTATCTTAAAAGTCTACAGACCTTTAACGATTACATGGTGATTAAGCAGAGCGTCGGTGGTCTGGAACAAATTCAGTTGCGCCGATACGATGGCCAAACCAGCAATATCACATTCCCGGAGAGTTTATTCACTGCTTCGTTGTTTGATAATTACGAGTTTGACCAACCCTATCTCCGGCTCAATTACCAGTCGATGATTTCACCGGATACGGTGTATGACTACCATGTGGAAGAGCAGCGACTTGAAGCGCGTAAAATTAAAGCCTTGCCGTCAGGTTATGACAAATCGCAATACCTAACGCAGCGTATTATGATCGAGGCGCGTGATGGCGTAAGTGTCCCTGTCTCGCTCATGTATCGCCGCGACGCTAAGTTAGATGGCAGTGAGCCATTGCATTTATATGGCTACGGTGCCTACGGCTCAGGTATGCGACCTGGCTTTTCTACTACCCGCCTATCGTTGGTTGACCGAGGTGTGATCTATGCCATTGCCCATGTCCGTGGTGGCGATGAAATGGGCTACCAATGGTATTTGGACGGTAAGTTAACCCAACGCCTAAACGCATTTAACGATTTTGTTGATGTGGCGCGAGGTTTAATTGCAAGCGGTTACACGTCAGCAAAAAATATCAGTATCTCAGGTCGCTCGGCCGGCGGAGAATTGATGGGGGCTGCTGTTATTCAAGCGCCAGAGTTATGGAGTGGTGTGTTATTAGGTGTGCCTTTCGTGGATGTCTTAAATACGATGCTCGATGCGACGTTGCCATTGACACCGCCAGAGTGGCGCGAGTGGGGGAATCCCATCGAGGATAAAGCCGCCTTTGAATTCATTAAGAGTTATTCGCCCTACGACAATATCATTGCACGTGATTATCCGCCAATGATGGTGACAGGAGGTCTCAATGATCCCCGTGTGACCTATTGGGAGCCGGCTAAATGGACAGCGTCGATGCGTCATCACAAGACTGATGACAACTTATTAGTGATGCGAATGAACATGGGGGCAGGGCATTTCGCTAATAGTGGTCGATACGGGCGACTAAGGGATTACGCAGAAGAATTCACCTTTATACTGCTATCACATGGTATTGAGAAATGACAAAACGCCCTTCGGGGCGTTTTTGCGGTTAGTTAAAACCGTCAATCTCGCCGCGGTCGGCGGCATCCATGATGGCTTCGATCGCTTCCACGCTCGTCTCGCCAGGAATGGTGTGCTCTTCACTTGACCATGCGCCAAGATCGATGAGTTTACAGCGCTGAGAACAGAAGGGGCGCTCAGGAAAATCTGACGTCCAAAAAATTTCGCGTTTGCAGGTTGGACAATGTAACGAGAGGGGTGTTGTAGTCATGGTTTGGCATTTCAATGCTGGTAGGAAGTTCACGCCATGAAGGCAGTATTGGCGGTGAAGGATAACGACCGTACTATATTAACTCGCATCATACAATTGCACAACTTCAAGCTACTGTTTGTATAACTAACATCCATTCGCCTTGAGCTGGACGATTGAAATTTTTTATACGTTTCGGGGATATAAAATTGGTAGGCCATAAACTGTATTAGCTGATACTCATACTGACCGTTCAAGATTTATTGAGTAACCTGATCGTACAGTTGCCTCTACCGATGGGCGTCTCAGAACGGCACAAAGCCAATAGTACAACTTAAAAGTTAGTGTATCTTCACAGCCCGATTGGATCAGCTATCTCGCTTTCCGCTCTAATTCGTCTAACTGCACTGATAAAACATCAACTGGTTCTGTTCTTGCACATGATATCGGCTTGGTTCTTGGCTAGCTTAAACGTTGAGA
>DATHYR010000335.1:0-1096 GCA_035458985.1 Pseudomonadales bacterium
ACCCTCCCGTTGGTGGGTTTGCTCGTTTTTCCGTTTTGGGGAATGGAGATTGGTCTGCTGATTGCCATTGGATTGTTGATCGCGCTTCTCATCATTTGCTGGGGAATCTGCGGTTGGAACATATTCAAATCGTGAGGTATAGAAAATATATGTTAACAGTTTCCATTGATCCGATCATTTTTCAAATTGGCCACTTCGCGGTGCGCTGGTATAGTTTGATTCTCCTTACTGCCATTACTGTAGGTATCTGGCTGACGGCGAGTGAGGCGGAACGCAAAGGTATTAAAAAAGAAGAAATATACGATATATCCATATGGATCGTCATCGGCGGGCTGATTGGGGCGCGCTTATTTCACGTGCTTGATCACTGGCCAAATAAGTTTGCTGCAAATCCCATTCGAGCGCTTTACATCTGGGAAGGTGGACTGGCGATTTGGGGTGCAATCGTCGGCGGGCTGATCGTGGGAGCATTGATCGCCTGGAGGCGCGTCTGGTATTTCCCAAAATTGCTGGATGCTGCGGCTCCAGGTTTGGTCCTGGCACAAGCCATCGGGCGCATTGCATGTGTCATCACGGGGGATGCAATGGGCAAACCGACGACCGGCCCGTTTGGATTTGCGTACACCAGCCCAAATGCGGTGGTCCCGCAACTTGGCGTTTATTACACCCCAATGCCTGTTTATGAACTGATCGTCAACCTTGGGATATTTGCCGTGCTATGGCAATTGCGTAAACGCAATTGGACTGATGGAAGACTTTTCTTGGTCTATCTGACTTTGTACAGCCTTGAGCGCTTCTTCCTGGCTTTCACCAGTTCATATCGCATCATCGCTTTTGGCATGACGCAATCGGAAATTATTGCGATTTTTGGGCTGGTCGCCAGCTTAATAGTCCTAAAAGTCATGTCTCGTAAACTAAATAAACAAACAATCTAAGGAGAATAAAATGGACGATAATTGTCACGTTGAACCGATCTACAAAGATTCTGTAAGCGCCGAGACGCTACGAAATGCTGACAACGCCTTGTTGGCAGTGTGGGGGATGGGTTGCGAAAACTGCGTTACGCGAGTCCGTAACAGCCTGCTCTCGGTGGAGG
>DATHYR010000336.1:0-3174 GCA_035458985.1 Pseudomonadales bacterium
CGATTGCAGGAATTGCAACTCGTTCGGGTAGTCGCGCACATCGAACGAATCAGGGTAGAACACCTGTGCATCTGGCGTGGCGTCTTGCCAAATGGCAAACAGCGTCCAGATTTGCTCCTCTGCCAACTCCAGAATGTCTGCCTTTTCTGACAAACGAGCGTTAAGCATCTGGAACTCGGTTTGCAAGGCGATGCCTGACTTGGTTTGCTCCTGTGTGCCACGAATGGCGCTCATGTGAGCCATGCGGTTAATCGCCTCTACCTTGTCGGTAATAGCGGCGCGTACTGCGTCCAAGTTGCCACCACTTGGCTGGATTTGGTACGGCTTCAAGTTGGCGTCCAAGTCATCAGGCATATTGATGATTGAGCCAGCCCCAGCGGTCGCGTCCGTGTCAAAGGTCTTGACCAGCGTTGGGTGGTTACTAATGCGAATCAATTGCTCAATCTCGCTCAGTTCCTCGTAAATTGCTTTCTGCATTGAAGCAATATCCGTAAGGTCGCTGATGCCAACGCCGCGCTTAATCGAACGTTGCGCAGGAACAAATACAGCGGGAATAACGCCGATCGGATTGTCCATAGTTTCAAGCAAACGCTCAGTCTCATTGTGTATCTCATACAACTCGATGGTTTCGTTTGTCCAAACTCGGAATGTCTGCTTGATCTCAGTTGCCGTGTCTCGCACGATAGACTCGCGCACCTTCAGGTAGGACAGTTGGAACCGACCTGATGCAGTACGCTCATAGCGCCAATCAAAGACGTTCTCAGGCGTAAACAGGTTGATGTATGGACGGATGCCTTGGGCTAGTTCGTCAGCGCGTGTGCCAGCCGTTGACTTGGGTTTGTCCAGAATCAGCCAAACGTGACCATAGACAGATGACCAGATTTGCGCCTCACGCATAAACGAGTCAAAGGTGCGACCATCAAGGTCAGCGTCCTTTAAGAACCATCCAAGGGCTGGGCTTCCATCTAAGGAGCCAAATTCCCGCTTTGGTGGAACGCGCCAGAGATAGCTTGAATAGATGTGGACAATGTTTCTGCAATGGTTGTCAATCGGGGTGAGGAGAATACGGCGGTTGTATTCGTCTTTGTCTTCGTTGACGTATCGAGTCAGGAAGTTGCCGCCCTGATAGTCCTCGCCGCCAAGGTAGCTACGCAAGTAAAATTCCCAACGATTCTGATTGTCATCATAGTCGGGGTGCTTGTCTGTAAATTTACTCATTTATGTCCACCTAGTCGGCTGGGTTGCTTCATATTGTCTGTGAATGGGGTGCAAGTAGTCAACCAAATAGCCGAGCGCATCGTTCATGTGGTCAAAGCCAGAATCTTTGTCTGGTTGGCTAGTGCCTTCCTTGTAAACTTGTCTTTCAAGGCTCTTGATCGTTTGCTTGCATTTTGGGTCAACAAATAAATGCCGCCGCCCATCCGCTGATTTTAGTCTAGCGTTCACAGCATTGATTCTATCGCGGATTGCAGAATGAGCGTTTCTGGATTTAACCACAAAGCCTGCATTTTGTAAAATAGATAAATCGGTGCGTCCACCCGCTGATGTTTTACGCTGTCGGCTAGCTGGGTCTGGGTAAATCACAATCTGCCGATTCTTGTATCTGGTTTTGATCTCGTCCACCATTTCATCGGTGTTGGAGCCATATATCACAATCTCATCAAATGCTTTTAACGTGCCGCCGTCACGGATACAAATTACGGCGCTCATTGGGTCTAGGTTGAAGTCCATCCCAATGTGCAGGGTTGAGCCATCGTCCTCCACCTTGGCAACAGTCTCGTCGCGGTGGAAGTTGTAGTAAATGATGCCAGCGTAGTTGACAAATGCCGCTTCAAACTCTTGTTTGAATGTGCGCTCGTCCATATCGGCTTTGGCTGACTCAATCTCGCTCTGGGCTACGTTGCCGCCTTGCAGGGTGGTAAATTGCCAAGACTCCCAATTCTCCTGACCGTCAACCCCTCGCGCCCACAAATCCCTAAAGTGGTTCATACCCTTTGGAGTGCCAATCCACATGGCAGAGCCTTGCCTGTCAGCCAAAGCAGGACGGATTACCTCAAACCACGTTTCTGGCTTCATGTCGGCAAACTCATCCATCACCACAAAGTCCAATGACCGACCACGCAGGTTGTTTGGCTTCTCAGCACCCTTTAGGCTGATCTTGGAGCCGTTTAGCAGGGTAATGGTCAAGCTAGACTCGTTGCGCTTTGATATGTACTCAGCAGGGATTAACTCCAGAAGCATATCCCAAGCAATCTCCTTTGCCGCCCCATAAGTCGGGGCAACATACCAGCAATGCTTATTTCGACCAGCTACTGCCGCACGCATAAGTTCCGCATTACTTAGGTATGTCTTGCCAAAACGCCGCCCAGCTACGATAACGCGCCATCGGCTTTTGCTGTTGTATATGTCGCTCTGTGCGTCAGTCAGTTCCATTGCCACGCACAATAACGTTAATCGGCGGCAAATCGCGCTCGGCTTCTTTATCCTCTTTCCAGCCAGCCTGTGTCTTCAAGTAAAAGATAGCCGCCGTTATATTGCCCATTTGCGCCTGACTTATTAGGTTTTTAGCCACATTACCGATGGCTTTTGCCTTGCCTCTTTTATACGCCTCAGAAACCTCGGGTTGTCTTTCCTCTATTTCGCGCAGGGTATTCTCGCTAATTCCGAAATAATCAGCCATTTGCCCTTTAGACAATACAGCGGCAAGCGCCTCGACTTGTGCGGTCTGCGCTTCGTCAAACACTACTGGTGGACGTCCACCGCCATCGCCTTGGTTTCCTATTTTAGCCATTTGGTTTCATTAGTAAGTCAGCCATATCAGAAGACAAAATTGCCACTTGCTCCACTCTAAATTTTTCTGGGTTTTGGTGATTGTTTTTGCGTCTAATTGCCTTGGCTTTATGAACATATAAGTTTCCATCAATAGGCGAACCGTCGTGGTCATGTACAACAGCCCACCTTTTACACGGCAGAACTTTCATCTTTTTCCCCCTTAAAAAACTCCCCAGTCAGTTCATTGATAGCCTTTTTACCAGTGAACTCTTCCCATCGCTTTACGATAACATCGCAATATTTGGGGTCTAGCTCCATAAGGCGTGCTATGCGACCATTCTTTTCTGCGGCTATTAATGTTGTGCCGCTTCCTCCAAAGCTATCCAATACAATGTCGCCACC
>DATHYR010000337.1:0-12537 GCA_035458985.1 Pseudomonadales bacterium
GGCGCCTGACGTCTTGTTTAAACACAGCAGCCGACTGGAAGAACGCTCTGGCATCGGATAGCGAGCTATTAACTGCTCGGGAAGTTCAAAATGAAAATCTTGCGTTTTCATAACCGTGTCAGCCAACCTCTTCGTGAAAAAGGGGGATTATAACGGATTCAACCAGTAAGAGGCGACACAACATAAAGACCTTCATTCTCTTGCCGACATAACAAGCGTGACACTCAGGGAGCCACTATGAAACTTAAATCAAAAATGTTGCTTGGTATCGGATTACTTGTTGCCGTTCCGCTTTTACTACAAGCCATGATTATTGCTTTCAAAGCAAGTGCAGATGCAGGGAAAGCCTTGTCGGTCGCCACAGAAAGACAACTGATTTCGCTGCGTGATACAAAAAAATCTCAGATCGAAGACTATTTCAACACACTGCATAATCAAGCCGCCGTTTATGCTGACGACACGATGATTCAAGCCGCCATGCTTGAATTTAGTGCCGGCTTTAGCACATTGGCCGACGAACAAACGATCCCCACAGAAACGATTGAACGCTCCCTGACCGATTACTACACCAAGCAATTTGCGGCGACTTATAGAGAGAGCAATGCCGGCGCCAACGTGGATACAAAACCTTTACTTAACCGCCTGTCAAGCAGCGCTAAGCTCGCTCAGTATTTATACATCAGTGACAACAGCCGCCCCCTCGGAAGCAAGCATGAAATGCTCTTCAGAGACGATGGCAGCCGCTACGACATCGCCCACCAAAAATTCCACAAAAACTTTAAGTTCATCCTAGAGTCATTTGAATTTTATGATATTTTTTTGGTAGATATTGATAATGACAGCGTTGTTTATTCGGTCTTCAAAGAGCTTGACTATGCCACCTCCTTGCGCGATGGCCCCTATGCCGACTCCGGATTAGCAGAGGTCTATCGCGCAGCTAAAGCTCTCCCTAAAGGAGAGACGGCGCTCATTGATTTCAAGCGCTACCTTCCCTCATATAGCGCCGCAGCAAGCTTTATAGGCACCCCCATTTACATTGAAGACTCACTCGAAGGCGTTCTCGTTTTCCAGATGCCTGTCGGTAAAATTAATGAAGTGATGACCAATCACGAAGCGTGGCGTGATGTTGGGCTTGGCGATAGCGGCGAAACCTATTTAGTCGGTCAAGACATGAAAGCACGCAGCGTTAGCCGATTCTTAATTGAAGCCCCAGAGGATTTCAAGAAGTTGCTGATCAGCAGCGGGGTCGATACTAAGTTAGCCACAGAAATGGTAGAAAAAGGCACTAATATTGGACTTCAAACGATCGACACTCGTCCTGTACGAAAAGCACTCAACGGCGATACCGGCTTCGAGATTGCGGAAGATTATCGAGGTGTTACTGTCTTGTCAGCCTTTACCCCCCTGGAGATTAAAGGCTTGAACTGGGTACTCATGAGCGAAATCGATGAAGCTGAAGCCTTTGCCCCTGTCAGTACCTTACAGTGGGATATTATTGTTAGCGCCTTGATTGCCACCGCCGTTTTTACTTCGATTGGTTTAATGTTGAGCGGCCTTTTCGCCAACCATATTAGCCGTCCCATTGAAGCACTCGCCTTAACCATGCGAGATATCGCTAGTGAACACGATCTCACTATGCGTACCAATATTGAACGTAACGATGAAATTGGCGATATGGCAAGCAGCGTCAATGCCATGTTAGAAGCATTTCAACGACTCGTTCAAAAAATCCTGGCATCTACCGTGAATCTTGCTGCGGCCACCGAGCAGCTATCCAGTGTTAGCGCGACAACCAAAGAAGGGATCAACAAGCAGCGCTCAGAAACCGAACAAGTCGCCACCGCTATGCACGAAATGGTCGCCACCGTGGCAGAAATCGCCCGTAATACCTCTGAAGCTGCTGCTGCTGCGGAGGTGACAGAACAGCAGGCACAAGCCGGCAAAGCCAGTATAGAGCGCACGAGTCGGGCACTGGGACAACTCGATGAAACGATGTTAAATTCTTCAAATGTGATTGAACAGTTGCACCAGGACAGCGACAAAATTGGTCAGGTGCTAGAGGTCATCAGCGCGATCGCGGAACAAACGAACTTACTCGCATTGAATGCCGCGATAGAAGCTGCACGCGCAGGTGAACAGGGTCGCGGCTTTGCCGTGGTTGCCGATGAAGTAAGAACACTCGCCGCGCGTACTCAGAATTCCACAGAGGAGATCAACACCATTATTGTTGGTTTGCAGCAGCGCGCCAAAAAGGCGGTAGAAACAATGGCCGTGAGTCGCGACAAGGCCTCTGAAACCATCCTTCAAGCCAAAGACACCCACAATACACTCGAGCAAATTACGATTGCCGTTAATCAAATCACGGAAATGAGCTTACAGATTGCTTCGGCTGCTGAAGAACAAAATTCCGTTGCCGAAGAGATCAATCGAAATATTGTGGCGATCAGTGACGTATCTGAACTAAGTGCGAGTGGCTCAGAACAAACCGCCACCGCAAGTGAAGAGCTAGCGAGGTTAGGCGCAGATTTGCACCACCTCGCCAATGAGTTTAAAGCTTAGCGCTTTGCAACGCCAAGAGCGGCCAAATTAGCGATCATATCTTCCGCCGACGTGCTTGGATTGACGTCGGTGTCAATCTTGCTAATTCGACCAGATTTATCAATATAGATGGTGTGGCGTTTGGCTACATTGACCACCGGGTAAAGTACGTCATAAGCCTCTGCCACCTTAGTATCGACATCACTTAGGATGGGGAAGTCAGCTTGAGTATCCTCCGCGAAGGCAGTGTTATCGGCAATATCATCAACACTTGCCATAAAGTATTCAACATCGAATTGACGAATATTGTCGCCGTTCGCGGCAAGCGATTTACATTCAATGGTGCAACCACTGGTAAACGCTTTTGGAAACCATGCCAGCACCACCGCCCTGACATCTCGGTAATCGCTCAACGTGTAGGTCTTGCCATCACTGCCAGGTAGGGTAAAGTCAGGCGCCATATCACCCACCTTGATTTCAGCGCTCGCACTAAAACTCACAGCCACTGACAACAATCCCGCAAAAATACGTCTCATAATTTTCTCCAAATAAAATACATACGCTGCACGCGGTCGAATGGTTACGAACGCTCAAAAGGAATTTTCACGGTAAAGGTCGTTCCTTGGCCGAGAACGCTGCTCACCTCAATGCTACCACCGTGCTCTTGGACAATATTAAAACAAATCGCCAAACCGAGGCCTGTACCATCACCCACCGGCTTAGTAGTATAGAAAGGGTCAAAGATCTTCTCTAAATCTTTTTCGGGGATGCCGACACCGTCGTCTTCTACATCAACTTCTACGGCGCCTTCAACAACACGCGAACGCACCGTTATATGGCCTCTTTCGACCAATGCCTGAGAAGCGTTAATAATGAGATTAAGAAGCACCTGCCCTATTTTCCCTTTGTCACATAAGACATCAGGCAGAGGCTGAAGATCCAACGACACGTCGGCGTGATATTTGAACTGCGATTTCGCAATATTCAAGGTAGAGCCGATTAACTCGTTGATATCGCATGACACCATGGCTTGCCGCGGGTCACTGTGAGAGAACTCCCGTAAACCTTTAACAATATCGCGAACGCGAATCAATCCTTTGCCTGTCTCCTCGAGCAATACAGGGGTATCTTCAATAATGAAGCTGAGATCGTCACGCGCTAGATAGGTGGCGATTTCTTTTTCTAGCTGAACGCGCGATTCAACGTCGGATGATGCCAGTTGTTGATAGCGCTCGACCAAATTTATTAGCGTGTCGACGTACTCGGTGAGTGTGGCAACGTTACTAGAAATAAAGCCAATCGGGTTATTTATTTCATGGGCAACACCCGCCGCTAACACACCCAATGAGGCCATTTTCTCAGACTGCAGCAAACGACTCTGGGCCTGTTTTATTTCTTTATTGGCTTCAAGCAACTCTCTATTTTTGTGCTGCAGGGCACGCGTACGATCCTTGACTCGCATCTCCAAGGATAAATTCAATTCCCTGAGTTCTCTCTCGGCCTCTTCTCGACGTAATTGCACGGCGCGCAGCTGCGCCACCATGGTATTAAAGGAGGAAGCAAGTTGACCCACTTCGTCGCCACTTTTCACTCGCACACTAACATTCAAATCTCCACTGGCAATGGCTTTGGCCGAATCATTGAGTTCGCGCAGCTGCGAGGTTAAGTAAGTGCCCAGCACATAGGAAAAAAAGGCCACGAGAAGCATTTCTAACAAGGCAACAAACTGGGTCCACTGCCTGACTTCGCGGATCTTCTCATTTAGGCTTTGTATATCGAGCCCTAACTCCACGCGGCCGAAAGACACACCGTCCTCAGTAATATCTTCTGTAGAATCGAACACATCGTCTGCCACATCGACCACGTTAGCGTCTGCCACAAAATGCCTTGCCAACACACTGGGTTTGCCAGCCTCGGACAGAATACGGCCTCGCCCATCCAGCACTCTGGCATAGACAATATCAGGGTTTCGCATTACTTCATTGATGAGAGAATCGAGCGTCGCTAGATCGTAACTTAGGACAGCATCCTTACTGGCCGAAGCAAACAGCTTAACGGTAGTCAGCGCCCTTTTTTCAAGACCTTCATAATTAGTTTCACGCAGGTAGTTCACCGTCATTGTGACCAAAAATAGCAACAACACAGCTTCAATGAAGGCCACGCCAACGATTGTTTTTATTTTTAGAGACAAAAAAGTTTTCCCTTGGTGAGGGTGGGTTATTGCACTAATTCATCCAATGCATTTAACTCCAGCGCCCGAATATCATCCCAATCAGTATCTACCGCAGCATCGATACCATTAAAACCAATCTTAGTTAATAACGCCAAGCCCTGCTCATCTTCATGCATAGCTAGCATCGCTTTTTGAAGCCGCAGGACAGCGTCAGATGACACGCTTGGCAATGCTGCGAACGCATGAGGCGTATAACCCTGAGTTTTCCACAGGACCTTCAAGTTTTGTCTAAGCTCAGGATTAAAATTATCAAGGGTACGCCCAATACCTCCGCCAGCGGGGAAAAAACCTTTGGCGACATTGAGATACACAGAATCATGGGAAGACACATAACGCGGCTCGATATTGATACCTCGACGTTTGAGCTCTGCCCGAGGCAGAACTGAAGCTGCAAAGGCCGCCGGGGATGGAAAGGCAACCTGAAGGTTATTGAGGTCTTCTAGCTGTGAGATTTGACTGTCCTTGTTCACAACAATCAGACCGACAATATTTTTATCCGATTGCTTAGCAAAGGCTTTGTAATTTGACGCCTCATTAAAAACCACATAGTGATAAGGATTCATGTAAGCCATGTCATAGCCACCTTCTAACAATCTTTTTTCGAAGGTTGGAATATCAGTGGCGGTAGCGAAACTATAACTATCCCCTGTTTTCTCTGAGAGGTAGCTTAAAATTGGCCCCCATGCTTGCGCCAACTTACGGGCCGATTGCTGAGGAACCACACCAAAAACGAAACTTTCGGCAACAACTACCACAGGCTGTAAAAGAGCCACTAAACACACACTAACAGCCAAGAAAAACGCTTTTCTCTGCGGGGATTTTTTATTCATAAAATACATCCGATTCCATCTACAATCTCTATCCTAGCCCATAATAACCAAGCTCCGCAAAAGCTTTGTTTCTTATAGCCAAAAGAACTGGAATGACATTGCAAAGTGCCCAGTCTGCGCACAAAAAATAATGCCTATTACCTTCATTGACGTCGACCTTTTGGTTACCATAGGGCACCCATTAAGACAGCCAGCACAAGGATATTTCGCACCTATGAGCGATGCCAACCACACCCCTATGATGCAGCAATACTTGAAAATCAAGGCTGAGCATCCCCATCAGTTGGTCTTTTATCGCATGGGTGATTTTTATGAGCTGTTTTTCGATGATGCCAAGCGCGCCGCCGAGATCCTAGATATTACGCTCACCGCGCGGGGTAAATCCAACGGCGAACCCATTCCTATGGCCGGTATTCCCTACCATGCGGCAGATGCTTACTTGGCTAAAATTGTTCAACGCGGCGAATCTGTTGCGATCTGCGAGCAAATTGGTGACCCAGCGACCAGCAAAGGCCCCGTAGAACGCCAAGTCATGAGAATTGTCACGCCCGGTACGATCAGTGATGAGGCGCTACTGCAAGAACGACGTGACAATCTGTTGGTGTCCGCTTGCGCCGATAACGGCAAATACGGTGTGGCTGCCCTTGATATCACAAGCGGCCGATTGAGTGTTATGCAACTTCCGTCAGCCAATGTCCTGATGGGAGAAATACAGCGCCTACAACCAGCGGAGTTATTAGCTGACGACACCTTAGATGTCGACCTTAGTTCATTCAGTCGCGGTTTTCGATCCTGCCCTCCATGGGAGTTTGAGATTGAGAGCGCCCAAAAAGCCTTATGCCTGCAATTTGAAACCCATGATTTATCAGGCTTTGGTTGCCAAGACATGCCGCTCGCTATTCGTGCAGCGGGTTGCTTATTACAGTACGTCAAACAGACTCAGCGCACAGCCCTCCCCCATATTCGCGGTATCAGCCTTGAGCGACACGACCAAACCGTTGCCATGGATGCTGCCACGAGGGTCAATCTCGAAATCACCCAAAATCTTCGTGGCGGCGACAGCAATACGCTTTACTCGGTCATGGACAGTTGCAAAACCGCTATGGGATCACGGTTACTCGCTCGCTGGCTGAATAGACCCCTTCGTGACTTGGATACCCTGAACAAACGTCAAGATACAATCGCTACACTCAGTGACAACTATCGTTTTGAAACACTGCGCGATCATCTCAAGCACGTGGGTGATATGGAGCGAATTCTGGCTCGCGTCGCTCTCCGCTCAGCGCGTCCGCGGGACCTGACACGCCTTTGCCATTCTTTGGCTCAGCTGCCGCACATCCAATCGATCTTGCAAACCTGCCAGCACGGGCCCCATTTGGCACAACTGCTGCAATGCATGGCACCTCGCGACGCCACGGTTGAATTACTGCAGCATGCCTTGGTGGACAACCCACCCATGGTGATCAGAGACGGTGGCGTCATTGCCGAGGGATACGACGCTGAACTGGATGAATTGCGTCATCTTAGTACCCATGCCGGTGATTTTTTAGTGCAGTTAGAACAGCGCGAAAAAGAACAAACCGGCATAAGCACGCTCAAGGTCGGATACAATCGCGTCCATGGCTACTACATTGAAATCAGTCGCCTGCAAGCTGACCAAGCGCCGGCCAATTATATCCGCCGTCAAACGCTTAAAAATGCAGAGCGCTACATCACGCCTGAATTAAAGACCTTTGAAGACAAAGCCCTAAGCAGTAAAAGTCGCGCCTTGGCGCGAGAAAAAGCCCTTTACGAAACCCTTATAGAAACGCTCAATGAGGACCTTATTGGACTTCAAGCGTGCTCTCAAGCGCTGTGTGAACTCGACGTGCTAGCCTGTTTAGCTGAGCGGGCGGATGCGCTGAACTTGATCCGTCCCACGCTGCAGAGCCGCCCGGGCCTTTCCGTCCATGGTGGCCGACATTTAGTGGTTGAGCATGTTTCTGAGCATCCCTTCATTCCCAATGGCATTGAATTTAATGACCAACGGCGCATGCTGATTATTACCGGTCCAAACATGGGGGGTAAATCCACCTATATGCGGCAGGCAGCACTCATTACGTTGCTCGCCCATATAGGGAGTTATGTTCCCGCAGAACGCGCCACGGTGGGCTTGGTTGACCAAATATTCACACGCATAGGTTCTGCTGATGATTTGGCGGGGGGGCGTTCGACGTTTATGGTAGAAATGACCGAAACAGCGAACATCCTGAATAATGCTACCGCAAGCAGCCTGGTACTCATGGATGAAATTGGTCGTGGCACCTCTACCTATGATGGACTTTCACTCGCTTGGGCATGCGCCCATCAACTGGCAAGCAAAGTCAAAGCGCTCACGCTCTTTGCCACACATTACTTTGAGTTGACGTCACTAGAAGGTGAATTTAAACAGGTGGCAAATGTGCACCTCGATGCCAGCGAACACAACGACAATATTGTTTTTCTGCACCACGTTCAAGAGGGGGCAGCTAGCAAGAGCTTTGGTATCCAAGTTGCCAAGTTGGCTGGCATCCCGGCGGATGTCATCAAACGCGCCAGAGCCAAACTTTTCGAGCTCGAAAACCAGCAGCCAAGTAAGCATAGCATTCCACAACAGAATGACATGTTCAGCGCGCCAGAACCCAGTGCCGTCGAAAAGTACCTAGTGGATGTCAGACCCGACGACCTAACCCCTCGTCAAGCTCTTGAAATATTATATAAACTGAAAAGCTTATAACCTAGACGAATAGATTTATAGTGCAACAATCTTTATCGCTTGGTTTTCTCCGTGTAGAATGCACGCCTCGCTAAGCGACAGTATTGATAAGGGAGAGCCCATGACCTTCGTAGTTGTTGAAGACTGTATCAAATGCAAACACACAGACTGTGTAGAAGTTTGCCCCGTAGACTGCTTTTACGAAGGCCCTAACTTCTTGGTCATTCACCCAGACGAGTGTATCGATTGTGCACTTTGCGAACCTGAATGCCCCATCGATGCGATCTATTCAGAAGACGAGTTGCCTGAAGACCAGCAGGTGTTTTTAGAATTAAATGCGGAGTTGGCCGAAATATGGCCAAACATTACCGAAAAGAAAGACGCCCTACCCGATGCAGAACAATGGCAAGGTGTTCCAAATAAACTGCAACACCTCGAGCGCTAATGATCGAAAAGGGCAGGTTCTCTGCCCTTTTTTTCGCCCTAACCGTGGACAGCGGCGTATCCTTTTTCACCGTTAAAATCATATAGATTTTCGGTTTTTACCACATCAAATCCCGCTTCGTACAAGCGCCCCTGTAGATCGAGCACATCTGCAAAATCAAGATTGGCAGCATCGGGTACCGTCACAAAACGACATCGCCAATGATCGACACAGAAGGTTTCTGGCATACCATTTGGCCATACTTTGACACCGCGATTAGTGATCACCTGTAGCTGAATATTATCCCGATTCAACTGTGCCAATCTATCGCCAATGTCAGACGGCTTAGCTACTTGATGCTGCAGGAAAACATCAATGCCCACGAGCGTCTTCTTCGCGGCGGGCCTGCGCTCCACTGGCGCGATCTTTAGCGGACGAGAAGCCTCATATGAAGGAGCTGTGAGAGAGGTGGGTGACTGGCCAAGGCGGGCTATCACCGCATCGGCAAACTGTTCCGTTCCGACGCGCTCTGCGCTGAGCCCAGGTTTGAAAATATCCGCTGTGTGCACACCATCCTCAATGGTACGCAACCAAGCGCGATGTATTTTCTCTGCCACATCTGCTTGCCCAATATGAACAAGCATTTGTATGGCTGCATGGATTATTCCAGACGGATTGGCAACGTTTTGACCGGCAAGATCGGGTGCTGAGCCGTGGATAGCCTCAAACATTGCGCATTGGTCGCCAATGTTAGCGGACCCCGCCATCCCTACCGAGCCAGCGATTTGAGCGGCAATATCAGAAATAATATCGCCGTATAAGTTGGGCATCACAATGACGTCAAAGGCGTCAGGCGTATCCGCGACGCGTGCTGCACCGATATCAACGATCATACTGTCGCGTTTGATGTCAGGATATTGCTCACCTATCTCGTGAAACACGTTGTGAAAGAGTCCATCGGTAAACTTCATGATGTTGTCTTTAACAAAGCAGGTGACGCGCTTGCGTCCATGCTGCCGCGCATACTCAAAGGCATAGCGAACGATTCGCTCACACCCCGGGCGGGTTATCAACTTCAAACATTGATAGACGTCATCGGTTTGGCGATGTTCAATACCGGCGTAAAGATCTTCCTCGTTCTCCCGAATAATCACCAGATCCATGTCGGGATGGTAGGTACGAACAAAAGGGGCGTAGGCGACACACGGGCGAACGTTAGCGTAGAGACCGAGTGCTTTTCGCATACTCACATTTAAACTCTTATAGCCGCCCCCTTGTGGCGTGGTAATAGGTGCTTTTAACAATACTTTCGTGCGTCTAAGCGATTCCCAAGCACTCTCATCAATCCCATTGACCTGTCCCCTTAAGTAAACTTGTTCTCCCATTTCAACCACCTCGGGGGCGATACGTGCGCCAGCAGCATCCATGATCTTGAGCGTTGCGGCCATGATAGACGGACCTATGCCATCACCCAGTGCGACCGAAATTGGTGTCATTACCTTCGTCATTGCGCTTTCCTCTTTACGTCGTTGTCATAGACTTACGAGAGCCATTATCGAAGCATAATTAAATTGATAAAAATAGATTTTTAATCCTATATTAATCTATAAAAATAGATGGATAAGACCATGAAATCGATCTTTCACACTCGACAAATGACCTTTAGACAATTGGAAATCTTTAAGACCGTTGCCGAACTGGGCAGTGTCACCAAAGCCGCACAAGCCTTGCATCTTGCACAACCCACCATATCAACCCAGTTGAGTAAATTGCAGCAGTCCACGCAGACCCCGCTGTTTGAACAAATTGGAAAACAGCTCTACCTCACGGCGGCAGGTGAAGATGTGGTGCTCGCCTGTCAACAGCTATTCGACGCGCTAGATACGCTCGAAATGCGTCTGGCCAAACGTGCCAATCTGTCCTTTGGACACCTTAAAATATCCGCTGTGACCACCGCAAAATACCTGGTACCCAGCTGGCTGGGACCCTTTTGTTCACAACATCCAAATATTGAACCGGAATTTCAAATAGGCAATCGGGCCGATATTATTGCCCGGCTTCAAAAAAATCTCGATGATCTTTATATTTTCAGCCACCCGCCAGCGGAGCTGGACATAGACAGCCAGCCACTCACGGACAATCCTTTGGTCGTGATCGCCCCCAAACATCATCGACTCGCTGATCATCAACGGGTGACATGGCAAGAGGTATTAACAGAGCGCTTTTTGATCAGAGAAAAAGGGTCGGGCACCCGTTTTGCCATCGAAGCGTTTTTTAAGCAACAGGGTTATCCCACGAATATCGTGACCATTGCCAGCAATGAAGCAATCAAAGAATCGGTGGTTGCCGGCCTTGGCATCGCTATTATCAGCCGCCACGCTCTCCACCACATGGCACCCGGGAATCTGGTGGAACTTCCCGTCAATGGCTTTCCAATTCAGAGTCGTTGGTATCTGGTAACGCCAAAGGGTAAGCAACTGTCGCCCGTGGCGGGCGCCTTTAAAACCCATATTGCAGCGCATCCAATCGATATTTTAAAGACATAAAAAAACGCACCGTGCCAAACAGGGTGCGTTTTTTTTAAAACCAGGCGGCTAGTAACTAAAGGTAGATTCCCTGTTCAACCCCTGACGTTCAATAATGCCACGCAGACGCTTAAGGGCCTCTACTTGAATTTGGCGAACGCGCTCGCGTGTTAAACCAATTTCATGGCCAACTTCTTCCAGCGTGCTTGCTTCATGACCGCGCAGACCAAAGCGACGCACAATAACATCGCGCTGCTTTTCTGAAAGCTCATCAAGCCATTGCAAAATGGAATCACCCATATTGCTATCTTGTAGTAAAGAGGCAGGATCACTGTCGTAGTGATCTGCCACAGTATCGAGAACTGGGCGCTCGCTATCGAGCATTGAGGGAACATCTAAAGAAGTCACGCGCTCATTAAGACCCATCATGCGCTCAACGTCAGCCACAGGCTTCCCGACTTTTTCAGCAATTTCTTCGCACGTAGGTTCGTGATCAAGGGTTTGCATCAACTCGCGTGATGCGCGTAGGTACACATTGAGCTCCTTGACGACGTGAATTGGCAAGCGAATGGTTCGAGTCTGGTTCATGAGGGCACGCTCAATCGATTGACGTATCCACCACGTCGCGTAGGTTGAGAAACGGAAACCACGCTCAGGGTCAAACTTTTCAACCGCACGGATCAACCCTAAATTACCCTCTTCTATAAGATCCAAGAGCGTTAATCCACGGTTGGTGTATCGGCGAGAGATTTTCACAACCAAGCGCAGGTTACTTTCAATCATCCGCTTTCGCGCTGCTTCATCACCCTTGAGTGCACGTCGAGAAAAATAGACTTCTTCTTCAGCGGTTAAGAGGGGTGAAGCCCCAATTTCTCCAAGATAGAGTTGGGTGGCATCCATGCTACGACTCGTGTCGCGCTCAAAAGCTACCACGTCATCCACGGTATCTTCTTCCGCGTCTGCGTTGTCAGTCACTAGAGCATTTAAGGCTGCTGCATCCAATTCGGCATATGAAGCATCATCTTTATAACCTTTTATATCGCTCATGACTTATTTTCCTTTTATAAGTTATATTAAGGGCCAATATATATCTTAAAGCACCAAAAGAATACAACTTACTTAAATTTAGTTATTAGTAAAACATATGTTACTTATAACAAAACGCTATAAGATAGCTAGGACGTGCCCTAGATGACCATAATAAGCCACTTTTCAAGGGCGATCTGTGATTTAAATCACAATTTGAGGGGTTA
>DATHYR010000338.1:0-1023 GCA_035458985.1 Pseudomonadales bacterium
GTGCTGACTTTATCGAACGTTTCAATATCAGGCGCGACGGTGGGTTAGCGGGTACGGAAATTGTCGTGCAAGGACTCACCGGGTTGTCCACCGATGTGCTGGTGCGCATTGAGCGCCTCGATGGCAGTACCGAGATTGCGCGGCTTACTGCAGCCAAACCAACCTTTGTGGTTCAGGGTTCATTGACCCGAATTGAAGTGGCCAGCACCTACACCCTGTTTGGCATCGAACACATTCTGGAAGGCGTTGACCATCTGCTGTTCGTGGCCTGCTTAATTTTTATTGCCGGCACCGGGCGACGCATTCTCATCACCATTTCAGGCTTCACTTTAGCTCACTCAATAACATTGACCCTGGCGGCGCTGGACCTTGTACGCTTGCCAATTCCACCAATCGAAGCTGCAATCGCGCTGTCCATTGTTTTTCTGGCTAGGGAAATCGCTCTTGAACGCCGCGACACGCTAACGTGGCGCTACCCAATTACAGTCTCTGCTTCATTTGGTTTGTTACATGGATTTGGATTTGCCTCGGCGCTCGGTGAAATCGGCCTGCCGCAAACAGAGATTCCTGTCGCGTTGCTAGCATTTAACCTGGGCGTTGAGACCGGCCAACTACTATTCATCTGCGCAATAGTGTGTTGTGCCTGGATAATCTCGAGATTTGTTTTACTACTACAGACAACAAGAAAAGGCTTCGCAATAAATTCAGTCACTAGCTTAGACATCAAAGCAAGCCCGCTGATTTGGCTGCAAAGAATTGAAAAACCCATGGCGTACTTTGTTGGTAGTGTGACTATTATCTGGACAATTCAGCGAACACTGACGTTTACCAGCTAGTTATCGTAAATCAACAAATGGGGAATCAACAAATGGGGTCAGAGTAATAATACAGTAGTTTTAATCGCTGCCAAGCCTAACTGCACTTTCTTCGATAGAGTCTAGCAAGCGATACTGTTGAGTATTGAAGGTGTCAACGCGTCATGCGAGAGGGAAGTAAGCTGAGGGAGTTGGTGCCCAGGGGCGG
>DATHYR010000339.1:0-1109 GCA_035458985.1 Pseudomonadales bacterium
TCATGGCGGCTATTGTCAACGCCACGCCAGCAGACACATTGGGGATTGGAACCGTTATCTGCCGTTGAGCCTTAGCAACAGGACTATCGCCAGATTTGAAACCGGTACTAGCCGTAAGCGTAGTTGCCGTAGGCATGGCAATGTTGGCGTTAGCCTCAAGGGTTACACCACCGGCTCCTGTCGCAACATTCATAATTTCACAAGTTGGACTAGATCGCTTAACGATTATGGGGTTTGTTATGTTTATTGGTACATCGGCACCAGTGTCCGTACGAATAATGACCGACATACCGGCGTTACCGTACGCATTATACGTTACGTTGCCCATATAGATAGGGCCATATGCCCCTGCACCGCGCGCAAACAAAAGCGTAGACCACACAGACGCATTAGTGAAGGCCCCCGGATCGGTCTGGTATATATCCAAACCATCAATGGTGATGTCACTAAAAACGGCAGAGGCGCTATTATTTTGCATAAAGATAGCATTACCACCACCAAAAGTGCTGGACAGTGATACACCATCACAACGTACGTTGCGAACAGTTACTCTCTCTATGCTGCCACCAGCGGGGGCCGTAGACGTAAGCCAAATAATTTTTTGGACGTAGGGGTAATTGCCACCATTAAAATTATAAGCGCCGGTCGGGTCCGCTGGAGAACTTATAACAATATCAGACATATTTACGTTGTATATGTTGCCGCCAAAATGTACAGCGTTAGTAGTCTTTAAGTATAGACACGTACCGTAGCGGCTAAACAAGCAATTTGATACCGTCGCATTCGATATATCAAACGCCACCGCCGAGCCTATAGCAAACAAACTGGCGCATTCGATATCGCAATCAGCCACAATGACATTTCGCACTGGGCCAGTGGTTACAGAAGACTTCAGAACAACGCCGTCATCGCCGCTGCGCAGTGTTACGCCGCGAACAAGTAGATTATCCACATTACCGTAAATATCCACGCTGTCTACGGCTCCGTTGGATGCGTAGCCATCCAAAAGTTTAATGTCGTATATCATGCCGGTTGATGCGCGACCTATGTCGAATGAACCGGTGTTTCCGTCTTGCGTTGGGCTTTGTGCTCTAAGATCAAATCCTTGC
>DATHYR010000340.1:0-1050 GCA_035458985.1 Pseudomonadales bacterium
AAGCCGGTGCGCTGTTGGCGTTGACCTTGCTGGCTTCACCCATGAAGATTTCATAGAGGATGTATAACCAACCGGCCATACCGATGATGAATGCGGGCATGGCCTGCATGTAGCCGGCTTCACCTAAATAGCCACCGACCAGCATCACCAAGGTGCCGATCATCAGGCGCCAGAAAATACCGGAAGACACCTTGGTGACCGCAGAGAGGATCAGATAGAACTCGACCATCAGCAAGGGCACGGTAATCAGCCAGTCGATGTAGCGGAACACGGTCGGGGTGGAACCCGTGGTGACCCAGACATCACGCATGTAGAAGTAATGGACGGCAGCAACCAGCGTGACCAGTCCCGATACGGTCAGGGATGTTCTCCATTTTGGTGAGACACGATCACGCTCCAGGAAGAAGAAGACCGTGGAGGCGATGAGTGCCATCGAAATCAGCCAGAAGGAAATTCCGACGAAATCATCGCTGCGCAGAACAGATGACTCACCGGCTGAAGCCTGTGTCGCACCAAGGATAAGAGCGAGTGAAAAAACCGACTTGCCAATTGATTTTATAAAATTGTTTTTATGTAACATTGCGTTTATCTCCTAAAGGATTAAATCAGTGAACGACAGCACCCCGATGAAAGCACTTGCCCCTTGCATGACAACTGCAAACCAACCAAAAACCTGCAATCTAGAAGTTGCATAGTTAGGTCACAGTACGAAATTTATGTACTAATGTAAATACTCTAAAATAACGATTTTTTAATACTTAATGATAAATTAACAATTCCCGTTTTTTGGCTTTCCCCTTGTCCTCATAGCACCGCACAAACCGTTTGGCATGGGCTTATCGAACAGGCATGATTCTGTCACCCTAGATAATCAATTTCAACAATTACTTAGCCTCTATGAACGCACTCATCTTCCGCTGGGCCCGCCTGCACGAACTGACCGCCCCGGAGTGGCACGCCGTGATGGCTGCGCGTGAAGCGGTATTCATCGTCGAACAGAATTGTCCGTATCAGGATGCCGATGCGCTCGATGCGCAGTCCTGGCACCTG
>DATHYR010000341.1:0-1082 GCA_035458985.1 Pseudomonadales bacterium
GACTTTACGAATACCCGTAATCGACTTGAAGGTAATGTTGTCGACATCCCACGTCAGGGTTAAGGCGTGGCTGTCAACTTTGTTCATCGAGCGTGATTCGCTGTCTGAGCTACCATTCGCGGGGCGACTGTCTCGACTCGCTAATTCACTGGCAGACCATGCAATGTAGTCGTCCGCCCAGCCAACGAACTTAGAAACTTGGGGTAACAGGAACGCTTGGTACGCGGGAACAAAGGCCGCTGCACCTTGCAGCTGCTTAACACCCCCCGCCAATGCCGCTACGGTTTGAGCACGCTCAGCACTGTTGATAGGCACATTAAATGCGTAAGCAGGGTTAGCCGCCACCGCCGCTGCCACACCGGGATCACGTGGGTTCAAACCCACCACGTCCATCATTTGCGCATTTTCATCTAACTCATCGTGTGAGTAGGCATAATCGAGTGATAGGGCATCGCTGGGGTTGAAACGGAAGGCAATTCGATAGCCATCGCGGTTGATGTTTTCAAAGCCTGGCACATCAGGATTGGTATTACCATACAGGTGATCGCGCTCACGCTTATATCCACTAATAGCAAGACCCGCACTGTCAGACAGTGGAAGGTCAAAGCGACCACTCAACGCTGACATGCCGTAATTACCTTTAGACACTTTGACTTTGTAGCCCGCTTTTTCACCGGGCTTTTTGGTAATGAAGTTCACCGCACCACCGGTGGAGTTACGGCCATATAGCGTACCTTGAGGACCGCGCAACACTTCAATGCGCTCTAAATCCATGGCGTCGACACCGTTACCCGCACCTTTACCCAAATAAACACCGTCAACATAAATAGCGTTAGCTGGATCTGTCGACGGGCTGTTCGGGTTACCTGAACCGATACCACGCAGGTTAATACTGAAGTTACCCCGTGCAGAGGGCGCTTCATAACCGGCCATACCTGGCACAGCATTCAGCAGGCTGGAAATATCGGTGACACCGCGACGCTCAATAGCTTCGGCCGTCATTGCCGCCATTGAAATGGGCGTGTCTTGAATACTTGCCTCACGCTTCTCAGCAGTGACAATCACTTCCTCCAAGACATTAT
>DATHYR010000342.1:0-2142 GCA_035458985.1 Pseudomonadales bacterium
GTTTAACAACGTGTATTGAATGCCTACCCAAGCCGTCACCACAATTATTGCAAGCAGCGGGGAAACCAGCTTGTTTATTAGCGGAGCCTTTTCGCTGGTGGCGATTGTTGCCTCGCGGTTACGGGCTGAATTTTTGTCGGCCAGTACGGCCTTGAACTTTTCGTTTTCCAGTTGCTGGAGTTTGATGGCGCTCTCAGGGTCGGTATTGATGGCCTTGGTCACCTCTTCAATGGTGTCTGCCACGCCCAGCTTCTCCGCAATGGCCGAGACGGCCAGACCACCCAGAGGCCCGCCAAGTGCAGTACCAATTGCTGGTGCAAACTTAGATACCATCGAAATAAGTTCATTCATCACCCCACCAACCCTTCGACAAAGATTGACACTTGGTTTGTTCCACTAGAGGATTTGGCCTCAAACTGGAAGTCTGTTTTCTCAGGAACCTTAAACGGTATCTGGCGGTCAAATGATTGTTGGTCGGTTTGCCATGTTGATTCGGCTACCCGCAAAATACGGCCATTACTTGAGCGCAGCGACTGTCTGTAAGTGATGTATTTGTTCGGGTTGACCGTGCCAGATGTTAGGTCGATGCGCAAAATGTACAACGACTTGCCAACCGGTACGGTATATACGCAAGCCTGCGTAGCGCCTTGGCCAGCTTCGATAAACCCGTGCAAGGTCGCGCCAATCTTTATGGTGATGTTGCCAACATTGGAACCCGACAGAATCACCGCGTTATTGATGCGGAAAAACTGCTGTTGCGTTACAACAGGCGTCACGCCGGTTAGCGTTACAACTTCTTGGCGCTGGATATAAAGTTCATCCAAGCCGTTAATTACTACTTGCATCGTATCGCTGGCCGATGTGGACGCGACAGATAAAACAGATTGAGCCGTTGGGAATGGGTACGAGCCGGTATCGTTCCACAAGGTTTCAAACACGTCGGCCACATCGCGGTTGAAGCCAAAGATGTTAACGGCCTCGCAACCGTCAAAGTTGTCGTTCAGCATACCGTAGTAGGCGTTCGGCAACCTAACTATATCGAGTAAAGCGGTCATGTGTTTATCCTTTGCGGGTTAAAAAGCCCCGCGTTTAGCGATAGCCCAAATAAGCCCCACCACAGCGATTAAACCGCTTAGGACTACCACAGCTATCAGTATGCCGTTAAAAACGTCTAGTAGGGCTTTACGGCGCTTCTGAACGGCCAATACGCGCTCACGTTCTGCCTGGTCACGCTCACGTTTCTTCATGGCCTGAAAAGCCAACCAGTCATTCCAAAGCCCGGCTCGGCCTTGGTAAATCATCATTTCCTTGAGTTCTTCCTCCTGAACCCTTATGGATTCAAGCGCCCAGAATTCCTCAGAATCACCGCCCTTTGCAGAGGCTTTCTTGGCAATCTCTGACTTTGCTGAAAAGAACTGCCCCAGTTGAGAGCCAAACTCAGCTATATCCTTACCGTGCCCGATAGCCTCTTTAATGACTGCCAGCGCGGCATTGGCGGCGGCAAGTTCAACCAGCATTATTTTGGCAGTGAGTTATGGTTCCCAAGCCACATAAAAATGCCAACAACCGCCGCGCCTGCGACCCATGCCATTTTTGTCAGGACAGACTTACCTACGTTTTGGTAAATCTTCTGGAAAGCCTTTTCAGCCGCCTTCTCAGCGATGGCGTCGATTTGGGCGTCAGTGAGTTGGACTTCGTTTGACATGGTGGTTGGTGTGGTTAAATTGTTAAGCCGATTCTACCAAATCATCCTTTTTTGACAAGGATTCTGTAAGCATGGTCATAAAGGCATTGCGACCAACCTGTAACTGATCGACTGCAAAGCGGCTGGACGCTAACTTGCGGTCTAAATCAGCGACATGGTTGACCAGCATTTGCTGTTCAGGTGTGAGGTCTTCAAATTGGTACTCAACATCGTTAATCACTACGGCATTTTTCGTGTCTTTAGCCATAATTTACCTTTCAATGTGCCACCAAGGTCGCGTGGTGGCTTCGCGTTTTACCAAGGCATACCAGTTGCTACTTTAGGCTCTTTGGCTTCAGCGATTTGAGCCGCCACAGCCGCCTCGTGCGCCGCAACAGTTTCAGCACCCATCGCTTCGTGTAACCAGCCGATAACTACTTCTTCGGTCAAGTCTTCGT
>DATHYR010000343.1:0-1184 GCA_035458985.1 Pseudomonadales bacterium
CCATGGGTGGCTTGATGGCAACAGCGGCTGATCATAGCGGCATCCAGTTTCGCATATTAAATTCTCGTAAAGGTCCGGCGGTGCGTGCCACGCGCGCGCAAATTGACCGTACCTTATATAGGCAGTTTGTAAGACCAGCGCTCGAGAATCAGCCGAATTTATTAATCTTTCAGCAGGCAGTTGACGATCTTATTGTTGAGGGCGAACAGGTCAAGGGTGTTATCACGCAGGCAGGATTGCGATTTATGGCACCGACAGTGGTATTAACGGTGGGCACTTTTCTCGGCGGAAAGATTCATATTGGTGAAACCAGTCATGCGGGTGGTAGAGCGGGTGACCCGCCTTCGATCGCGTTAGCTGATCGCTTACGTGAATTACCGTTTACTGTCGGTCGCTTAAAGACCGGCACGCCACCGCGTATTGATGGCAAGACAATCGATTATAGCCAGTTGCAAGCACAACCCGGAGATGACCCGTTACCCGTATTTTCTTATATCGGGAATGCAGGCCAACACCCGACTCAGGTTTCTTGCCACATTACCTATACCAATACACAAACCCATGACATCATCCGTGGCGCTTTGGATCGTTCGCCTATGTATAACGGTAATATCGAAGGCACCGGCCCACGTTATTGTCCTTCTGTTGAAGACAAGGTCATGCGTTTTGCCGACAAGGATGCGCATCAGATTTTCATCGAGCCTGAAGGTTTGAATACCAATGAAGTCTATCCTAATGGTATTTCGACCTCATTGCCCTATGACGCCCAGATAGGTCTGGTTCGTTCGATCAAAGGTTTTGAAAATGCACACATTACGCGACCCGGGTATGCGATTGAATATGATTTCTTCGATCCACGTGAATTATCGCCCTGGTTGGAAACGCGCTTTATCAAGGGCCTTTTCTTTGCCGGGCAGATTAATGGAACGACTGGTTATGAAGAAGCCGCAGCGCAGGGTTTACTTGCAGGACTGAACGCAGCGCTGCGCGTTCAGGATAAAGAGCCCTGGTATCCGCGCCGTGATGAGGCTTATCTTGGTGTCCTGGTTGATGACTTGATTACGATGGGTACGACCGAGCCCTATCGTATGTTTACCAGTCGTGCTGAATACCGTCTAATGTTGCGGGAAGATAATGCGGATCTGCGCTTAACAGAACAAGCGCGTGGTTTAGGATTAATTGAT
>DATHYR010000344.1:0-103447 GCA_035458985.1 Pseudomonadales bacterium
CCCGTCGCCTCACCGGCTTCTTCTTTGAGGTTGCGCTGATGAATCATGTAGGCTAAGCCACCAGCAATAGCCGCCAAACTCAAAAAGGCGAAGTGTGGCATACCGGGTATCGCCCCCATCACCGCCAGGATACCTGCAGAAACGGCTGGGGCCTTGGGAGATGAAAACATCTGCTTAGCCACCTGCTCGCCCATGTCCTGACTGACATTGACGCGGGTTACTAACAGTGCCGCGGCATTGGAGAGTAGTAGCGAGGGTATTTGAGCCACCAAACCATCACCGATGGTTAAGAGCACATATTTCTGTAGGGCATCACTAAACTCGAGATCGTGCTGCGCCATACCAATGCCCAACCCACCGAGAATATTGATAAATAAAATAAGAATTCCCGCGACAGCATCGCCTCGAACGAATTTACTCGCACCATCCATGGAGCCGTAAAAATCCGCCTCGGCCGATACATCAATACGCCGTTTGCGCGCCTCATCTTGATCGATCAATCCAGCATTAAGATCGGCATCGATGGCCATCTGCTTACCGGGCATTGCGTCCAACGTGAAGCGTGCGCTGACCTCTGAGATACGCCCCGCACCCTTGGTGACCACCACAAAGTTGATGATCATCAGAATGGTAAACACCACCAAACCCACGGCGTAATTACCACCAATCACCACATTACCGAACGCTTCGATGACCTTACCGGCCGCAGCCCCTCCATTGTGTCCCTCTAACAACACCACACGCGTTGAGGCAACATTCAATGCCAAGCGCAGCAGTGTCGCCACTAGCAAAATGGTAGGAAAGGCAGAAAAATCCAGCGGGCGGCCAGCGTAAACACAAACCAACAGCACCACAATGGCAAGGGAGATATTAAAGGAGAAAAAGACGTCTAGTAACAAAGGGGGAACGGGCAGTACCATCATGCCCAGCACGGTTAACAGCATGATCGGCGCACCGATATTGCCATGTGCTAAGGAGCGAAGCGTATCTAAAATGGTGTTGCCTTGAGCTACCCCAGTTTGCGTGGTCGCCATGTCGATCTCCAATGTCTAAAAATTGACGCCAGATAAGGTCTGGCGGCCCAAAAACACGGGCTTTTAGCTATTGGAGCAATAAGTGAGCCAACTAGAACTGCATATCCTCAGGCACGGTAATTTCGCCCAGTGGTTTGGGGCGCTTGCCACGACGTGCACGGAAATTTTGCAGCTGAAAGACATAAGCCAACACCTGGGCCACGGCATAGTAAAGCTGACTTGGAATCTCTGCATCAATATCGGTGGTGTGGTAAATCGCTCGTGCTAAAGCTGGTGACTCAACAATCTCAACGCCATTAGCCGTGGCTACCTCACGAATTTTGAAGGCAATCGTATCGACCCCTTTGGCCAAGACAATAGGCGCTCCATCCCCTGATTGATCGTATTTTAGGGCCACTGAGAAGTGGGTCGGGTTGGTAATAACAACATCGGCTTCAGGTACCGCCGACATCATACGACCCTGAGCCATCGCCATTTGTAATTCACGAATTTTGCGTTTGACCTCTGGTTTGCCCTCTGTTTCTTTGAACTCATCCTTGATTTCTTGCATCGTCATTTTAAGCTTTTTGTTGTAATCCCATAATTGATAAGGGACGTCAATCGCGGCAATGAAGAGCAACGAACAGGCTAGCGCGACACTCACCCAACCCAAAAGGGTCATGGCGTCATTGATAGCCACTACGGCATCACTCCAATAGAGAGATAACAGGTCATTGGCGATAAACCATAAGCTCACTAAAGCAGTGATCGCAACCACAGCAAATTTTGCTATCGCCTTCACCATTTCAACCAGCGCATTAAGGGAGAACATCCGCTTAATGCCTTTGATAGGATCCATATTGGACAACTTGGGCTGCAGGGCCTTAGAGGAAAAATTAAGGCCACTAAGCAAGATTCCACCCAACATAGCTGAGACCAGAAGAAGCCCTAAAATAGGCGCAAGCGCAGCGGCAGCCACTTGCGCTGCTGCTTCAAGCTTGGCAATCATCATAGCGGAATCGAACAAATCTTCGCGCCGCAACTCAAAGCCAATATGCCCTACCGTCAGCATGCTTTTACCAAGGCTAGAGGAAAACATCAGCATGGCAATGACACCACCTACCATGACCAACGACATATTAAGCTCTTTGGATTTGGGAACGTTGCCGTCCTCCCGCGCCTTACTTAGGCGCCGGGGGGTGGGTTCTTCGGTCTTTTCCTGACTGGAATCCTGCTCTTCAGCCATGCAATTACCTCGTCATCACAATACTGCGCAGGATATGCAAGGCGTCGGCAAAGTGACTTTCGAACATCGTTTGAAAAGCTGCCACGGCAATCCAGATAATAAACAATCCCATCAGCATGGTGAGAGGAAAACCCAGCGCGAAAATATTCATTTGCGGCGCTGCCCGGCTGATAAAACCAAAAGAAAAATTAACAACCAATACGGCCGTTACAATAGGCAAAGCAATGGCAAAGGAGGATTGAAAAAGCCAAGCTCCCCAAGCCGCGATATCTACGTAATTTAAAATTGCGTAGGGATCAGCCGAGACAGGATAGCTATAAAAACTGTAGGCAAAGATCTCAAGCATGATCAAATGGCCATCGAAGACAAAAAACATCAACGTGGTAAAAATCAAATACATCTGACCGAGAATCGGGACACTGGCCCCATTGATCGGGTCCATCATAGTGGCCATACCCAAGCCCACCTGCATCGAGATCATCTGGCCGGCCATGATGAAAAGCTGAAAAAACAATTGCAGAAAAAAACCTAACAGAGTGCCTATCAGAATCTGTTGCATCACCACCAATATGGCCGTCCACGATAATGCATCGAGCTTTGGCATGTCAGGAATCACTGGAGCAATCAGCATGGCGGTAAATGCCGCGAGAACTAAACGAATTCGACGCGGGACGTTACGAGAACCAATCAATGGCATAGCCATGAAAAAGCTGGCCAAACGGAAAAACGGCCAAAGATATTGACCGACCCAACCACCAATGTTCACGGCATCAAGCGCAATCATCGTCAACCCAACATGTACGGTATGCTTTTGATAATGCGTTCAAAGAAGGCCATCAAGCTGTTAATCATCCAGTGGCCAAATACCACGAGCGCCCCGAGAGTCACGACCAAGCGGGGTAGGAAACTCAGGGTTTGTTCATTGATCTGAGTGGCCGCTTGAAATACAGACACGAGCAAGCCGATCAAAAGACTGGGAACGACCAGTGCTGAGACCATCAGCACAATTAAATACACGGTTTCACTCATCAGATCGACGACAACTTCTGGCGACATTTTGACGTCTCCTTGGAGGTGTTAGCTATATCCCATAACTTGCAGCAAGTGTGCCAATGATGAGCGTCCAGCCATCGACGAGGACAAACAACATAATTTTGAAAGGCAACGATACAATGAGCGGCGATAGCATCATCATGCCCATGGCCATTAGCACGCTGGCAACCACCATATCTATGATCAAAAAGGGTATAAAAAGCATGAAGCCAATTTGAAAAGCCGTTTTCAGCTCACTGGTGACAAAGGCTGGCACCAGTACTAGAAATGGCGTTTCTTCAGGGCTGTTAAGCTGGGGAGTCTGGGAGAGCTTAAGAAAAAGATCTAAATCGTTCTCGCGTGTCTGTTCTAACATAAACTGCTTGAAGGGTTCAGAGGCATTTTGAAGCGCTTGCAGCGACGTAATCTCCTCGTTTAAATAGGGCTGCAAGCCCGTTTCATTCGCCTTTTGAAGAACTGGCGACATGATGAATAAGGTCAAAAAGAGCGTTAATCCGATCAAAATTTGATTTGAGGGGGCTTGTTGCAGGCCTAACGCTTGGCGCAGGATCGAAAATACAACGATGATACGGGTAAACGATGTCATCATAATAACCAGCGATGGCAACACGGTCAGCACGGTCATGATGACCAGTATCTGCAGTGTTACACTGTATTCTTGATTGCCCGCTGCATTGGTGGTGACTTGCAGCGCAGGAATACCTGGCAGGGCCGGCAGGGCTGTCCCGGTTTGTGCGAGTAACTCGGGACTGAAAAATATCACCGCAAAAACAGCTAATAAGCGACTAATCATCCTTTTCTGCCTGCTTTAAAATAGCATCAAATTCACTTTTGGATGACGGTGCTTGGCCAGAGAGTGTATGCAATAGGTTCACTTGACCCGAGGCCACCCCCAGTAACAGTTTTTGACCCGCGCAGTCGATCAAAATAACACGCTCTTTTGGCCCCACCATTAGGCCACTGATAAGTTTCAGTTGACCTTCACCTTGCTGAGTAAAATGACTGAGGCGTTTAATACCCCATACACTGGCATAGATAGCAGCAATGACCAACAATAACGCCCCGATCACAGTGAGCATCTGACCTGCGCCGGTCGTTGCCAGTTTCTCTGGCTCTGCCGCGACAGCTAACTCAACGAGAAACAGCCACATAATTAACGTAGGCGCTTAATGCGTTCAGAGGGACTAATGACGTCAGTCATGCGGATACCAAACTTCTCATTGACGACAACCACCTCGCCATGCGCAATTAAAGTACCATTGACCAAGACATCCAGTGGCTCACCGGCCAATCGATCGAGCTCAATCACTGACCCCTGATTGAGTTGCAATAAATTCTTAATGGTGATCTCAGTGCTACCCACCTCCATTGAAATGGTCACAGGGATATCCAAAATCACATCAATGTCGGGCGATGTCCCTCCTCCCCCCATGGGGGATAGTTTATCGAGTGACATTGTGGGCGAGTCGTCTATTTCATCGTCACCCTGCTCTGCCATCGCGGCCGCCCATTCGTCGGCCATCGCCTCTTGGTCGGCACCTACATCATTCAAAATATCGTCTTCATCACTCATTTTTTGGCCCTCAATTGTTTGGCTGTCTCGGCATCTTCCTTGCCGTAAGGACTTTTAATTTGTAGCGCCAGATTACCGCGCGACACCCCCAACTTAGTGTTATAAATGGGCACGCCGTTGGCCATAAGGGTTACGTGCTCAGGCATATCAACCGGGATAACATCACCGGCTTTTAAATCTAAAATATCGCGCAAAGTCACTTGTTGACGAATATAGCGGCAGCTCAGTTTGACGGTTGACGCCATCACATCTTCTCGTAAGGCTTTAACCCAACGATCATCGACTTCATCCACGTCGCTTTGCATACCCGCGTCGAGGACTTCACGGATAGGCTCAATCATTGAATAAGGGAAGGTAATGTGAAGATCACCACCACCACCGTCTAACTCGACATGGAACGTACTGACCACCACAACTTCGCTAGGACTCACAATATTGGCCATGGCAGGGTTGACTTCAGAGTTCATGTACTCAAAGTCCACCGGCATGATGGTCTTCCACGCTTCCTTCATATCGATGAAGACTTGCTCCAGTACGATTTGTACCACGCGTAATTCCGTGGGCGTAAACTCCCGCCCTTCAATTTTGGCATGCCGTCCATCGCCACCAAAAAAATTATCCACCAACTTAAAGACAAGTTTAGCGTCTAAGATTACTAAGGCTGTTCCGCGTAATGGACGGATTTTGACCATATTCAGACTCGTGGGTACATAGAGTGTATGCACATACTCGCCGAACTTTTGAATTTGAACGCCCCCCACCGCGACGTCTGCACTGCGACGCAGTAGGTTAAACATGCTGATGCGGGTATAGCGGGCGAAACGCTCGTTGATCATTTCGAGCGTAGGCATCCGGCCACGAACAATACGGTCTTGACTGGTTAAGTCGTAAGATCTGGCAGACCCTTCAGGAACATCCTGCTCCGTCTCGATATCACCCTCGTCTACCCCATGTAACAGAGCATCGATCTCGTCTTGTGACAGTAAATCTTGCAAGGCTAAACCCCTTTTTACGTCTATTGAAGAACGTAACTTGTGAAATACACTTCATCGACAATCGGCTGGCCAGTCTCTTGCGTCATCAATTGGCGGATCTCAGTGAGCAACTGTTTACGCAGTGCCAGTCGTCCCTCATCTGACTGCAGACTCAGATAATCCTGAGCCGAGAGCAAGATCACGATTTTGTTTCGCAAAAGTGGCTCATGGTTTTCAACTTGGGCAATGCCGTTGGCATCGACAATTTTTAAACTTAAGCCTAGTTGCATGTATCGTTGTCGACCTCGCGCCATAAAATTGACAACAAACTCAGGCTCTAAGGGGTAGTAGTTAACACTTGAAACACTGCCCTCAGAAGGCTCGGAAGCCTCACCACTGCCTGCCTGGGCGACTTCTTCAGATGTATTTTGCGCATCAGGAGGAGTGTCAAAAACGCCTAGGTAACTTAACGTTGCAAAACTAGTGCCAGCTAAAAGCATGAGCAGCACGAGGACTAATAGCACCATCCTAATGATGGGCTTGCCCAGCAACGCTTTTACTGTTTCGGCGGGAGATTTTTTGGGGGCTGCGCCCTCTTGATCCTGGGGCGCATTATCTTCGTCGGCCATAGTACTCTCTAGTTAGACATAAGTATCACTAGTAAAGACCATAAGTCCGTAACTCGCCACGCTAAACGTGGGTATCTACAAGACCCAATGGACGAGTCACGATATGTTGAACCTCCTCATCAGAGGAAACATTGGTGTTATTTTGAGAGGGTTCAGGGGTCTCATCTCGCGATGATCGCCCACCTTGATCTCTCACATCAGTTTGAGCCAAGTTAAGCCCTTGCTGCTCCAACATTTCGCGTAAGCGCGGCAGTGAGTTTTCGAGTGCCTCACGAACGTTGGCATGCTGACTCGTGAAAACGACTTGCGTTTGATCGCCCTGTTGCGTCACGCGGATATGAATCGTGCCCAGATCAGGTGGGTCTACTCGAATATCTGCTGTCTGTAATCCACGAGAGAGCATCCATTGAATACGCTGCTCCATTTGTAGCTGAAAATCTGGACGCTGTGGATTCACTGGGGACGGGTCTGGCCGAATAGCCGCTGCGGCGTCTACAGATGGAGAGCGCTGATTAGCTATACCTTGGTAGCTGCTGGAGCTGCCTGAATGCTCAGAAGAAGACACACTCCTTTCCACCGCGGGTCGGTCATCAAGTAAACTCTGAATAAATTTCAATCCTTCTGAGGTCAGTTTTCCGGCATTCGCCAAATCGACAGCGGCCCCCTCCTTCAGCGCCGCTGAGGAAGGTTCAACCTCTGTTTTTAGTTGTGCTGTAAAATGGCGAATGAACTGCTGAGCTAAAGCCTCAGGCTGCTTTGTGCGGCTGGAGAGCGTCTGCAAGAAAGCCTCTGATTCAGCCGCTTTATCCGCTAATTCAGAAACCAACTGCAAAATCGTCTTTTCACCCATGGGCACGGAACCTAGGTGTGATGGATCAACATCGCCCTCGACCACATTAATCTTGATAGCATGCCAGTCTTTGGGACTGGGATAGGCCTCTATGACCTCCGAGAGCGTCATCATAACGATGTTTTGCGGGGCAATCTCGTCTGCATTGTTGAGCGCTTGGGGAGTTTGTAATCCGTTATCTGTAACAACATTTATTTCTGTATTGATCCATTGAGAAACAAATTCAGCAAGGGCTTCTTTCTCCAACGGTTGTGTTGTATCCATCTCCAATATTGGGGCACGTTCATCGATGTGCTGTCCGCCGATGGACAATGCATCTGCAGGACTTATCTCAAGGCGTTCGTCCTTTTCTTTAATACTTGATTTGCTATCACCGATGCTATCTCCAGCAGGATCAAAGTTGCCTACTGCCATGCCTTCAAAAGATAATGCGCTCGACATATGAGGGTTAAAAGCTCCTTTATCTGACGAATCAGTCAGGTCAGATGTATCGATCTCTTCAGATAATGTAATAGCCATACTCACAAGATCTTTTGAGTCATCGATCAAGGTGTCGTCAACAAATGTTTGGCTTGGTGTGTCTCCTTCTGAGGAGGCGAGATCACCACCCCATAGCGAATGGAACTTATCCTTAAGCAGTTCCGGTAATTTAAGTCCCATAGCGTTGGCAGCAAAACTCAGTTGCTCCAATTCCAGCTGGGTTAGTACCGAAGGAGAATCGGTATTAGCCAGTGATGGCAAGTCTTTGCCTACCGGCAAATGATGTGCCGCAACGGCTAAACCAAGTGGTTGACGCGCCATGGCCTTACCGCTCTCGACACTGGTCATGGCCAATTTAAAGCCATTACCCCCAACACTAGCGGATGCCTCGCTTTGCGCGGAAGTGAGGGAAAATAATCCACCAAGTGGCGAGGCATTTGAATCTGAAATGAATTGAGACATAGTCTGCTCCACAATCTATCTGGAGGTAACTATGCAAAGGAGCTGCCAAGTTATGTTTTAGAGGCAAATTTGAGCAATGCGTCGCTGACTTTGTCGAGCGGCAAGATGTCATCGGCGCCCCCCAGTCTAACTGCCGCACCTGGCATTCCCCAAACCACAGACGTCTGTTCATTTTGCGCAATAGTGTAAACGCCCGCATCACGCGCCCGCTTAAGGGCTGCCGAACCATCTGCACCCATCCCTGTCAACAAGGCATAGGCCAAATACTTAGGGCGGACGTGCTCCAATAGGGAGTCATACATGACTTCGACCGATGGTCGATGTCTGTTGACAGGATCGGCATCTGAGAGAATACACGTTAATCTACCACTAGCATTTTTCTTAAATAAAAGATGATGTGACCCCGGGGCTAAATAAGCATGACCATGGGTTAAGACATCTCCCGTCGCCGCCTCTTTCACGCTGATTTTGGAAAGCCTATCCAGTCGCTCGGCATAAGAAGTACTGAAACCGGCAGGAATATGCTGAGTAATGACTATGGGCGGACAATTTGTTGGCATTCTTACAATGACATCTTTGATGGCTTCAGTACCACCGGTGGAAGCCCCAATGGCCAATACGCAACTGTGCAAAAACTCACTAGAGGCCAAGGGTTTAACAGGAGCCGCTGGTGCCTTTTTTACCATTTTTTTGGCTTCGCCAGATTGGACATTGGCGGTTGCGGCACCTTTAACTTTTTCAATGATTGTTTCGGCATAACGATCCAAGCCCGCCACTTGACCTGCCGCGTTCACCGGTTTACCGACAAAATCAACCGCGCCAATTTCAAGGGCTTCTAACGTAAGAGGTGCTCCTTTGTGCGTTAGGGTGGAAATCATGACGACAGGTATAGGTCTAAGCCGCATAAGATTTCTTAGGAAGGCAATCCCATCCATTTTCGGCATTTCAACATCGAGGGTCAGCACATCAGGTTGAAATTTTTTGATCATTTCGCGAGCTTCATAGGGGTCACTCGCCATACCCACCACTTTCAATTCAGGATCAGAACCTAAAATTTCATTCAATATAGAACGAATTAACGCTGAATCATCAACGATTAAAACCTTATAAGGCTTCATGTATGGTTTTCCTTAATCAAAAAGCTCAATGTCACCTTCATCAATATCGGGTTTGGTAATTTCTGAACTGTAGGCCAATTCACGACGAAGAATAGTATCGTTATGCATGTTGCGCAGTTTTTTAATTTTAACTGCGCCAGTGTCGGGGAAATATAAAACCTTCCGAGGAAAATAATCACCCAAGTCCTCGGCCACCACATTCAGCCCTTCATCTTTAAGATACTGTCTTACAAATTCAATGTTACGTGAGCCCACATCGCCCATGTTGGCGAGTACTTTACCGCCCCCAAAAATCTTCACTTCCAGATTTTTTCTCAAACCACCATTTTTGAGAATTTCGTTAATAAGGTATTCCATCGCCCAATTACCATAACGGGTTTCAGCACTGATAGGATTTGAACCCCATGTTCGAGAATGGTCACCCTTGACGGGCAGCATGAAATGATTCATACCGCCAATCCCTAAATGTTTATCCCGGATACAGGCTGAAACACATGACCCAAGAACGGTGACAATCATTTCTCCTCGCAAACTTACATAAAATTCGCCAGGTAAAATTTTAGCCGCTGGCACATCCATCGCCCTATCCCAGTAGCGATTGATGTGTTCATATCCTGGCAGAGCTGCTGGCAGCATGTGTTTGCTGGAAGCAAGTAAAGTCACTAATGTACCTTCCTGTAAATGGTGCGTCCTACTAGCTCAAAACGATCGCAAATATTGGTTAAGCTCTCCGAATGACCAATAAATAAATATCCCCCTACGGGCATGATATCGGCAATATGATCGAATAACTTGCGTTGAGTTTCTTTGTTAAAGTAAATGACAACGTTTCGGCAAAACACAATGTCATAGGTCATTTTCATTGGCCAAGTCTCAAGCAAATTCAACCGTTTAAAAGAGATCATCTCCCGAATGGCTGGTTTAACCATGACACGATTGGCGTGGCCTGATTTGTCATGAAGAAAAAACTTCTTAATACGTTCTTCACCGATACCTTCAACTCTATCATAGCCGTAAATGGCATCTTTGCCTCGTTGCAAGACATTAGAGTCAAGATCTGTGGCAAGAATTTTGACATCCCAGTTGCGAGGCACATTACTTTCTTTAACCGTAATGGCAATAGAATATGGCTCTTCGCCGGTTGAACTTGCGCAAGACCAAATACGCAATTTGTAAGCGCCAGGGTGTTTTTTGATTAATTCAGGAATCACCACCGTACGCATATACTCAAAGTGATGCCCCTCCCGGAAAAACGCCGTGAGGTTAGTGGTAATGGCATTGATAAATTCACTGTGCTCGTTAGGATCATCCTTTTCAAGCACCTGACAATACTGTGTAAATGTTTCAAGGCCCAGCACTCTTAACCTACGTGCCAACCTAGAGTAGACCATATCTTTTTTGTGATCAGCTAACACGATCCCTGTGAATTCATAAGCCAACTTGCGCAGATATTCAAAGTCTTCATCGTACATGATGAAGTCGCGTTCGATCGACGTTCTTTTTTCAGCACCCACGGTATGACTCCTCAACGAGGAAAACTGCGGCATAGGAATATGCCGCAGTTTCTTTAATTGGACTTAGGATTGACTAGAATTCCTCCCACTCATCCTCGTCGCTCATGGGTTTAGCTTTTGCGTTACCTGAACTTACCACAGGACTTTTGACCGCTGATTTACCCTTATTGGGGCTAGGGAGTGATTTGCTTTGATACTTCGAACGCATAGGAGCTTCGTCAATGACATTGTCACTTAATCGGAAGAACTCCATCATCTGATGCATCGATGCTGCTTGCTCAGCCATGGCTTCTCCGGCCGCACTAACCTCTTCCACCAAGGCCGCGTTTTGCTGGGTCATTTCGTCCATTTGCGATACCGCAGTATTGACCTGCTCAATGCCAGACGATTGCTCACGGGCAGCTTCAGAAATTTCTCGCATCATGCTGCTGACGTTTTCAACCGCCGCAACAATCTCATTCAAGGTTGCTCCAGATTCATTGACAAGTCGCGATCCATCTTCCACTTTGCCGACGCTATCGCGAATCAAGTCTTTAATTTCTTTCGCCGCCGCTGCAGAGCGCTGTGCAAGGTTTCTTACCTCGCCCGCCACAACCGCAAAGCCACGCCCTTGCTCACCCGCTCTTGCCGCCTCAACGGCAGCGTTAAGTGCCAACAGGTTAGTTTGGAAGGCAATTTCATCAATGACACCAATAATATCGGAGATTTTCTTGCTCGAATTATTGATTTCTTCCATCGCTTCTACCGCGCGGCTGACGACATTACCCCCTTGAATCGCCTTATCCTGAGCAGCGCGAGCCAAGGTATTAGCCTGATCAGCATTGTCTGCGCTTTGACGAACGGTAGACGTCATCTCCTCCATACTTGAGGCTGTTTCTTCCAGCGAGGATGCTTGCTCTTCGGTACGCTGACTCAAGTCGGCGTTACCCGTAGCAATTTCATTGGCTGCCGAGGAAATAGTTTTGGATGAATTGCGAATCTTACTGATAATCTCAGACAATTTATCGACCGTGTTGTTGGCGTCATCGCGCATCTGTCCTAATGAACCTTGGTAATCTCTTTCTACTCGTTCGGTGAGATCGCCTTTGGCAAGGGCAGAGAAAATTCGCAACACATCGTTAATCGCCAAATCGGTGATTGACAATAACTTGTTGAGACCTTCACTTAGGTTCAAGAAGAAGCCAGTTTTATCCGACGTATCGATGCTACCGCCAAAGTTACCTGCCGCCGCCTCTTCAACCAGAGTATCAATTTCTCGCTCGATCGCTACCTCAGCCGTACGGTCATTCCATTCAACTACAGTGCCTAACCGCTGGCCTTTATTGTCAATAATGGGGTTGGCAATCAGCGAGAAGGTTCGACCACCAATCATAATTTGCGAGCGGAACGTAGATTTCATACCCGCAGCGGCTTTACGTTGGTGATCAGGATTTTTATGGAAAATATCGATGTTTTCACCGATCAACTTGTCGACATTAAAGTGCGGCAAATCTTTACGGATATCTGCTTGTGCGACACGCATCATGTCGGTCACTGCGCCGTTCATGTAAATCAAATTAAAGTCGTTATCGGCCATCATGACATTGGCAGACACGTTATCAAGCGCCACTTTGACTCGTGCATTTTCTTGCGCAATACGATCAGCCTCAGCTTGCAGTGCCAAACGCTCAGTTTGATCATCCCACTCAACCACGGTTCCAAGACGTGTTTTACCGTCAGCACTCCACACAGGTGTTGCTACCAGCTTGAAGGTTAAACCCGCTAATTTAAGCGTGGTTTGATGAGAATCACGAAGATCCTTCAACATTCCGCGCTGATGCGCTGGATTTTTGTGGAAATCATCCACGTTGGTACCCATCAATTTGGCGACACTAAAGTTTGGCAACTCTTTCTTAATGTCGGCTTCACGCTCGCGAAGCATGTCTTTCACAGCGTTATTGAGATAAACAATATTCAAATCTGCATCAGACATCATGACCGAAGTACCGCATACATCAAGGGCTTGACGGATTCGGAAATTCTCTGCCGATTGACGCTCTTGCTCTTGTTGAGCGGCAAGCTCAGCGGTTTTATCTTCCCATTCGATCACGGTACCCAAGCGCGTACCTGATTCATCCATGATGGGTGAGGCTATTAAATCAAAAGAGCGAGCACCCACGGCAATCATCGTGCTGTATTCACCGGCTAAGGCTTTCACCATTCCACGTTGATGAGCTGGATTTTTGTGGAAGATATCCGCATTTGTTCCCACCAGGGTATCAACATTAAATCCTGGTAACACCGTGCGAATATCATCAGCCGCGTCTTTAAACATTTTCTTAGCGGTTTCGTTGATATAGATAATGTTCATTTCATTATCTGCCAACATCACACAGGTCTGAGTCACATCCAATGCTTTAAGTTTACGCTTAGCGTCCTGGTCTATCGTTGCCACGCCTTTAGCGGGCGCATTGCTCGATGCTTTACTGGTGACAAGATTGACCAGCGCATATCCTAGATGGCCTAATTCATCCTTGCTGGGTGAACTCCATCGCGCTTCGCCACTGCCGCTAGCCAGGGACTTAACTAATCTTAAGCACTCTGACATTTGACGACTCATTTGACCCGACACTTGACTGGCTAAAAACAACGCCGCCAATGACGCCACAACGGCTGTGCCGATTGCAATGGTTGCCTGAACGCCGCTCAAACAAAGCGCTAAGGCGAGGCCGTTTCCTAACAGCGGCACCATAGCCACTGTCCAAACTTTTTTGGCTACTGCCATATCATTTAAGGTACTCATGGTTTGCTCCAATGCCTGTTGGCTAATCTATGCTTCAGCTTTAAGCTGTTGTTTTAATTCTTTGTCACTAGGTAAATCGTCCAAATCGAGTAATTCATTAATCTCGAGTAACATGACCATCTTCTCTCCCACCGTTGCCAGCCCTCTGATATATGAAGTATCGAAGGAATCTCCCATATTTGGCGCTGACTGCATTTGGTCTTTATCCAATGAATACACGTCGGATACCGCATCGACAACGATGCCCATCGTGCGACTTGAGTGATCACCGTCAATGCGCAAAACAATGACCACGGTCAACGGCCCATATTCCACCTGATCCAAGCCGAAACATCGGCGCAAATCGACAATAGGCACGACCGTACCACGAAGATTAATCACTCCTTTGATGTGGGGGGGGGCATTCGGAATAGGAGTCGTTCGCTCCCAGCCGCGAATTTCTTGGACCTTTAGAATATCCACACCGTATTCTTCATCAGCCATAATAAAGGTTAAATATTGATCTCCGGATTCGTCAGCGTGTGCACTGCCGACTCCCATTCCACCATTATCATGCTCTTGGCTCACTGCACTATTGCTCATGCTCGCTCTTCCTCAAGCCGCTTAAGCGACTTTTGCTTTACTCATGTTTTTAACCATGGTTTCAATTTGTTTGATGGCTTGACCTGCACCACCCATCTTGACGATACCCGCAATGTCGACAATCAGTGCCACCGTGCCATCGCCCAAAATAGTCGCCCCGGAAACGCCCTCTACGCGGCGGTAATTTGTCTCTAAGCTCTTAATAACCACTTGCTGTTGCGCGAGCAGATCATCAACCACAACGCCATACTTGCCACCGTCGAATTCGACCACCACGACCAAGCCTTCTTCAATGGAATGAAGATCCGCTGTGGTGGAATAAATTTCGTGTAAATAAACAATGGGAATATATTCATCGCGCAGGCGAAGCACTTGACTGCCACCCGCCATTTGGTTGATTTGATTGCGCCCAACCTGAATAGATTCAACGATAGACACCAATGGGAAGATGTAATTTTGATCGCCGACTCGCACCAATTGACCATCCAAAATAGCCAGTGTTAATGGCAAGCGGATCGTAAAGGTTGACCCTTTACCGAGCTGTGATTTGACATCCACAGATCCATTAAGCTCTTGAATGTTACGTCTAACCACATCCATACCCACACCGCGACCCGAAACATCACTGACTTCTTTAGCCGTTGAAAAGCCTGGCTGAAATATCAAGTCGTAGATTTGCTCTTCGGTGAGATTATCTGAGGGATTAACGATGCCATTTTCATAGGCCTTAGCCAAAATACGCTCTTTATTTAAACCTGCACCGTCATCACGGATCTCAATGACGACATTACCTCCTTGGTGATACGCATTGAGTGTGACGACACCTGTTTCAGGCTTTCCAGCCGCCCTACGAACGTCGGGCGGTTCGATACCGTGATCGACCGAATTGCGAACCAAGTGCACCAAAGGATCGCCAATTTTCTCCATGACCGTTTTATCGAGTTCAGTCTGCTCACCTTGTAAAATCAAATTGATTTTTTTGTCTAATCGCTGACTGAGGTCCCGCACCATCCTGGGGAAGCGCGAGAATGAGAAGCTAATGGGGAGCATGCGGATACGCATCACACTCTCTTGCAACTCCCGGGTATTTTGCTCTAATTGACTGAGACCCTCTTGCAAACGTAGAAGCTTCTCTTGGGTAAAGTCTTCACTATCGCCCTCGCCAAGCTGCCCCAGCATAGACTGAGTAATCACCAATTCACCCACCAAGTTAATTAACTGGTCGATCTTATCGGTACCGACACGAATACTGGATTCGGCAGCTGGTTTAGGGGCAGTTTTAGGCGCCGCTTTTGCCGTTGCTTGTGGAGGACTATGACTGGCAACTGCATCTTTCTGGGTGGCATGCTCTTTTAGCGGGGTAACGACAGCCGCATTGGTATCAGGCACTTCAGTCAACATATCATTGACCATGGCCTCATTAGCGCCACGAGGTGAGGCAACCACTTGATCCGCGCCTCCCTCTGCCACGGCGTTATCAATATAATCGGCGACGTTATCTACTGTTCCTTCCGCCAACGCGTGATAAGCAATATCTGCCTCATCCTCTACCCATTCAAACACTTCTTTTATGTCGTCTAACGCCACTTGACCCAACAGTGTTAAGGTCCATGACAAATAACATTCTTCAGGACTTAACGCATCAAAACTGGGCAATTTGTTGGTGTGGCACTGAACCTTAAGATCGCCCAACGCAGCCAGTTCGCGAAACATACGAATAGGTTCATTGCCCGTCCTTAGCATGTCGGCATGAGGAGCAAACTCAATTTTCCACCCGGCTGGTGTTAATTCGTCGGCTACCTCTACTGATTCAACCGCTGCTTCGGGCACATGCTGATCACCCGACAAAATGGCTTCAAACTGCACTTTGAGCCCGTCTGAATCACGGGTATCGATCGCTTCCCCCGCCTGCAAAGTGACAATCATACCCCGCATGGCATCAACGGAACGCAGGAGTAAATCAACATGATCGGGCGCAAGGCCTCGAGCGCCCTCTCTTACCTCATCTAGTAGCGTCTCTAGCACATGGGTAAAACTGGCTACCTCAGAAAAGCCAAACGTTGCACTTCCACCCTTTATCGAGTGCGCGGCACGGAATATCGTATTGATCGTCTCAGCATCGATATTATCCGTATCGAGCGCCATCAAGGCGGACTCCATATTATCCAGACCTTCGAGACTCTCCTCGAAGAACACCTGGTAAAACTGACTAATATCGACAGACATAAGCTACCCCAATACCTTTTTGATGGTCTTGAGCAATTGTTCTGGATTAAAAGGTTTCACTATCCAGCCAGTTGCACCGGCCTGTTTTCCTTCCATTTTTTTGTCACCACCTGATTCAGTGGTCAGCATTAAAATGGGTATAAATTTAAATTCGGGGCGTTGGCGCAACGCTTTAACCAAACTCAAACCATCCATATTTGGCATATTCACGTCAGACAGAACGAGATCGAACTGCCCTTGATCTGCGGCTGCCAGCGCCTCAATTCCATCGCTCGCCTCAACAACATCGTAGCCTGCTCCCTGTAGGGTAAAAGCCACCATCTGTCGCATCGATGCAGAATCGTCAACTGCCAGAATTTTCGCCATGGTTAAACTCCGAATATAGGTAGTAATTACGCGGCCTGGTCTTTCAAACCTAATGCATCTTTCAGGCCAATTTGTTCCACAGACGCTAGAAAGAGGTCGCTACATGCGCCCCATAACAACTCTGTGTTGATATTTTGTAACGCAACATTAAATGCCACGAGCTGTTGCAAAGCCGCGGTATCAATACGCTCCACAGCGCTTGCATCAAGTGTAGGACTATCCGAACTCATCAACGCCAGAAGAGCATCGTGCAACGCTTCGATTTCTGCGATGGTGACCACGTCAGGTAACTTATATGAGGAAAGATTATTTTTGGCACCCATCGGGAACTCCTTTTTCGACCCTATCCTGCCTATCGGCTCGATTAGCCAAGGCTTTAATAAATTCTGGATCAATTTAAGGCTAGTTAAACCGAGTGAAGTATGTGCGTTTTTTTTAGACGATATTCGAATAGCTAGAAATTTTTTAAAATCGAAAAATTATCATCGATCTCGCGCTGAAGGCGTTTCTCGCGTGCGGCCTCTTCCTCGAGCACTGCGCGCGTTTGTAACTTGACCATATTATTTTGCTTGGCCTTCATATTGATCCAGTGGAGCCTAGCTTGTTCGCATTTGGCCTCAATATGGGTGATCGTTTGCCGTTGTTGGTCGATGGCTTGCCGCAAATTATTCAGAAAATAATTAAAGTTTGTCAGACGACTCACACTGATACCCTTGCCCCATTGCTGCTTGGCTTGCGCTTGATATTCAGTGAAATAATTCTCTAACTCTTCACAACGACGCTGTTCAAACGATAGTTGATCTCTGACTTTAGCCAAGCGCGTAGCCGCATCATCTAACTGCCTCTGCGCTAGATCAACAACCACCTGCAAGCGCTGGGATTTGGCCGCCATTATCTATTAACCTTCTGAGGTAATTTTTGCTGATCAAATCCTTCTTCGGCAGCGACTATCAACATGTCGAGCTGCTTATTTGCCTCAAGCGCATTCACTGGACTGCGAAGGCCTTGCTTAATGAATTCCCGCATCTTAGGCATGGCAGCAATGGCAATGTCAGTTTCTCTGTCGCTTCCTGCCACATATGCCCCCACCGAAATCAAATCTCGACTTTGATTGTAACGGGCATAGCGCGCCTTAAATTTTTGCGCCATTTGCAAGTGCTGTTCATTGACAATATTAGGCATGGCTCGACTGATAGATGCTTCAATATCTACCGCTGGATAAATGCCTTCCTCAGCCATGGCGCGTGACAGGACGACGTGTCCATCCAAGATGGCTCGAGCAGCATCCGCCACCGGGTCCTGAAGATCGTCCCCTTCCGTGAGCACCGTGTAAAAGGCAGTGATAGAACCTTTGCCCGTGGCATCATTACCAGCACGTTCTACCAATTGAGGAATTTTGGCAAATACCGATGGCGGGTAACCCTTGGTGGCGGGAGGCTCACCAATAGCTAACGCAATTTCGCGCTGTGCCTGCGCAAAGCGCGTCAAGGAATCCATCAACAGCAGAACTTTCTGTCCTTGATCCCTAAAATGCTCGGCGTAGCGGGTTGCGAGCATCGAGGCGCGCATGCGCATTAATGGCGCATCATCAGCAGGCGAGGCTACTACAACGGCACGTTGCAGCCCCTCTTCACCAAGAATATGATCGATGAATTCTTTGACTTCACGCCCACGCTCGCCGATCAAACCAACCACAACCACATCAGCCTCAGTAAAACGGGTCATCATCCCCATCAGAACGCTTTTGCCCACGCCACTCCCTGCGAACAAACCCATGCGCTGACCAGCACCAACGGTCAACAGGGCATTAATGGAGCGGATACCGACATCTAAATGATGCGTAATCGGCTGGCGCTGTAAGGGATTAATGGTGTGACCTTTAAACGGAATGACCGCCGGACAATCGAGTGGTCCTTTCCCATCCAAAGGTTCCCCCGCGCCATTCACTACGCGCCCTAACAGCCCATCGCCTACCGGGACAACATCCTCAAACGCCAAAGGCACTACCCGAGCACCGGCTTGGATAGCGCCAATCGACTCGATGGGCATCAAATACGTCACACCATCATCAAAACCAACGACTTCCGCAATAATGGGAGGCTGACCTTCACTCTCGATGCGGCAACGCGCCCCTAAGGCAGCATTGAGACCAACGGCCTCGAGGGTTAAACCCACCGTCCGACGCAATTTCCCAATCGCAATCGCTCTTGGCTTTATAGGCTTCGCTGCAAGGGCATTCATCCTATCAACGAGGCTTTGCATTACCCATCAACCTCGTCATCAGCCATAGGGGCTTCAAGATTGGCGTCTGTTTGAGGAGACTCTATTGGCTGGTATTGCTGGATCAAAGCCGGGTCATGATACTGATCAAACATTTGTGCAATCACTTGTCGAAAACGTTCAGCAGTGCTGAAATCGATGCTCGACTGTTTAGTTGAAATCTTGCAGTCGCCCGGCTGACACGTTGGATCCACCTGCAATTGATAGTCTTGCCAAGCAGGAAGGTCAAGAGACGCTAAACACTCAATGTCGGCCGAATTCATATGCACACGAATATTACTGGCACCACTGGGAAGTGCTTTCAAGGCCTGTTCAACAACATGGACTAACGCTTCTGAAGGTGTCGACAGCTCTCGCTGTATAACCGCCTGTGCAATGTTAATGGCGGTATTCATCACCGCGGTTTGTAACTGTGCATGCTCCTCAGCCATGGGCTTATGCAACTGTCCTAATAAGGCCTCAACACGTTTGGAAAGCTGTTGCATTTCACGCTGCGCCTTGGCTTGTCCTTCCTGATAGCCTTGGGCTTCGCCCTTCTCTCTACCCTTCTCTAAGCCCTCTGTGTATCCCTCTAAGGCGGCTTTCTCCTTGGCCTTATCGATCTCTTGCTGTCGCATCAAGGCATCTTGACTGGGCGCTGGAGGCGCGGAACGAGATGGCGCTGATGCTTTAGTTTGCTGTCTCTTGACCGTTTCTCGCCAATCGCGGCTCGATTGCGGCTTAGACTTGACCACCTCTACCACCTTAGCGGTTTCAATGGTAGGCAGGGACATAGGATTAAACGCTGTCGCTTTTTCCGCCGGAATGCGCGTGTTCACCAGTTTCTTCATAAGGCTGCCTTAGAGCATTTCCTCGCCACCCGAACCGAGCGAAATTTCACCCGCATCCGCCATGCGACGTGCCACAGTAAGAATTTCTTTTTGCGCCAACTCAACTTCAGAAACACGCACTGGACCTTTTGCTTCCAAATCATCTTTCAGCAAGGCCGCCGCACGCTTAGACATATTGCTGTAAATTTTTTCTTGTAACTCTCCATCCGCACCCTTGAGCGCAAGAATCAACACGTCGGTCGAAATTTCACGCAAGATGGCTTGAATGGCGCGATCATCCACGCTCTTGAGGTTATCAAACACAAACATCAAATCTTGAATTTGCGTAGCGAGGTCTTCATCGATATCGCTGATGGCTTCAAGCAACTCAGCCTCTACGGAGGAATCGATATTGTTCATGATTTCTGCAGCCACTTTATGACCGCCCATCGCGGTGGTTTTGGAGCCGGCTTTTCCTGAAAACTGCTTCTCTAAAATATCATTCAGTTCTTGCAATGCTGAAGGTTGGACGGTGTCGAGCGATGCAATTCGCATCATGATATCGAGGCGCATTTTATCGGACAGATTGGTCAACACCTCAGCGGACTGATCGGCGTCGAGATACGCGCAGACAATCGCTTGAATCTGAGGGTGTTCGTGGCGAATGATATCGGCTACCGAGCGGGCATCCATCCACTTTAAGGTATCTAGACCTGTCGTATTTCCCCCCAACAAAATACGGTCGACAAGACTGCTGGCCTTATCTTCACCTAAGGCGGCCACCAACATGGACCGAATATACTCATCAGCGCCCATGCCAAGGCCGGTCAATGTCCCCACATCGGAGGCAAATGACTGTACAACATTTTCAACTTGCTGCTGAGATACGTTACCTAAATTAGCCATGGCCGCGCCAACGCGCTGCACTTCTTTGGGACCCATATGCTTAAGAATGGCAGCGGCATCAGCCTCTCCCAAACTCATAAGTAATATCGCCGCGCTATCTAATTTTGAGATAGGTGGTACTGGTTTGTTATCACTCATCTTGGCTAATCCACTGCTTAATGACTTGGGCTACTCGGCCAGAATCTTCGGCGACCAAGCCGCGAATAGCCAATAATTGTTGTTCATAACCCTCATTACCGCTAGGCAATAGCATACTGTCTGCCCCACTGAGGCTCACCTTGCTATCACCGTAGTTAGGCGTGCCGCCATACATATCTAAACCACTAAACTCCGAGGCATTGTCACCCTCTTTGGATTTTCCGCTCACCGATGTAATACCTGTAAACAGCGGTCTAAGCACGCCTAGCACTAAGACAATCATAACAATTACTGACGCACCAAGTTTAGCGTATTTATTGAACCACTCCGTCTCATAAAACGCAGGCTCTACCGCTTCATAGACCTCTGGCTCAATGAAACGCTTATTTACCACATTAATAACATCACCGCGCGTTTGATCAAAACCAACCGCATTACTTACCAGGGTACGAATGCGCTCTAGCTCATCTTCACTCCACGCTGTTACTTCCCCTGCAACGCCATCAACGCCCGCCACCCGGTGATCATCCACTGCCACCGCTACCGTCAATCGAGTAATTTTGCCAACTTGATGACGTGTATGGGCAATGGTTCGATCCACTTCATAATTGCGCGTGGCTTGCATGGACTTCTCACCAACGCCATTGTTGTCTGTGACCGTGGCGGGGTTACCGTCGGGACTGGGTTGATTAGCCAAGGCACCGGGAACGCCGCCCACATCGCTTCCATTGAGATTGCGTTCTTCTGAAATCTGCTCGCTACGAATAACGCTAGTTTCAGGGTTGTACATTTCTTGGGTCTTTTCAACCGCCGTGAAATCAATATCCGCTGCCACTTCAGCGCGGAAACGTCCCTCTCCCAACATCGGCTCTAAAATACCGTGGATGCGTCGAGTTAATCGCTCTTCTAACTTGCGCTGATAATCCAACTGTTTATTAGCCGCATCTAATTCGGTATCACGATTAAAGCCTGACAGGAGATTGCCGCGCTGATCTACAACCGTCACGTCCTTCAACTCAAGCTCTGGCACGCTCGAAGCTACCAAATTACCAATAGCCATAACCTGCTCAGGCAACATAGAACGTCCGGCATACAACTCTAAAAACACCGATGCACTGGGTCGTCTTGGATCACGGATGAATACAGTCGATTTAGGGATGGCGAGGTGAACCCGTGCGCTTCTCACGGAATTGATCGACGTAATTGTGCGAGATAGCTCCCCCTCGAGACCTCGACGGAATCGGGTTTGCTCCATGAATTGGCTAGTACCCAAAGGTTGTTCTTGGTCCAACAACTCAAAGCCACGACCATTACCCACCTGCACACCCGCTTCAGATAACTTTAACCGCGCGGTGTGAATATCGTCACTGGCGACCAGCAACGCGCCACTATTTTGTTCAACTTTGTAAGGAATCGCGTTACTTTCAAGAATGCGTACCACTTCTGAGGCATCAAGATTTTCTAAACTACCGTACAAGGGCTTGTAGTCTTCACCTTGAATCCAGAGAATGATGGCAAACCCCATCGCCACACTCGCCGCAAGTCCAATCATCAGTCCCATTTGACGGAGGATACCTAAACCCTCCAAACCCTCGATAAAAGCGTTGCCAAAGGAACGTCTTACCGGTGTTGCATCAATTGCGTTATCAGCCATGAGCTATCTCCTTACACCGGCATATTCATAATGTCTTCGTAGGCCTTAACCAGCTTATTTCGAACCTGGGAAAGCGCTTCAAACGACACACTAGATTTTTGAGCTGCGATCATCACTTCTGTAATGCCCACATTTGGATCACCCATTTCAAAGGCTGTGGCAAGCTGAGAGGCGGCTTTTTGATTGTCATTTACTTGATCAATAGCCTTCACCATCATATCGCTAAAATTGCTTTTCTCGGCAGGATTGATACCCTGCAACGGATTAACGTCTGCGCCGCCAACAGGAATGCCCTGCGACTCCGCTTTAAGCGCGCGCATTTGCATGAGAACTTGGTTAATATCCACACGGTTGGTAACCACGACACACTCCTAAGAAACTGTTAAACGCTGTTTTAAGGAGTTCTTTGCATAAATTAGACCAAGACTCTTAACACCTTGAGTTTCATTGGGTTAACAACTTACATTCAGCATTAACGTGATCAAGAAGCGGAGAATGCCGAAAATTTGACGAAAGGATTTCGATTGACCGAACTGCAACAAACGCTCCAAGCCTTGGCAAACGCCTTGCAAAATTCTCGTCAACTTTGGGCGCCGGAACCGTTCTTGTTAACAGAGGCGCCCTGGACAAACTCGCATCCAGAGATGCAACAAGCCTTACTCGCGCTCGATCAAACAGACGTAAATGCCATGTTACAAGATAGTGCTTACAGCGAAGCATGGTGTGCGGAACACCTTCCATCTCTGTTTGTCGAACTTCGGCGTTGGCAGCCAGAGCTACTGTCGCCCACATTTGGTACTCACCATGATCCCATGGCGCTTGGTATTGGTGGGCGTAAATGGCAGCAAATTGAAGCCTTCAAACAAAGCATGCACACTTTGCCTGCCGTGATCAACATCGCTGATTGGTGTGGAGGAAAAGGCTATTTAGCCGGATATCTCTCCGCCCACCTAGGGTGTCAAGTAGATTGTCTCGAGATCGATACCAATCTTTGCGCCGAGGGTTTTGATCGCGTCGACCAATTCAATTTACCTGTAAAATTTCATCGCTGCGATGTACTTCAACCAATCAGTGACACCATACTCATGAATAATGAAAGGCACGTGGCTCTTCATGCCTGTGGTGAATTACACCGCAGCATGTGGCGACAAACGCTTGGTCGCGCCGAGCAAGTGTGCCTTTCTCCTTGCTGTTATCATCTTGGCGCAACTGATGACTTTCATCTTTCTGAGGCCGCTAAACACGCCGGATTACACCTTAGCGCCAAAGAAATGCGTATCCCATTACTTGAAACCGTTACAGGTGGACAGCAAGCAATTAACAGCCGCCGACAGGAGCAGATTTGGCGATTAGCATACGAGACATGGCGCATTGAAGAAACCGGAGACACTCACTATCGCCCCCTGCGCTCGTTGAGCAAACGGTTTTTCAAACAAGATCCAGGTAAATTTTTTGAATGGGCCGCCACTCAACATGCTTTAAGATTTAATCGCCATCAGGACATCGACGCCTATCTAGACGCGGGAAGACGCCGGTTTGAGATGAGCGAACGCTTAGGGATTATCAGACAAGGATTAAAGCGCTACTTGGAGTATTTTATTGTCCTCGATCTCGCGTGCTACGCCGAAGAACAAGGCTACTCGGTACGTGTCGTTGAGTTTTGCCCCAAGCATTTAACCCCACGCAATTTAGCCGTTTTGGCGCAACGCCCATTTGATCCGACCATTATCCCAAGCCTATTCAGAGAGTAACATCGACTGTCGCTGGTGCTAGTCTCAACATGAAAAATGGAAGCAGGCGACAGTGTGACGTCAATCGTGCTTAAAGCGTTTATTCTTCAGGCAAAACTCTTTCGGTGTCAGCTCATCAGGCTTGAGACCGGCACTAAAGTCATTGAGTACCTGTTCCATGAAATCTAACTCGTTTTGGTCAGCGCCCGGATCTTTACGGTCCTTGGCTATCGCTATCCGCAAGATATTTTCGTGCGGAGCATCTTCTTCCAATAACTGGTTATACAAGTACTGGTATCGAGAACAATACAGCTGGTCGCCACCACTACAAGCAAGCAGAGTCAAACACAGCAGTGAGATGTACGTCGCGCGATAAATCATTAACTACTCCAACGTAGGTTATCCAACCTATCGGCGACGTGAATGAGAACCTTAAGCGATAGTTATTTTACCGCTTGTTGTGCCAGCATAATGGCCCCCACCAAGCCAGCCTCTGGGGCAAGCTGAGGAAGCACAATATAATCGATGGCAGCACCCGAGCCAGGAAGGGGTAAGTAGTCACCCCACATGTTCTCAAATTGTTCAGCGACACGTTCAATAAGGCCTGGTTTTTGACTCACGCCCCCACCAAGGATGATCTTTTGGGGTGACAGAGTTGACGTTAGATTGACACACATCGCGGCCAAATAAAACGCCTGAATATCCCATGCGATATGATCGTCTCCCAGAGTTTCAGCGGGTACACCCCAGCGTGCCTTCATCGAGGGCCCAGCAGCCAAGCCTTCTAAACACCCACCGTGAAAGGGGCAGGCACCAGGAAAATCACTATCCTCGGGATGACGGGGTAACAGCATATGACCTACTTCAGGATGAATACCGCCTTTTACCAACTGACCACCACTGATAATACCGCCACCAATACCGGTGCCTATGGTCACATAGACCACATTATCACAGCCTTGACCGGCACCGGCTGCATGTTCAGCAATCACAGCGGTATTGACATCCGTTTCTACTATCACGGGAATATTAAACGACTGCTTCAAAGAGCCAAGGAAATCAAAATGGCTCCAGCCCGGTTTCGGTGTTTTAAGGAACTGGCCGTAGGTCGCACTTGAAGGATCAATATTAATTGGACCAAAACTACCAATACCCAAACTGACCATTGCACCATGTTCCTTCTCCGCACGGAGAAAAAACTCGACAACATCTATCAAGGTCGTATCAGGATCACGGGTAGGAAATTGTGTCTTTGCAACAACGACACCCTCAGCATTGGCCAAGGCACAGTTAAACTTTGTTCCACCTGCTTCGATTGCACCGAACATATACATCCCTTTCAAAAAATTAGTGTTGTTTCACGCTCGACTGACGCACCACGAGGGTGGTTTCCAGCAGACTTGAATGGACCACGTCACCGTCGAGTAAGGCGAGTAATTTTTCGACCAACAAACGACCACCAAGCTCGCGATCTTGTCTTATCGATGAAATGGGCGGTACGTAATAGCCTGCCAAAGAAATATCATCATAGCCAACCACTGACACATCGTCAGGAATCCTGATGTTCTCGACCGCTAGTGCGCGTATCGCCGCCATCGCTAAAATATCGCTAATCGCGAATAATCCATCAAAGCGAAGGCCATTTACATAGCTCATTTGAATGGCTTTGAGACCACCATTTTTGCCTGGCTCAGGCATGATAATCAGTGATTCATCAAAGGCGTAACCGGCGTCGGACAAGGCTTTTTTATAGCCCTCAAACCGCATCGAACCTTCAACTGTTGTATGATCGCCAAGAAACGCAATGCGTTGTTTTCCCAGACTTATCAAATGGCGAGTGGCCTCAAAGCCGCCCTTGAAGTTATCTCCACCTACCGAAATGTAACGCTGATCTTCAAGCTTACCGCCCCATACCACCATGGCATGATTATAACTGGCCAATTCATTTAACTGCTGATGAATATCCGCCTGACCAATAAAGATCATGCCATCACAATGACTTTGTGAAACAAGCTCATCAATACCGTGTTCCGAACTTAGTTTGGCAGATGACAATAACAACTCATGACCGCGCTCATTCAAAGCCACAGCAATAGAACCTAACAACTCGAGAAAAAAGGGATCATTAATTTGCCACTTGCTTTGGCTCGAAGGTACCATTAAGCCAATGGTCAAACTTTGCTTAGTACGAAAGTTTCTCGCCTTGGTATTAATGCGATAGTTATGCTCGCGGGCTAGCGAGGCGATACGATCACGGGTTTCTTTATTAACCAGCTCATTGCCTGCGAGGGCGCGCGAAACGGTTGACTTCGAAACACCAGCGATCAGCGCAAGATCCGACATTTTCGTGATCTTGGGCTTTGCGTTGGTCTTAGGCATGTTATGAACTACTCGTTATTATTGAACCGTTCGGCAATTACACGACAAATTTCAATATTTGCCGCAGGAAAGTCCACATATCCTAATTGATTAATAGCATACCATGCAACCGGTTGCTGTTCTTTTCCAACCGGTTGCCCCTCAAAGGCGTCTACTAGGTATGTATCAAGTAGCACGGTTTTGTCGCCGTAGTCGTGTTTTACTTGGCACAATGGAAAACACGACAGCACACGAATGCCTAATTCCTCGTGTAACTCTCTTTTCAAGGCTTGAGGAACAGACTCCCCATTTTCGACCTTTCCACCGGGAAACTCCCACTTCCCCCCCTGATGGACATGATCAGGACGCTGACTGAGAAGAATGTGGAAATTATCATCGACAATAACGCCGACGGCGACGTGAACTAGCGTCATCGCTAGTCGTCAGATTGCAAACTCGCGTTAACGCGATCTCTTAATTCTTTACCGGGCTTAAAATGAGGCACGTATTTGCCATCGAGCTGGACAGCTTCACCGGTTTTTGGGTTACGGCCACGACGTGGCTCGCGATAGTGCAAAGAAAAACTGCCAAAGCCACGAATTTCTATGCGATTACCCGAGGATAATGACTCAGACATCTGTTCAATTAACGACTTAACTGCCAGTTCTACGTCTTTCGTAGACAACTGTAACTGACGAGCGGCAATTTTTTCGATAAGTTCTGATTTGGTCATTTGAGAAACCTCAAGTAAGACCGGGGCCCTAGGGCCCCGGTAACGACGGATAATTACTTATCCATCTCAGCTTTCAACAGGTCACCTAAGGTCGCTGCAGGGACAGCTTCTTGTTGGTGAGCCTTGATAGCGTCTTTCTCTTCTGCAATGTCCTTAGCCTTAATAGACAAGCCAATGACACGGTTTTTACGATCAACGCTAACAATCTTGCACTCGACTTCTTCGCCTTCTTTCAGGGCGTTACGCGCATCTTCAACACGCTCACGGCTGATTTCAGACGCCTTCAACGTACCTTCAACGTCATCTGCCAGTGTAATCACAGCAGCTTTAGCGTCAACTTCTTTGACAGTACCTGTAACGATGGCACCTTTGTCGAACTCAGAAACGTAATTGCTGAAGGGGTCATTCTCTAACTGCTTGATACCCAGTGAAATACGCTCACGCTCAGGATCAATCGACAGAATTACAGTGTCAATCATGTCGCCTTTCTTGTAATTGCGAACGGCTTCTTCACCCGTTTCGTTCCAAGAAATGTCAGACAAATGAACCAGACCATCGATGTTGCCATCGAGACCAATGAAGATACCGAAGTCAGTAATTGACTTGATAGCGCCAGAGATCTTGTCGCCTTTAGCATGCAATTCGCCAAACGCATCCCATGGGTTTTGCTGGCACTGCTTGATACCCAATGAAATGCGACGACGCTCTTCATCGATATCCAAAACCATCACTTCTACTTCGTCGCCCAACTGAACAACTTTAGAGGGGTGTACGTTTTTGTTGGTCCAATCCATTTCAGAAACGTGTACCAAACCTTCCACGCCTTCTTCGATTTCAGCAAAACAGCCATAGTCTGTCAGATTTGTGACTTTGGCGGTGGTGCGCGCACCTTCTGGGTAACGCTTAGTAATAGCTACCCATGGATCTTCACCCAACTGCTTAAGACCCAGCGACACACGATTGCGGTCGCGATCGAACTTTAATACTTTAACATCGATTTCATCACCAACATTGACGATTTCGCTTGGGTGCTTAATGCGCTTCCAAGCCATATCAGTGATGTGCAACAGACCGTCTACACCACCCAAATCGACGAATGCGCCGTAATCGGTCAAGTTCTTAACGATACCTTTAACCGCGGCACCTTCTTGCAACGTTGCCAACAGAGCATCGCGCTCTTCAGTATTTGCCGCTTCCATAACCGCGCGACGCGAAACAACAACGTTATTGCGTTTCTGGTCAAGCTTAATAACGCGGAACTCCAACTCTTTACCTTCAAGGTGAGTTGTTTCGCGCACTGGACGTACGTCAACCAATGAGCCGGGTAAGAAGGCACGGATACCGTTAAGTTCAACAGTGAAGCCACCTTTGACTTTACCATTGATAACACCTTTAACCACTTCGTCAGATTCAAAAGCTTTCTCGAGATCAATCCAAGACTCTGCACGCTTAGCTTTCTCACGTGACAAACGGGTTTCACCAAAGCCATCCTCAACGCTTTCCAGCGCTACTTGAACTTCGTCGCCAATCTGCAGATTGAGCTTGCCGTTCTCGTCAACGAATTGGCTTTTTGGAATCACGCCTTCAGATTTCAGGCCTGCGTGAACAGTTACCCAATCAGAGTCGATATCGATGACAACACCGGTCACAATCGCGCCAGGTTGCATATCGATGGTTTTCAAACTTTCTTCAAATAGTTCAGCGAAATTTTCGCTCATTAGTCAGTACCTTTAATAAACCGCATTACCAGCAACACGGGTCAGTTCACAGTGCGCGTACGTAAGTACACAATCATCTGCAACTCAGCTGGTCGTTGCAAACGACAAAAAATAAATTTACTTGCTTTTATCTGCTGCGATCATGCCGCGATTTGCAAGCATCATGAGGACTTTTTCGAAAACTTCGTCAATAGACATTAATGAACTATCGATCATTTCCGCATCCTCTGCTGGACGCAATGGCGCCACCGCTCGATTCATATCGCGATCGTCGCGGGCTTGTATGTCATCCAAAAGGGCCGAGAGATTAACATTTTGGCCCTTCTCTTTCAACTGCTTGTAGCGTCTTTGCGCTCTTTCCTCGACACTGGCTGTCAAATAAATCTTCAATGGCGCCTCAGGAAATACCACGGTACCCATGTCGCGGCCATCAGCCACCAACCCTGGCGCCCTTTGAAATTCACGCTGTCGAGACAATAACGCCGCTCTCACCGATGGCAAAGCCGCCACTCTTGATGCCGCCTCACCCGTCTCTGGAAGACGAATATCCAGCGAGACATCCACACCCTCGAGCATCACTTTCGGCTCTTTGCCGGTGGTCACGAGAAATTCTATATCTAAGTGCGCCGCCAGAATGGCTAAGCTCTCCTCATTGTCTAAGTGGACACTATGGTTAATTGCCGCAAGGGCTAGAAGACGATACAGCGCGCCGCTATCGAGAAAATGCCAACCTAAATGCTCGGCCACTTTCTGCGCAATAGTTCCCTTGCCTGAGCCACCAGGTCCATCAATCGTTAATACCGGAAAAACGTGTCCATTCATAATTTATGCTTCGATTACTTGAATGTTAAAGCCAACACTATTAGCCAACTCTACAAATCCGGGGAAGGAGGTCGCCACATGCTCGGCACCATGAATACGAATCTCACCCTCAGCACGAAGCGCGGCGACCGCAAAGGACATGGCAATTCGGTGATCGCCATGCGACCAGATCTCGCCACCGCCTATCCGACCGGGAGTGATCACAATACCGTCTTGCGTCGGCTTGGCATCAACACCTAGCGCCAACAATCCATCCGCCATCACTTGAATGCGGTCACTTTCCTTAACACGCAACTCCTCAGCACCCGTCAAAATGGTTTGTCCTTCGGCACAAGCCGCCGCGATGAACAACACTGGGAACTCGTCAATCGCCAGTGGCACTTGATCTTCAGGAATTTGAATACCCTTCAAAGGGGCATACTGTACGCGAATATCTGCGACGGGCTCACCACCAACCTCGCGCTCATTGAATACATCAATACTGCCACCCATAAGACGCAGTATATTAATAATACCAATGCGGGTGGGGTTAATCCCCACATGCCGCAGAGTGAGATTTGATCCCGGTGTGATAGACGCCGCCACCATATAAAAAGCGGCCGAAGAAATATCGGAGGGAACATCAATATTAGTTGCACTTAACTTACCGCCTCCCTGAAGGCGCACGCAGTTACCGATGACCTCAACGGGGTAGCCAAAACCTCGCAGCATGCGTTCCGTATGGTCGCGGGTGGGGGCAGGCTCAGTGACTTCCGTTGTCCCTTCGGCGTAAAGCCCTGCCAACAGCACACAGGATTTAACTTGAGCACTCGCGATAGGCATTGGATAATTAATCGCCTTCAGCACATGACCACCTCGAACGGTCATGGGGGGACGCCCGCCCTCCTGTGTTTCCACCACGGCACCCATCTCACGCAAGGGAATCGCGACACGATTCATTGGGCGCTTTGACAGTGATGCATCACCAGTCATGGTCACGTCAAATGACTGACCCGCCATTAAACCCGCGATTAAACGAATTGACGTCCCTGAATTTCCTAAATAGATGTCATGACTTGGCGCAGACAGGCCGTGTAACCCAACGCCATGGATCGTGACTTCACCCTGATGCGGTCCATCAATTTTCACACCCATTGAACGAAAGGCATTTAACGTCGCTAAGGCGTCCTCACCCTCTAAAAATCCTTTCACATGCGTCGTACCTTCAGCCAACGAGCCAAGCATGATCGAACGATGAGACATGGATTTATCACCGGGCACACGAATATCACCTTCAAGGGCACCGGCGGAATTAGCAAGAAATGTAATAGATTGAGAACTCATGTAAGCGACCTAAAAAATTAGGCTCCTAAATTTTTGTATTGGGTTAAAAAATAGTCTCGCGCCTCGTTTGCACGCGTAAAGCTGGCCAGAATGGCGTCGCTATCTTTGTTTAATATCGCTGTTCGTAAAAACTCTAATTGCGTTTGCAGCTGTGCCATTCGCGCCAGCACAGCCTCACTGTTCGCAAGAAAAATATCGTGCCACATGACGGGATCACTACTGGCGATACGGGTGAAATCTTTAAAGCCGCCTGCAGCGAACTTGAAAATATCTTGGCTTTCTTGTTGCTGGGCCAGAGCATCAACAAGGGCGAACGCCAACACATGTGGCAAATGACTGGTCGCTGCTAAGACACGATCGTGCTCATCAACACGCATTTCACTCACGGTTGCACCACAAGCTGCCCATAATTCGGATACCACTTGAAGGGACGCAGGGTTGGTCTCAGGCAAGGGGGTCAAAATGACACGATGATCTTGATAAAGAGACGCGTCCACGGCCTCTACGCCACTCTTCTCAGAACCCGCAATGGGATGACCCAGCACCAAATGCGCCATATCAGCAGCACTTAACGTCTCTCTGGCCGCCAACTCGATACTGCCCTTAACGCTGGCACCATCGGTGACTATCACCCCGCGCGCCAACGCCGATTTGGTTTGCGCCAAGATATCGGGGACAGCCAGTGTGGGCGTAGCAATCATCACCACATCACCTGACGCCAGCTGATCAAGCGCAGAAGATAAGTCTGCCACCCCGCGATCTATCACACCGAGCTCAATAGCTCTGTGACATGTCGACGGTGAACGACTCACTCCCAAAATTTCAGAGACGACCTTGGCTTCCTTGAGGGCCTTGCCGAACGAACTACCAATAAGCCCAAGCCCAATAATAAGTACACGAGAACATATGACAGACATTACATGACCGCGCGAGGGTAAGAGCCAAGGGATTTGATCATCAATGATCCACCTTCTAACTGCGACATGACCTTCGCGATATGAGGCTCGGCATAGTGACCTTCAAACTCGATGAAAAAGACGTAGGCCCATTTCTCTGTTCGCGATGGACGCGTATCGATGCGCGTCAGCATGATACCCGCTTTTTCAAATGGCTCTAATAACTTAAATAATGCCCCAGGTTCGTTGCGGGTGGAGACAATGATCGACGTTTTATCGGCGCCGCTTGGCGGCACTTCCTCTCGACCAATAATCAAAAATCGGGTGGTATTATTCGCAAGGTCTTCGATATTACTGGCCACCCGATTGAGGTTGTACAACGATTGTGCCACCTCTCCAGCAATAGCGGCCATACCCAATGTAGTGGTTGCCAATTTAGCCGCCTCACCATTCGAGGAAACCGCAACACGCTCGGCATTAGGAAAGTGCGCATCAAGCCATTGACGGCATTGCGCCAGCGCTTGTTGATGGGCACAAATGACGTCTATCTTGCCCGCTGTGGCTTCGGAAGCAAGCAAGTGGTGCTCAATTCTTAACTCCACCTCACCACAGATACGCAGGGGAGAATAAATGAAATTATCGATAGTATGAGACACCATACCCTCGGTGGAGTTTTCAACCGGAACAACCCCATAGTTCACCGCACCCGACTCCACTTGAGAGAAAACCTGTGCGATCGAGACCTGAGGATGCGATATCACCGAACTACCGAAATGCTTCTGAGCTGCCGCCTGAGTAAACGTGCCTTCTGGCCCCAGGTAAGCCACTTGCATAGGCTGCTCTAACGCCAAACACGCCGACATGACTTCACGTATGATTGACGCCATACGTTGGTCGTCCATCGGCCCAGGATTATTGGCCATCACTCGGCGTAACACCTGGGCCTCGCGCTCAGGCCGATAAAATAAGATTTCGCCTGGCTGCAGACCATTAGCCAAGGCGAATTCATATTCTCGCTGTTTAACTTCGGCGACTTTTTTGGCGCACCCTGCACGCTTGTTAACAATCTCGATCAACTGCTTATCGAGACCATCAATCTGGTCACGAAGGGCTTTAAGCTCGGCTTCAAAATTACTCATGCGCGACGTCTTAGCCGTTGTTACGGGCGAACTCAGTCATAAAATCAATCAAGGCATCTACAGCCTCTTCGCCAACCGCGTTGTAAATGGACGCACGCATCCCGCCCACGCTGCGATGACCTTTCAAATTCATCAAGCCCACCGCCTCAGCTTGCGCCAAAAACGCCTTATCCAAGGCCGCATCTGCTAAGGTAAATGGAATATTCATCAACGAACGACTTGGCAACTCAACCGGGTTAGCATAAAACCCACTGTTGTCGATATAGTCGTAAAGTTTGGTCGCCTTACGACGGTTGATCAGCTCAATAGCCGTTAAACCGCCCTGTTTTTTGAGCCACTTGAACACCAAGCCGGCCAAATAAATCGAATAAGTGGGCGGTGTATTGTACATAGAATCGTTTTCAGCGGCCGTCGCGTAATCCAACATAATGGGACAACCCGGTTGCGACTTACCCATCAAATCGCGACGAACGATAGCAATCGTGAGCCCCGCAGGACCAATATTCTTTTGCGCACCCGCATAGATCACACCGAATTTATTGACATCAATCGGACGTGACAAAATAGTTGAAGACATATCAGCCACAAGAGGGACATCCACCTGGGGCTCCCAAAAAAACTCAACGCCACCAATAGTTTCATTTGGGGTGTAATGGAGGTAAGCAGCGTTAGGGTCGAGCTGCCAGGTATCGAAGGCAGGGATCGTGCTGTAGTTGCTATCCGAGGCATCGGCGACAACATTGACACGCCCAAAGCGCTTGGCTTCAGCAATCGCTTTCTTAGACCACTGCCCGGTGTTGACATAATCAGCACTACCACCCACGGGCATCAAATTAAGCGGAACAGAGGCAAACTGCGTGCTAGCTCCCCCTTGCAAGAACAACACCGCGTAATCATCAGAAATCGCTAACAAATCACGCAGATCACGCTCTGCCTCGCTAGCCACTGCCACAAACTCATCGCTGCGATGACTCATCTCCATGATCGACAAGCCGGCGCCATGCCAATCCAAAATCTCTTGTTGCGCCTGTTGTAACACCGCTTCAGGCAATGCCGCTGGACCTGCACAGAAATTGAACTTACGAGACATACTTTCTCCTAAAATCAGGGGCGCACCCCAAATATACAAACTATTCTTCGCCGTCTTCAGCAACCGTAGACTGTGCAGCGTCATCAACAGAGGCTATCGCGTCGACGTCCTCTTCGAATTCCGTCTCTTCAGGCTCATCAACGCGCTCTAAGCCGGTTAGCTGCTCATCATTGCGGAGACGAATCAGACGCACACCCTGAGTATTGCGACCGAGAATAGAGACCTCAGACACCTTGCTGCGCACCAGTGTTCCCTGATTAGAGATAAGCATCATCTCTTCGTTTTCACTCACTTGTACCGCGCCAACAATATCGCCGTTACGCTCACTCGCCTGAATACCAATAACGCCCTGTCCGCCACGGCCATACACTGGAAAATCTTCAATCGCCGTACGCTTACCGTAACCATTGACCGAAGCTACCAATACTTGGCGCCCCTCTTCTGGAATGATCAACGAAATAACTTTCGCTCCTGATGCCAGACGAATACCGCGCACACCGCGCGCCGTTCTTCCCATCGCACGCACATCACCCTCGTTAAACCGGATCACTTTTCCATTGCTGGCGAACAACATCACATCATTTTGGCCATTGGTGATGGCCGTTCCCACCAAATGATCGTCTTCATCGAGCTCAACTGCACGCAATCCGACGCTGCGTGGACGAGAGAAGTCGGTAAGCGAGGTCTTTTTAACCGTACCATTGGCAGTGGCCATAAAGACAAAGTGATCGTCAAGATACTCATTGACACGCAAAATGGAGGTGATGCGCTCACCCTCACTGAGTGGCAACAAGTTCACGATAGGACGACCACGTGATTGACGACCAGCCAACGGGATGTGGAAGACACGCAGCCAGTAGACTTTACCCTCATTGGTAAAACACAAAATAGTATCGTGAGTCGACGCTACCAAAAGATGCTCAATATGGTCTTCATCCTTCACCGCCGTGGCCGATTTACCCATACCTCCTCGGCGCTGGGCTTGATAATCAGCTAAAGGCTGGGTTTTGGCGTACCCCTGGTGTGAAATAGTGACCACACGGTCTTCGACACTAATAAAATCTTCATCATTAAGGTCCAACGTCGACTCGATAATCTCCGTACGACGCGCATCACCAAAATCGGCTTTGATCTGAGCCAACTCTTCACGAATCACTTCCATTAAGCGGTTGGGATCAGAAAGAATGTTCAAATATTCCGCAATCTCATCCAAGCGCTCTTTGTACTCATTAATGAGTTTCTCATGCTCCAGACCCGTCAAGCGATGCAAACGCAGATCCAAAATAGCCTGCGCCTGAACAGGCGAAAGATGGTAACTGCCCTCATGCATACCGTACATTGGTGCCAAATCTTCAGGCCGGCAGGCCTGCTCGCCAGCACGCTCAAGCATGGGCAGTACAGCCGTAGCATCCCACTTTTCAGCCAACAATTTCTCTCTCGCTTCAGCCGCACTTGGCGAGCTCTTAATCATTTCGATCACGGGATCGATGTTGGCCAAAGCAATAGCCAGACCCTCTAACACATGGCCACGCTCACGCGCCTTGCGCAACAAATACACGGTTCTACGCGTAACCACTTCACGACGGTGACTGACAAACGCCTCGAGCACTTGCTTGAGGTTGAGCACCTGAGGACGGCCGTTGACAAGCGCCACCATGTTAATACCAAACACCGTCTGCAACTGCGTTTGTGCATACAGGTTATTGAGCACAGCCTCACCCATGACGTCGCGACGCAACTCGATCACAACGCGCAGACCGTCTTTGTCAGACTCGTCGCGCAATTCTGTGATGCCCTCGATTTTCTTTTCCTTGACTAACTCAGCAATCTTTTCAATCAAACGTGCCTTGTTAACTTGATAGGGAAGCTCGTGGATAATAATGGTGTCTTTACCATTTTTTTCGTTACTGATCACTTCGGCCTTGGCACGCACATAAATGCGGCCGCGACCCGTGCGGTAGGCCTGAACTATACCTGAGCGACCGTTGATGATGGCCGCCGTCGGAAAATCTGGGCCGGGCATAAATTGCATCAAGCCATCAACATCAATATGTTCATCGTCGATTAACGCCAAACACGCATCGATCACTTCGTTCAGGTTATGCGGAGGAATATTGGTCGCCATACCCACGGCAATGCCCGAACTTCCGTTCACCAAAAGGTTGGGAACCTTGGTGGGCAATACGTCGGGAATGAGCTCTTCACCATCGTAGTTGGGGACATAATCCACGGTTTCTTTGTCGAGATCCGCCAACAACTCGTGAGCAATTTTCTTCATGCGGATTTCGGTGTAACGCATGGCCGCGGCCGAATCGCCATCAATAGAGCCGAAGTTACCCTGACCGTCGACCAACATGTAGCGAAGTGAGAATGGCTGTGCCATACGAACAATCGTATCGTAAACCGCTGAATCGCCATGCGGGTGGTATTTACCGATCACGTCACCCACAACCCGCGCAGATTTTTTGTAGGGCTTGTTCCAATCGTTACCCAACACGCTCATAGCAAAGAGAACGCGCCGGTGAACTGGCTTCAAACCGTCGCGTACGTCGGGCAACGCACGACCTACGATGACGCTCATCGCGTAATCTAAGTAGGACTGTTTAAGTTCGTCTTCGATATTTACAGAAAGCACTTGGTTGGCAGTTTCACCCATGACAGTGTCGGATCCTTTTATTGTCTACGCAATGCGTTTTATTGATGCCAGAAACCTGTTCTCGCCACAATCTAAAAGGCGTGATTATACCCCACAATCGACCCAAAACACTAACAATTACGTAGAACAAAAAACACCAATGGATCCTTTAACAAAGCTATCCATGCGGGATGAGATCGCCAGCCACTCCATGTATAATGCCGCCTAAATAATGCTAGGACACCCTCATGCAACAAACATCATCCACACACCATAACGTCGACAACGCTGAAATCGCCAAATTTGAGGCATTAGCTTCACGCTGGTGGGATAAGGAGAGTGAATTCAAACCCCTGCATGATATCAATCCGCTGCGTGCTGGATTTATCAATCAACACTCCCCCCTGGCCGGTAAAAAAGTGATCGATGTCGGATGCGGCGGAGGCATTCTATCGGAATCCCTCGCAGCACAGGGTGCTGATGTAACAGGCATCGACATGGGCGAAGCCCCACTGGCGGTGGCTCGCCTTCATCTACTGGAGTCTGGACACCATATTGACTATCGACGCATCACTGCCGAGGCCATGGCCGCTCAACAACCCGAGACATTCGATGTCGTCTGCTGTCTCGAAATGCTCGAACATGTCCCAGATCCTGCCTCTGTGGTCGCTGCCTGTGCCAAATTGCTCAAACCTGGTGGGCATGCCTACTTTTCAACGATAAATCGCAACCCAAAAGCCTATACATTTGCCATTTTAGGCGCCGAATACATTCTTAATTTATTGCCCAAAGGCACCCACGAATACGCCAAGTTCATCAAGCCCTCTGAACTAGGCAACTTTGTTCGCTCCGCCGGTCTGCACATGGAAAACATCACCGGCATGACCTACAACCCCTTCACGAAAGTGTATCGCCTCAACCCAAGGGATGTGAGCGTCAACTACCTGATTCACGTGACGAAGCCACTATAAATGCAATACGACGCGCTTCTCCTCGATCTTGATGGTACCTTACTTGATACCGCCGCCGACTTTCATGTGGTACTGAATCGATTATTACGGCAGGAAAACTGCCCAGAAGTGAGCTATGCGGATATACGCAAAGTGGTATCGCATGGTGCACGCGCCATGGTGTGCATGGGTTTTGGTATCGATATAGACCACCCCGACTTCTCGCGCTTACGGCAGGCTTTTCTGGACATTTACGGCCAACACTACGCCGTTCACTCCTGTCTGTTTGATGGATTTGATAAGGTACTCAGACATTGCGACAACGCAGGCATTCCCTGGGGAATTATTACCAATAAACCCGCTGCATTTGCCGAGCCATTATGGCGCGACTTGAAACTACCCTACCATCTTGGATGCCTTGTGTGCCCTGACCATGTCAGCCTCGCCAAGCCCGACCCAGAACCCATGTTTTTAGCCGCTCGACAGATTGGCATTGAACCGACGCGCTGCATTTACGTTGGCGATCACCGACGCGATATCGAGGCTGGGCGCGCAGCTGGAATGACAACGGTTGTGGCAAATTGGGGCTACCTTGACGACGATGACGCCCCCAGCACATGGAACGCAGATTACTATCACAATCATCCCGAACAATTACTTTCTTTACTTGCCCGATAATATTAAGGATCCGCCATGCACGACTATCAAGCGCCATTTGATTTGCTAAATAATCGCACCATCGTTGTCACAGGCGCTGGTGACGGGATAGGCAAAGCGGCAGCTCAAGCCTATGCCGCGCACGGTGCCACCGTGGTATTGATAGGTCGTACTCAGCGCAAACTGGAGCATTGCTACGATGAAATTGTTGCCGCCGGCCATCCCGAACCCGTTATCGTGGTCATGGACTTTGCAAAAGCTGACGAGGGAGAATACCAAAATTTGCGCGATCGACTCGCTGAAACATTTGGTCATATTGATGGCATTTTAATCAATGCCAGTCTGCTCGGCGAAAGAAAACCCCTAGAGCAAACCAGCACTAAAAGTTGGCATGAGCTGATGCAAGTCAATGTCACGGCAGGATTCTTATTAATCAAGTATTTACTGGTTCTTTGCCAACAATCCCCACGCGATGCCAGCATCATTCTGACATCGAGCAGTGTTGGCCGCAAAGGGCGTGCCTATTGGGGTGCTTATGCGATCAGCAAGTTTGCCACCGAGGGTATGATGCAAGTACTCGCTGACGAACTTGAAAATGTCAGCAACGTGAGGGTGAATAGTATTAATCCCGGGGCGACGAATACCGAAATGCGTCGCACGGCCTACCCTGCGGAGCGACCCACGGATAACCCCTCGCCCGCTGAGCGCATGAATGCCTACCTCTATTTAATGGGTCCCGACAGCCTTGGCATCAATGGACAAGCCTGTAACGCTTTCGGCTAATGCTTGCCGCCTCGCGGCAGAAAATTGACATAAACCCCACTAAAGGCATGATATATAAGGCCTTTTATTAAATGGCACGATTCTCGCTAAGTCTACAGTGAATGACTTTATTTTTGCGGGGCACGCCATGACCATGTTTCACAACACCACAGAATACAAGGCACCAAGCGATCTGAGTAAACTACAACATGATCTCGAACGCGCCTTTGATACTCACGAGTTAGTGGATGTCCTGTTCAACGCGCTCAGTAAGCGTCTCGACATCACCGGCCTGCGCTACGATAATCCAGGATTGCATATACATATTGCCTGCGGTGAAAGTGCACGCCATAGCTGCGAGTACAACCTCGTACAAGATCAGCGCCATTACGGCACGATCACAACGCTACAAAAACACCGCTTAAGCGAAGTCGCGCTGACACGCTTAGAAACCATTCTGGGTATGTTCATGATGCCCCTTCAAGACAGCCTACTTTATCAGCAAGCCATGACCCACAGTCACTGGGATCCTGTGACGCGCGTGAATAACAAAACAGCCTTTAAACGCGCCCTCAACACACTGCGTGCGCAGCGCCGTAGCAGTGACAAAAAACTGAATGCCGTGTTTATGCATTTAAGCAATTTGCGCACTATTTATGCGGAGCATGGCAGTGACGCCTCAGATGCTATGCTATGCCATTTGATTGATCAGTTGCGCGACAACTGCCGAGCGGGCGATCAAATTTTTCGCTTTAGCGATGATGAGTTTGTGGTTCTTCTAGGCGAGACGAACAATGACCAAGCGGCCATTATCGCGCATCGGCTGAGCCAAGTATGCCGACACCACCAAGAGCATTTTCATGGTGTCGACTTACAATGCAATATCAATGTCGAAATCGTAGAGTGTGGAGACGGCACACCCTGTGGGATTTGCGAACAGTCTGAACAGCAGCGCGGCTTAAGTCAGAGCCAAGCTAGCGCCCTCCACGGCGCGGCTTAGCCTTACGCTCTTGGCGCTGCATTTGGCGGCGCTCAGCGGGAAGAATGTCAGCCGATTCATAAGCCGGTAAATTGGCCATATCACTGACAGTTTTCACTTCCTTGTCATTCAATTCAATCCATTGACCAGCCTTCACCTTAGAGGGGATAAAGACATTACCATAGCGAACGCGCTTCAAACGACTCACCGTTAAACCCTGAGACTCCCAAAGGCGTCTAACCTCCCGGTTACGACCTTCACACAGCGTCACGTAATACCATTTATTAATACTGTCATCGCGTTCATTGCGACCTGGCTGAATGTCGCTAAATTTAGCCATACCGTCATCGAGCATCACACCTTGCAGTAAGTTTGATAATGCTTCTTCACTCACCTCGCCCATCACGCGAACCGCATACTCACGCTCAATTTGGTTGGAGGGATGCATAAGCGCATTAGCCAGCTCGCCGTCTGTCGTGAATAACAACAATCCTGCCGTGTTGTAATCAAGACGGCCTACCGCAATCCAGCGCTCGCCTTTCAGTTTGGGGAGGCTTTCAAACACCGAACGACGCCCTTCTGGGTCACGACGCGAACAAATCTCGCCTTCCGGCTTGTTATACAGCAATACTCGTCGACGGTTCTCATGTGCCTTTAATAACTTGAGTGGTTTACCATCGAGATAAACGGTCTGGCCATCCTCAATGCGATCCCCAAGGGTGGCCAAGGCACCGCCCACTTTAATACGCCCCGCTTCGATCCATGTTTCGATCTCACGACGTGAACCCAGGCCCGCTCGGGCTAAGACTTTTTGAATTTTTTCGCTCATGCGTTAACTATCTTCTCTCATACTTGGGTTCTGGTTGTCGTCCTCGTCGCTATCGTCAGCGATGCTGGCAGGGACATCTTCCGCCAAAGGGGTGGTATTTGTGATCTGGCTTTGATCATCAACCCTTGCAACAGTGGGCACTGTATCGGGGTCTGTATCATCAAGATCCAACTCACGGTTAATTTTATCCAAGTCTCGTATCTCAGCCAAACTTGGCAACTGATTAAGACTTTGCATATTAAAATAATCTAAAAAATGCCTTGTCGTGGCATACATCGCAGGCCTACCCGGCACATCGCGATGCCCGATAACCTTCACCCACTCACGCTCAAGCAAGGTCTTCATAATGTGCGAGCTCACCGCAACACCACGAATATCTTCAATTTCACCACGCGTAATGGGTTGACGATAAGCGACCAACGCCAACGTTTCCAATAACGCTCGCGAGTAGCGCTGTGGACGCTCATCCCACAAGCGGCTCACCCAAGGGGACACATCTTGGCAGACTTGATAACGCCAACCACTGGCGACTTCATTCAGCTCGACACCACGACCAACACATTGCTCTTGTAACAAGGCCAACGCTGCGCGGATCTCTTGTTTAGAAGGTTTGGCCTCGTCATCAAAGAGCCCCTCCATCTGGACTTCAGATAGCGGCTTGTTGAAGGACAGCATTGCCCCCTCAAGAATACGAGCAAGCTGCTCAATTGACATAGTCAACGTCCTCCATCACACGATCATCACTGCGCCGCAACCGCACATGGATCGCGCCAAAGGTTTCGGTCTGAACGATTTCCAATAGCGATTCTTTAATTAGCTCCATCATCGCAAGGAAGGTGACTACCACCCCCAAACGGCCTTCAGCGTGATCAAACAAGGCCACAAAGGGTTGAAATTGGCCGTTCTCGAGCCGTTCCAATACATTGCTCATGCGCTCGCGGGTCGATAACTTTTCTCGTGTCACCTGATGCGACTCAAACATATCCGCGCGGCGAAGCACCTCAGCCAAAGCGATTAACATCTCCTGCATGTCAACTTCAGGATGGCGGACAACTTTTTGCAAGGTCGGAACCTCTGCGGCCGCGGTATAAAAATTTCGCCCTACGCGTGGCAACGCATCAATATCTTCAGCCGCCTGCTTAAAACGCTCATACTCTTGCAAGCGACGAATAAGATCCATTCGCGGATCATCCTCGTGCTCTTCGTCACCTTCCTTGGCGCGAGGCAACAACATACGCGACTTAATTTCGGCCAGCATCGCCGCCATCACCAAGTACTCTGCGGCAAGTTCAAACTGCACCGCCTCCATGAGATCGACATAAGTCATGTACTGCGTAGTAATTTCGGCGACATTTATTTCAAGAATATCGATATTCTGGCGCCTGATTAAATACAGCAAAAGATCTAACGGCCCTTCAAACGCTTCGAGAAAAACCTCCAGTGCATCTGGCGGGATATATAAATCTTTTGGCATCTCGGTGAGGGGCTGACCCATCACAAGCGCAAATGGCATTTCCTCCTGCACCACATTGACAGGTGATTCAGCGAGTGTCTCAACATTGACTTGATCGTGACTCATCACATCTTTATCCGCATAACGTCGCCATTATAACGACATAGGCATAGCGGTAAACTACAAGCCAAATGGGGCCGCATCGCCCACACCCTGACGAACCAAAACAGGCTCCTCACCTGACAAGTCGATGACCGTGGTCGGATCAAGACCGCAGTAGCCGCCATCAATGACCAAATCAACGTCGTGCTCAAGCCTCTCGCGGATATCATAAGGGTCAAGCATGGGATGTTTTTCCCCAGGCAGAATCAACGACACACTCATAATAGGCTCGCCATGGGCGGCCAAAAGATCCAAGGCAATATTATTTGCTGGGACACGAAGTCCTACCGTTTTTCGCTTCGGGTGTTGCAAGCGACGCGGGACCTCGCTGGTGGCGCGCAGGATGAATGTGTAAGCGCCTGGGGTATGATTCTTGATCAAGCGAAAATGACTATTGTCGAAGCGAGCGTAGTTGGATGCTTGCGACAAATCACTGCAGACCAGGGTGAAATTATGTTTGTCATCTAATTGACGAATACGACGAATGCGCTCAAGCGCTGCCTTATCATCAAGGTGACAACCCAAGGCGTAGGCAGAATCCGTGGGGTAAGCGATAACGCCGCCTTCCTTCAGAATCTGTGCCGCTTGCGCAATTAATCGCTTTTGCGGGTTATCAGGGTGAATTTGAAAAAACTGACTCATGTCATCGTCCCAGTGAATACTTTTCCCATACTGGCGTCACGCCAGTCACTATTTCATTGGCCCTTCCAAGCGAATTCCACGGCATGTGATCACCATGATAGTCGCTGCCTCGAGAGGCCGATAATCCAAATTGACGCGCTAAACGAGCCAAATCCCGTTGTTCATCAGCGCGCTGTTGGCAGAAGGCTATTTCCATAGCCGCTCCACCGGATAAAGCAAAATGCGACAGTAGATCGCATAACTTTGTTCGCGTCATTTTGTACTTGTGAGGGTGCGCCAACACCGACACCCCACCAGCACAACGAATCCAATCAATCGCTTGCTCAATGGTCGGCCACATCACCTTGACGTCGCCAATTTTGCCTGCACCCAGCCATTTATTAAAGGCTTCATCAAAGTCCTTCACTGCGCCACAATCGATCAATGCCTGAGCAAAATGAGGACGCCCTACAGCACTTGGTGACGACGCATACGCAATAGCCGCCGCATAAACATCAGGCAGGCCTTTTTTACATAGCCTTTCGGCAATGGTCTTAGCGCGCCCCTCGCGGGCATTCGCTTGTTGCGCTTCAGCCGCCAAAAAGATATCGCAATCAACATCAACGCCCAAGCCAATGACATGAATATTCAGTCCACGCCATAGGGTTGAGAACTCCACGCCAGAGATTAACGTCAAGCCCTGATATTGATCTGGTGTCGTCGCCATAAACGCACGGGCCTCACGAAAACCAGCCGCATTATCATGATCTGTAATAGCCAGCAAATCGATATCGCGCGACACTGCCAGCTGTACCAGTTCCTCCGGCCTTAGGCGGCCATCTGATGCCGTGGTATGGCAGTGTAAATCGACATTATCGAACGGTGGCAATTGCGCTTCTCTCCTTATTCGCATAGCACTGAGATATCTATCAGGGTATGATAGCCATCACCTTAATTGCCATACGACTACACCTAACGATGCAGCAAATTCTAGAATTTATTCCAATCGTACTTTTCTTTGTGACTTACCAAATGTCCGGGCAAACCATTGGCTTTGGCGAGTGGCAATACACCTTAGATGGCATTTTCAGTGCCACGTTGGTATTGATGCTCGCCACCACACTGCAATTGCTACTGGCTAGATTGACAGCAGGCCATATTGAAAAACGTTTGTTTTGGACATGGCTAGCGGTGGTTGTATTTGGTTCGCTGACAGTTTCGCTAAGAGATCAGAGTTTCATCCAGTGGAAGCCTACCATATTCAACTGGGCTCTGGCATTGGTTTTTCTCGCCAGCCACTGGGTTGGTGAAAAAAATTTGCTAGAACGCACGCTGGGAACCCAAATGGCTCTGCCAAAACACCTCTGGCGTCGGATGAGCTATCTTTGGATAGCTAACTTTGCCATCGTAGGCACGCTTAATATTTGGGTCGCTAAAACATTTAGCGAGGCCACATGGGTGAGTTACAAGCTCTATTCATCGATTGGTTTCACCCTTGTCATTATGGTGATTACCGTTGCGATGATTGCCCCACATATCAAAGACACCCAGCGCGAAGAAAGCCTGTAAGGACGCTCATTATGTATTACGTTATTTTTGCCGAAGACTCACCCAACTCTCTCGCCCAACGTTTAGAGGCTCGTCCAGCACATCTCGAACGACTGAAAGTTCTGGTTGATGAGGGTCGCCTTTTAGTGGCCGGTCCTATGCCAGCGATTGATAGCGAAGACCCAGGCAGCGAAGGGTTCACTGGCAGCACATTGATCGCTGAATTTTCAAGCTTAGATGCAGCAAAGGCCTGGGCTGATGCTGATCCCTACGTGAAGGCAGGGGTTTATCAAAGCGTGACCGTCAAACCTTTCAAAAAAGTCTTACCTTAAAAGGATCCAAGGATGCGATACCTCACGCTTCTCATATTAGCCATCACCCTCTCAGCAGGCGCTTTAGCTGAAACGCGATATGTCTCCGATGTACTGCAGATTCAACTTCGCAGCGGTCCGGGTACCCAGTATCGAATCATCAAGACATTACAGACAGGTACTGCACTGACCGTCAACGAGACGAAGCAAGAAAACGGCTATGTGCAGGTATCCATTGATGGCAATACCGGCTGGGTAGCATCGCAATTCTTGATGAAGGAACCAAGCGCGAGAAGCCAACTAGCCAAGATGCAGCAAGAGCTGGCCAACCTGAAAGCCAATGCATCGCCAACACAACAGCGCTTAATAGAACTTGAAAGCCAAAACCGTCAACTGCAAGATGCGCTTGACGCGGCACAATCATCGCTCACTACCGTCACCCAAGAACTGACGCATATCAAAGACATCTCCGCCAAGACAATTGAACTGGATCAAAGCAATAACAAACTACGCCTTGAAAATTCCCATCTCATTAATGAAATGGATATTCTTCGCATCGAGAATACGCGATTAATGGAACAGGACAATCGCGACTTTATTCTTTACGGTGCGTTCGCTGTATTACTTGGCGTTATCATCACCCTCATCGTGCCCCATTTAACGGCCAAGAAAAAACACTCCGAGTGGTTCTAATGCGCTCCTTATTTTGTCTTGTTGCTGCGCTGCTTTTCAGCCAACTGGCTATTGCGGTCGACAATCCCAGGGTACGAATTGACACGACCTTGGGCAGTTTCACATTGGAGTTATATCAAGAGGCAGCACCCATTACCGTGGCAAATTTTTTACGCTATGTCGACGAAGGCTTTTACGACAACACGTTATTTCATAGGATCATCAAGCGATTTGTTGTACAAGGTGGCGGTTTCGGCCCAAATATGGCAAAAAAAGTAACCCACCCTCCCATCATTAACGAATCTCATAACCGACTTTATAATGATCGATTTACAGTCGCCATGGCACGCAATGACGACCCTGACAGCGCCACTAGTCAGTTCTATATTAATCTTCGTATGAATAGCTCACTGGATTTCCGCATGGGGAAAATCGGCTATACCGTCTTTGGGGAGGTCATCGAGGGCAAAGAGGTCGTCCATGATATGAGCTATGTCGAAACACATCATTTTGCTGGCATGGACGATGTACCCGTCGAGCCGGTCATTCTTATCAAAGCTGAGCGACTTCATTAATGACTACCTTACATCCACGGACAGCCTTAAGTGTCAACCTCAATAAGATTGCACTCATTCGCAACTCGAGGGTCACCACCATACCCAACGTGGTGGACTTTGCTCATACCTGTATCAATGCTGGCGCGGATGGTATAACCGTTCATCCTAGGCCAGACCAGCGCCACATTCGTGCCAGTGACTGTGTAGCCCTCGCCGAGGCTATTTCGGTGGAGTTTAATATCGAGGGAAACCCCTTCGCGCCACCGCAAAAGAGTAAATATACACATGTTGGCGATTATCCAGGCTTTATGGCGTTAGTGGCTATGTGCCGTCCCGCGCAATGTACCCTTGTACCTGACGGCGACGGTCAACTGACCTCAGACCATGGATTTGACTTGTATCGTGATGCCGACAAACTCGCGCCGATCATCGCACAGTTGCACGCGCTAGGTTGTCGCGTAAGTTTATTCATGGATCCCATTCCAGAACAAATGCCACTAGCAAAAGCCATTGGTGCAGACCGCATCGAATGGTATACCGGTCCCTATGCAGAAGCACATGCTGAAGGTCATTGGCGCGATAGTTGGCAAGCTTATCAACAGGCTACCGAGGCAGCACTCACCGCCGGGCTTGGCGTTAACGCAGGTCACGACCTTAATCTCGACAACCTCGCCGACTTTTTGAAGATTCCGGGAATTCTAGAGGTGTCTATAGGTCACGCGTTGACAGTTGATGCTTTAGTGATGGGTATGGGGCCGGCGGTAAAAGCTTATCGCAACTGCATTGACGAGGTGTTTCAACAGGCCTAGGGCAGTATCAACCGAAATATCCCACCCCCCGAGGGGTTATTGGCCAGTTCAATGCGTCCTTGCTGCCCCTCATTGGTGTGGAGCGCGGCAATATGATTTGAAAAAAAAAGCCCTAGATTAGTACTTCCAGACTTAAAACTCACACCACGCTGGTAATCTGTATTTTCGTCAATCATGCTCGGGGGAAATCCCGGACCATCGTCTAGCACCTCAATCAACACCCCACCCTCGTGCGGCGTCGCTGATAAGCGAATAACACTTTGTGTATATTTAGCCGCATTCACAATGGCATTATTTAAAACACCGGCAATTAACTCTGCATCAAAATAGGCCAACACGTCATCTGCCACATCGATAAGCAAAGATACATTAAAAGCCTCGAGTAACACCGCATGACGCAATTGTTGATCTTCAAAAAATTCAGGTAAATACACCTCATCAACATTCGCTTGTAACTGCTTATTTTGCAGCCGATAAAGGCTTAACAGGTAAATGAGATCGTTATTAATACGGCTAGCTTCACCTCTCAATAGCGAGAAATAGCCTTTCAACTCCTGCGCCTGATCGACAGCCACGGCATCCATTTGATCTAGGGTAGATAACAGCATACCCAAGGAGTTTTTCATGTCGTGTGCGGCCGAGGCCAACAACATTGAGAAATCAATATTTTGACTATCAGGTGTCGCCATACGCCTATAAGGACTGCTTCAACGTTTGGTAAAGCTTATAAAATTCACTGTCACTTGAAAGCTCTCCAACACTACTGAGAATATCTCGACAAACTTGCGTCGTCTCGGCGTTACGTCCATCCACCTGCATTTTCTGAACTTGCGCTAACACCAAGTTAAGTTTTAAACCAATGTTATTGGGATACAAATCCAGTGCCTGGCTAAACAGCACCACAGCGTCTGCGAAATTTTTCTCTTGCAGCAATTGTTTACCTTCTCGGTTAAGCTTGATCGCCGCAGCTTTACCAAGTTTGGAGAGAGGCTCAGACGATGCACGGTCGATTTTTTTGCAGAGCACCTCATCATCGGGATAATCCGCTGCGAGTGCTTTGAGAATTTCTTGAGCGCGTTCTTGCTGACCGTTATCTATCAACAAATTGGCAAACTCTAGGCGAGACTCGGGGCCAATGGACGCGCCCATCTGACCCTCCAAAAGCGCATAATCAGATGCCACTTTTTCCATTAACGCTTTGGCTTCTGCTTCATTGCCGGTCAATTTATTCGCAGTACTGGATACCATATTAACGCGCATGGTCACTATCGGATCACGAAACTTTTGTTTCACTTTTCCTAGAACACGCTGCGACTCTTTAAATCGATCACTGTTTTCAGGCCCTTGTATCGCCATGACCTTATTGACGCTATTGGCATAATCAAGATACATATTGGGCCCCTCGTGCATGGAGTGCTCGGAGGATTTCATGGCAAATTTGTGGGCAGATTCAGCAGCAAGAAGATCATTATTCTCTTCGGCGACATAGGCCAATTGCTTTTGTCGCTTTACTGAGCGGGGCGACACCGACACCGCATGTTCCAAAACCGCTTGAACACCTCGGTTATCGCCACGCTTAGCCGCAATACCCGCCATCAAGTCATACGCCTCCATGTGGGGCGTATTTTGCGCCAACATCGGCGCCAAAATATCATTGGCCTGATCGTATTCTTGCAACTCGAAGTGACAGCGGGCCTTGCCTAATTTGGCCCAATCCAATTCACGTACCGACAACACTTGATCGAATACAGCCTTGGCTTTTTCATACTTAGCACTACGCAGATAAAATTCACCCAGCATTTTCATATAGGTGGTGCGTCGCTTAGGATCCGACTGTATCCCCGCAATGCAAAGCTCAATAGCCAAATCAATATTACCAACCTCTTGTGCCATCAACACTGGCCCAATAGCTTGCTTTTCCAACACGATGCGCTGTAGACGTTGCAGTAATTCTGCCTGATTAAACGGTTTGTTGAGATAGGTATCGGGGGCAAATTCCAAAGCACCAAACACAAAATCTTTGGTAGCTTCAGCGGTGATCATAATGTAGGCACACGTTGATTTAATTAGCTTGCGGTGTCGTAATTCCTCTAACAGCTGCTGCCCATTTTTACCGGCGCCCAGATTAAAATCGGCAAAAATGACATCGTATTTTTGTTTACTACAGGCAAGCAAGGCTTTCTCACCGTTGTAGACAATATCAATGGCTTCCGCACCCGCACTATTAAGAATCCTTTCGATCTGCTTACACATCGCGGGGAAATCATCGATGATGAGAAATTTAAGATTTTTGTAAGGACTTTCTCGTGACGCCATTGATCCCTCAAACGAGTCTATTTTTTTGAATTATAGACACTTTATTCAGTTTCGCTGTCCTTTATTAAAATCACTCGCGCACCGACACCCCTATGAAAGGGTGAGTAGTGCCAAGGCCAATCCCAATAAAGGCTCGGACGCACTCGCCACTCGGCACGCTCAACACGCGCTTGCCACAACATATGATTCGATTTTTCAACGTCAATCACCGGATAACGGTAGTCAAACTCGCCGACCTTTTGGGTAATAAACCCCGACAACTCACCCACGGCGGTAATAGATTTACCCTCGCTGTAATCAACAGGCTCTACAAACCCAGACAGTTTAATAAAAAATCGACCTTCTGATGGTTTATCCTGTGGACGTCCGCTACTCATTAGGGGCCGCTGCAACACTTCAATCCATGTTTCTTCAGGCTGATTGCGAATAGCAATGATTTCCCCACCCCAGCGAACACGTTGACCGGCGTAATTTTCATCTGACGCCTGCATGACACGCGCAATATCGGGCGCCCCTTCTATCGGCGTGTTGAAGACTGTTGGTGCCGTGCTGCAGGCACTGACCAACATAACGCTAAGCAAAATAAGTGAACGCCACATAGTGCTACCTCGTGTTTTAGAGCGGACGGATGCCAACGGCTGCGCGAACTTTTTCAATCGTTTCAGCAGCACACTCACGGGCGCGACGCGCCCCTTTTTGCAATTCATCTTCAATATATGACATATCGGATAACAGCGCCTCATAGCGCTGACGTGCAGGCGCCAGCTCATCATTAATCAGCTCAAATAATTCTTTTTTAGCTTGTCCCCAGGCGATACCCTCAGCAAACTGTTGCCGCATATAGGTCACTTGCTCAGGAGTGGCAAACGCTTCCCAAAACTGAAAAACAACCGCCTCATCAGGGTCTTTAGGTTGACCCGGCTCCAGCAAATTCGTTTTAATTTTATTAATCGATTTTTGCAATTTCTTAGGCGTGTCGAACAAGGGAATAGTATTACCGTAACTCTTGCTCATTTTACGACCATCTAGGCCCGACAAGACCGACACATCCTCATCGACCACCGCTTCAGGTAACGCAAAGACTTCACCAAAATGGTGATTAAATCGTTGCGCAATGTCTCGCGCCATCTCAACGTGCTGAATCTGATCTTTCCCCACAGGAACTTGGTTGGCGTTGAACATAAGAATATCAGCCGCCATTAACACCGGATAACTATAGAGCCCCATGGTCACACCGTAATCTGGATCTTCGCCTGCCTCCTCGTTGGCCTGAACAGCCGCCTTGTAAGCATGCGCGCGATTCATCAAGCCTTTCGCAGTGAGACAGGAAAGAATCCACATCAACTCTGGAATTTGTGGTACATCACTTTGCCGATAAAAGTACGTCTTTGAGGTATCCAACCCAAGTGCCAACCATGTAGCGGCGATTTCACGGGTAGATTGATGAACGTGAGCGGGATCATGACACTTGATCAAGGCGTGGTAATCCGCCAAGAACAGATAACTATCCACATCACCCCCATTACTGGCCGCAATCGCCGGACGAATAGCGCCGACATAGTTACCTAAGTGAGGGGTTCCCGTGGTCGTTATTCCTGTGAGGACACGCTGTTTTTGCATTGCAATTCCTTAAGCTAATCGCGGCTCTTTAAAAAAGTGACTGAGTACGCGGTATAAATAATGGGCATCGTCGCTGCCTGCCGTCTCACGTATGGAGTGCATGGCAAAGGTTGGGACGCCGATATCAATGGTGTGCACGCCAATTTCACTGGCAGTAATAGGTCCAATGGTACTGCCACAGCCCATGTCGTTGCGTACGACAAAACTTTGCACCGGCACATCGACAGCCTCGCACCAATGCTTAAAGAGTGACGAAGTAAAACCATTCGTAGCGTAACGCTGATTACTGTTGAGTTTAATAACCGGCCCTTGGTTGAGCACAGGGCCGTGATTACCATCATGCTTGTTGACAAAATTTGGGTGAACACCATGAGCGTTGTCGGCCGACACCATGACAGAGCGTTGAATCATTCGATCACGCTGAATAGCATCCGGCACAATGCGCTGCAGAAATGACGCCAACATGGGACCATGGGCACCACACATAGAGGAAGAACCTACCTCTTCGTGGTCATTCATGACAATCAACTGAGACTGTTGGCTGTCAGTGTCGAGCAATGTACGTAAGGCCACGTAACAACTCAACAAATTATCGAGCCGGGCCGAGGCGATGAAATGGTTATTCCATCCCACCAAAGCAGGAGGATTAACATCATAAAAACACAACTCATAATCTAAAATTGTCGCGACATCCATGTGAGGATGCTGGGCAATAAGTTGCGCCAAAATGAGATCTCGTACCGGGGGAACTTTGTCACCTTGCCCCACCGATAACACGGGATTAATGTCTGTTTGCGAATTCACAGCACGGCCACTGTTTGCCTCGCGATCAAGGTGAATGGCTAAGCTGGGTATAATGGCGATGGGACGCACAAAGTCAATCATGGCTCGGTGCATGTCACCTTTACTGTCGCGATAAAACACACGTCCAGCCAAGGACAAATCCCTGTCAAACCAGGGATGTAAAAGCACGCCTCCATAGACTTCAACCGCTAACTGGTGGTAACCCTTGCTGCACAAATCTGGCTTCGGCTTCACCTTCAGGCAAGGGCTATCGGTATGTGCACCCACCATACGGATACCTGTCTCGACAGGCGAGTTTTCTCCATAGACGAAGGCTATCAGCGACGAATCGTTCCGCGTGGTGAAATATTTCCCCCCCGCTTCCAACTGCCAATTATCACCTTCACTAAGCGCTTTAAATCCCGCCTCGACCAACATGGCAGAAGCACTACTCACCGCATGAAAAGGGGTGGGTGATGCGCGAAGAAAATCGAGTAACCCAAGATTAAAAGTCTGTTTATCCATGTGTCTTCCCGACGCAATAAAAGCCTTAATTTAACACATTTCTAGATCCATGCTGAGAAGAAAATCCACGTAAAAAACATCGCTAAGTCATATTTAGCCAAGACCATAAAGATTGACCAATCATGACATTGAAAACATTAAACTATCGATCTTAAAGAGGAAATTTTATGGCTACTTTACACCGCGCGGCAATCACTGGAAGTGGTTTATGGCATCCCAGCGATGTTATCACTAACGCTGAATTGGTTGATGCTTATAACCGCTATGCAGAACAGTACAATCAACAACATGCCGTTGCAATCGAAGCGGGCGACATGCCAGCTAAACCCATGTCGGACGCAAGTTTCATTGAAAAAGCCTCTGGGATAAAGCAACGCTATGTTATGAACAAATCGGGCATTTTGGATATCAATCGAATGTGCCCCATCCTACCCGAACGAGAAGAGGGAGCCTTGAGCTACCAAGCGGAGATGGCCTGTCACGCCGCTCGTCAGGCCATGTCTAATGCCAATAAACACGCCAGCGATATCGACGCCGTCATTGTATCCTGCGCCTACACCGAGCGAGCCTACCCCGCCATTGCCATTGAGGTACAAGGTGCCCTTGGTATTGAGGGTTTTGGCTTTGATATGCTGGTGGCCTGTTCCGCGGCCACGTTTGCTTTGCACCGTGCCTATGAAATGGTGGCGGCGGGCACTGCCCGGGCGGTATTAGTCATCAACCCAGAGCTGACGTCGCCACAACTGAATTATGGTGACCGTGATAGTCACTTTATCTTTGGTGATGTCGCCACCGCTATCGTGGTTGAACGAGCAGAGAATGCCAACGGCGTGCACACATTTGACATTTTAAGCACTAAGGCTCAAACCGTATTCTCAAATAACATTCGTTCAGATTTTGGATACCTTGCCCGCGCTACCAATGCTGACCCCTACGGTCCCGATAAGTTGTTTCACCAAAATGGCCGTAAAGTGTTTAAGGAAGTTTGCCCTATGGCAGCGCAACACCTCACAGACCATGTGGCGGCCAACAACGAAACCCCCCTGGGCGTTCGTCGCTGGTGGCTACACCAAGCCAATATCAACATGAATCAACTCATTGTTCGCAAACTCCTCGACAAAGAGCCCGGCGGTGAAGAAGCCCCTATCGTGCTAGATGAATTTGCCAATACCGCCTCTGCGGGCTCCATCATTGCTTTCCATCGCCACCATCGCGACTTACAAAGTGGTGATATGGGTGTGATCTGCTCCTTCGGTGCCGGTTACTCTATTGGTAGCTTAGTCATCCGCAAACGATAAGCTGTAAACGAGGGCTGCTATTCAGCAGCCCTGTATACCACCTCGCCATTAATGATGGTTTGCCAAACGGTGACATCACGCAGTGTCTCTGGCGCTATCCGGCGCGGATCGTCATCTAAAATGGCCACATCAGCGCGTTTACCTACCGCTAAAGCCCCCCCGCTAGACTCATCACCAACCGCATAGGCAGGAACCGCGGTATAAGCTTTGAGGGCTTGTTCAACGCTCACTTTTTGCAGAGGATACCACCCCTCGGGATTGGCGCCATCGATGGTCTGTCTTGTTACCGCTGCCTGCATCCCCAAAAACGGCGAGAGTGGCGCTACAGGCCAATCTGACCCAAATGCCATGAGACCACCGGCCGCCAGAATACCTTTGAAGGGATACGTCGTGCTCGCTCTACTCGCACCAATTTTATCTTCAGCCCATCGACCATCATCGACGGCATGGTAAGGTTGCACGGATAGGATAATACCTAGGCGTGCCGCGCGATCAATAGCGGCCTGCGTAGGATGCTGAAAGTGCTCAATGCGTGTTCGTGCCGTCTCTGCGGACCATCCATCAAGCGTCTCAACAGCATCAAGCAGTGAATCTATCGCGCGGTCACCAATCGCGTGCAATGCCATTGGAAGGCCGGCTGCATGAGCGCCCTGCAGTGACTGCTTGAGCTCTTCCATGCTAATAATGGGAAAACCAGTATTCTTCGGATCATCGCTGTAAGGCTCGTGAAACCACGCTGTACTCGACCCCAGCGCACCATCGGTGAAAAGTTTAACCCCTTCCCATCGCAGCAAAGCATCGCCCCTACCCTCACGAGCAACACGTTCAGCCACCTGCTGCCACTGCGAAATAGGAGAATAAAGCCTGACTCGAATCTTTAATAAACCACGTTGATGGGCCGTTTGAAAGGTTTGCAATGTTCGAGATTCATCGGCAAAACCTGGCATCACATGAACTTCGGTCATACCGTATGAGAGCGCGTGAGACTGCGCCGCTGTCAAATAATCGAGTAACTCTTCTTCGGTAGGTGACGGTATCGCTTCAACAATCATACTGACCGCTTTGTCTTTTAATACCCCAGTCGGTCGACCAGAGGCATCCCTAACAATCTCACCCCCGATGGGATCTGGGGTACGTTCATCAATTCCTGCCAATGCCAAAGCGTGAGAATTGGCAAAGCCCATATGGCCATCGATCCGCATGACAAAAATAGGTGTGTCTACAGTGTCGGCATCTAACCAATCCCGATGGGGTAACTCCCCTCCCCATAAGGTGTGGTCCCAATTACCATTCAAGATCCAGCGCCCAGGCGACCCATCGGCGGCGTTAACAAGACGTGAAATAAATTGCTCTTTCGTGGCGGCATCACGCAAATCTACGCTTAACAAACCCGCTCCACCCTCAAGAAAATGCGTGTGACTGTCAATAATACCCGGCATCACGAAACGTCCCGCGAGATCAACGCGCGCATCAGCCACCACTCGGTCAGGATCATTTCCCACATACACAATGCGATCGCCTCTAAAAGCAATCGCATCAAAAGTATGATCCTGCTCATGCGAAGACCAAACGACACCATTAAAATAAATGGTATCTGCTTCTACCGATGGAGCAGACGCCTTATTACAACCGCTCAAAATGAGCGACAATAAGGCAATCGTTAGGATGAAAATATGGCGCATGTTGGAAACCTCACATTCAAAAGAGTGAACCATCATGGCATAGCCGGGAGAGTTTTTGAAAAGAAAAACGCACTGGCCCTGATGGGCCAGTGCGCCTAGCGCAGGCGATTTAATAACTGATGGTTTGCACGGCTTGTTGAACCATATCCGCAGGCCACTGACGAGGCTCCTCTGGGGCTTTTCCAGGGTAGATTGTGGTTCCAAAGCCAGGCGTAGTTATCTCGACCGTGCCGAAATCATTGCTTACCACCAGAGGATGCTCTCCCTCAAGAAGCGCCACATCAAGACTTCCAGGGCCATGTAAACTCCCCCCCCAGAAATCCGTCCCACGCACTGCAATGGTGCTTCGTTGAGACTTCACCGTGAAATTGGGTTTATCTGTCAAGGTCAGCTTACCCGTCACGACCCTAAAGGCTCCCGTCGCCACATTCAATAATAACCGCTTGTCCTGATCATCAAATTGATAGTCTTCCACCAACACATCAGCATTTTCGCCCAATGTGACAACCGTGTCATCCGTTAGGCGGAATACCGCACGGGCATCCTCGCCAGTATTGAGTCGTTCATTTTGAAAAATAGGATCGCGACGTTCCAATTCGCGTTCGCCATCCGCTGTGGCCGCCAAAACATCGCCTCGAGTAAAGACCGTTGTTCCAGCCTCCTCGGCCGCATTGATATTGATTGACAGGGCAAGCCCCAATAAACCTACTATCCATACTCTCATGACATCGCTCCCTTCAAGTGCGTGTTGTATAACGCCAACAACCGAGACCATGCACGCTCGGCCTGATCGTGGTTATATGCGGCAGAATCGAGAGGACACCAACCATGCATAGCGCCCTCGTAGACCTCAATTTCAGCCTCAAGATTAAGTTGAGAGAACCATTCTTGCAGAAACGAGGCTTCATCCGGTCTCTTCTCATGGTCGTTTTCAGCAATAGCCACCAAAAAACTGGCGTTACTTTGAGTGAGACCTAAATGTGGACTATTGTCTGACTCAGTTACCAACCCGCCACCATGAAAAGAGGCGACCGCTTTAATTCTATTTGGCATAGCAGCAGCCGCGCGGAATACAATCGGGCCGCCCATACAATAACCTTGAACACCTATACCCTTGTTGAGATCTGTCTGGGGCTGCGCATCGATAAAGGCAACAAATGCCCGCGTATCAGACATATGGCCCTCCGCCGTCAGTGCTCGCGCAAAGGGATACACGCGCTCCCGCACCGCCGGGTCTCTAAACGACTCACCCTCCACCACAATGGGCGCGGGTGTCTGACGATAATACGGGTTAACCAATAGTACGGCATAGCCTTCACTGGCTAAACGCTGCGCCATGGCCACAAACGCCGGGCGAGAGGACAAGATATCTGGCCATATAATCACCGCGGGGACAGCGACCTTGAGTGCACTTTTCGGATACACCCAGTGACCATCCATTTGTCCGGACGGTGTAGGCACCAGGACAGATTCCGTGACAACGCTATCTTCTGTGGCCAGGACACTGGCGGCAGACACGCTCATCATGGCAGTGCCAATACCTAATATTTGAACCGTTCTTCGCCGCGAAAGGTTCACACGAGCAATGCTGTCGAGCATTGATTCATCACACATATCTTCACCTAACTGAGGTTATTCAATAAACGCCTTTACATCGGTAAGAAAGGTTGGAAACTGATCATGGTGCAACCAGTGTCCTGCATTCGGATAAACCTTAAAGGTTGGCTGCTGAAAAAAGTCTAACCGCCCATCTTGTTCAGGGTTGGATGCCCAACTGTCCTCACCGTACAACAATAGGGTAGGACAGCTTATGCAATGCCACAAACGCGTCACATCCTCATAAGGCAACTCATAGGGAGGAAAATCGTGCAAATAGTTGTCAAATTTCCAACTAAAACTACCGTCCTCGTTGCGACTGATCCCATGAATGGTGAGATGGTAAGCTTGCTCATGACTGAGAAAACTGTTCTCTTCGTGCATGCGGGCACATGCCAACGCGATGGAATCGTAGCGTTTGGGGAGTCTCGCTGACATTTTTCGACGCCCCTCAATCCAGCTTCTCATGCGCGTTTCGACGGGAATAGCCAATTGTTCACGAATCATTCTGGGAGACATACTCAAGCCTTCAATCAGCACCAACCTTCGCACTTTCTCTGGATAAATTCCGCAAAATCGAGAGGCAATCATTCCGCCAAGCGAATGGGCGACAATCGTCACTTCAGGTACATCAAGCTGGTGGATAAACTGCGCAAAATCATAAATAAATGATTCCATGCGGTAGTCGGCATCGGGAGACCATGCGCTGTCTCCGTGACCTCGCAAATCAGGGCACACCACATGCCAGTCATGTCGCAACGCCTCTGCTAACCAGTCCCAACTGCGGCAATGATCCCTGCCTCCGTGCAGTAACACCAGTGTTGGTTTATCGCTATTACCCCAGTCTACGTAGTGGAGTTGCAATCGCTGCGACATAAATCGCTGCGAAGTAGGCCCGTAATTTAGCATCGAATGTTCTCCTTATGATGCGCGGGGTAGATTATTAACAAGCTACAATATATTCTCGAAAAGAATAAATAAAACCTAAATAACAAACAATTTGAATACCGATATTGTGACCGTACAAGGACAATACATGCGTCAATTCCAGCAACATATTCCCTTGCAGGGCGCACTCAACTTTCGCGACTTTGGTGGCTACACCACTCAACAAGGCCGCCGCATGGTTGAGCGCGTTTTCTTCCGCTCGGACAAACTTAGCGAGCTAACATCTAATGATCATGCCACCTTAGCTGATTGCAATATTGGTCATATTTTTGATCTTCGCCGCCCCGACGAGGTGAAACGCGCCCCCACCCAATGGCAAGCCAGCGAGGTCGCAATACATCACTATTCCATTATTCATCCTTCACTCGACAGTCACGGCCTCCTACAGGCCTTTGGGGAATTGCGCCACGCCATAGAACCCGGCGTCGCACTGATGGAGAATCTCTATCGTGATATAGGTCGAGGCGAGCACAGCTATCCTTACTTTACACAGCTATTCCAACGACTTCTCGACAATCCAGACATTCCTATACTCGTCCATTGCAGTGGCGGTAAAGATCGAACCGGATCAACCTGCGCACTCATTCAGTGGGTATTAGGATGTGACAAAGCCACCATTTTTGCCGATTACATGCTCAGCAAACCTCTCTACTGTGACAAGGTTGACCCCATGCATATGGTGATGCAACTGGCCCACATCGAGGGCGATCACGACATTGAAGACGCCTGGTTGACCCCCATCATGGAAGTCCGTGAAAGCTACCTTGCAGCGATGTTTGAGGGTTTGCATGAAAACTTTCCAGACCCACAGGCCTTTTTACATGATGGATTAGGGTTACCGGCGAACACACTCGATACTCTACGCGCGCAATACACAACAAAGACATGACAGTGTCGCTATACGGGGCTAAAATCTTAGGCTTACACAGGGAGATTTCATGACAACTATTACTTTTATACAACCATCAGGTGTAGACATCGAGGTTAATGCAACGCCTGGCCACAGCCTGATGCAAGCGGCCGTGGACAATATGGTAGATGGTATCCTTGCTGATTGTGGCGGAAGTTGTAGCTGTGCTACATGCCATTGCTATATCGATGAGAAGTACCTAAATAAAATTCCACCCGCCAGTGCCACCGAAAAGAGCATGCTGGATTTTGTCATAGAACCAAATGACTTCAGTCGGCTATCATGCCAAGTGATTGTTACTGAAGATCTCGAGGGCATGGTCGTCAAACTCCCCCCTTCTCAGTTCTAACGACAAAAAACGGCCGACAGGCCGTTTTTTTTGGTTAGGACTGTTCCCCCACAGGGGAGGAGCACTATCCCACCAATGAAATCATGATACCTGCTGCCACCGCAGAACCAATGACACCTGCCACATTGGGCCCCATGGCATGCATCAACAAAAAGTTCTGCGGATTCGCCTCTAAGCCCACTTTGTTCGATACCCGCGCCGCCATCGGCACAGCAGACACACCTGCCGACCCTATCAGAGGATTTATCGGGGTAGAAGAGACTTTATTCATCAACTTAGCCATTAGCACACCTGCGGCTGTACCCATGGCAAAAGCCACCATGCCGAGGGATAAAATGCCGAGGGTTTTAACATCGAGAAACTTGTCCGCGCTCAGTTTAGCACCGACCGACAACCCTAGAAAAATTGTCGTGATGTTAATCAACGCGTTTTGTGCTGTATCACTCAAACGGTCGACCACCCCACTCTCTTTCATAAGGTTCCCAAAGCAGAACATCCCCAGTAATGGCGCTGCATCAGGTAAAATAAGGGCAACTAAAATCAACAAGATGATGGGAAACAAAATCTTCTCGCGCTTGCTGACCTTACGCAACTGCGTCATGACAATTGCCCGCTCTTGTTCTGTTGTGAGCGCGCGCATAATGGGTGGCTGAATCATGGGTACCAGGGCCATATATGAGTAGGCCGATACGGCGATGGCCCCCAGTAAATCTGGTGCTAATTTACTGGCCACATAAATAGCCGTTGGACCGTCTGCGCCGCCAATAATACCGATCGCAGCCGCCTCTGCCAGACTAAAATCCATCCAGCCGAGGTAGGTCATACCCGCTGCGCCCAGCACTGTCGCAAAAATACCAAATTGCGCAGCCGCACCTAAAAATAAGGTTTTAGGGTTAGCCAATAGTGGACCAAAATCGGTCATTGCTCCAACGCCCATGAAAATCACCAGTGGAGCGACACCCGAGGCAATCGCCACATGGTAAAACTGATAGAGCGCCCCGTTCGCAAAGCCCGCATCAAGGGCGATTTGCTGCAGAGCGATATGGGTGGCGACGCCGCTAGTGTCATAGGCATGGATCAACTGATTAACACTGTCCCAGCTTTGTATCGCTAGGGCATGTGCCATCTGAGCTAAGACCTCAGGGCTGGCATGTAAAAAGGCGTTTTCAACCGCCGAATTAGCCAAACCTGCGCCGGGAATATTCGCCATGATCCCACCAAAGCCAATGGGTACCAATAATAGCGGCTCAAAACCGCGCTTAATGGCTAAATACAATAATAAGCCGCTAATAGCCATCATCACTATTTGGCCGGGATCCGCTTGAAATAGGCCGGTACTTTGCCACAAGGCTAATAATTTTTCGCTCATCGCAAGGCTCCCTAGGCAATACTCAATATGGCATCACCGGTCGCGACGGTATCACCCACTTTGGTGTATACGGCAGCAACGGTTCCCGACTTAGGCGCGCGAATCTCGGTTTCCATTTTCATGGCTTCAAGAATAATTAACAGATCGCCCTCTGCCACGACATCACCCGGCGCTACATCCACACGAAAAATATTGCCAGACAACGGGGATGGTATATCTTCTCCAGCGGCCAGCGGCGCCTGTGAGACCGGGGTTGCCGACGCTGTTTGGCTACCGACCGGTGCCAAGGCTGTCACATCGCCACCTGGGCTCACTTCGACGGTATAACGGACTCCGTTAACGTTAACGGTATAAATCCCAGCGTCACTGGCAACGGGCTCACTGCCAGGAACGGGCTCGAAGGCTGCAGGATTATCGCGGTTCACTAAGAACTTTAGACCTACTTGTGGAAATAAAGCATAGGTGAGGACGTCATCTATGACAGCATCCGCTAAACGAATACCCTGCGTTGACGCAAGGTCAACCAGTTCACTGTGGAGCTTATCTAACTCCGGTGCGATTAAATCCGCAGGACGACAGGTAATCGGCTTAGCGCCATCTAGAACCTTCGCCTGCAGCTCTGCATTCACCGGTGCGGGTGTCGCGCCGTACTCACCTTTAAGAACGCCCTGCGTCTCCTTCGAGATCGATTTATAACGCTCTCCGGTTAGGACATTAAGAACGGCTTGAGTACCCACAATTTGTGAGGTTGGCGTCACCAAAGGAATGAAGCCTAAATCTTCGCGAACACGGGGAATTTCGGCCAATACTTCGTCAAATTTGTCCGATGCGCCTTGGTCGCGCAGCTGGTTTTCCATGTTGGTCAACATGCCACCAGGGACCTGAGCCGTCAAAATACGCGCATCCACCCCCCGCAAACTGCCCTCAAATTTGGCATACTTTTTCCTTACGTCTCTGAAGTAGTGTGCAATCTCTTCCAACGCCACCAAATCCAGGCCTGTATCACGCTCGGTACCCTGCAATATGGCGACTAATGTTTCGGTGGGGCTATGGCCATAGGTCATCGACATCGACGAAATCGCTGTATCGACGTTATCAATCCCCGCCTCGATGCACTTTAACGCTGTGGCCGTCGACAACCCGGTGGTGGCATGGCATTGCATGTGAATCGGAATATCAACCGCCGCTTTGAGTCGCGTCACTAATTCATAGCCAACATAGGGGGTCAGTAGACCTGCCATATCTTTAATAGCAATAGAGTCGGCGCCCATGTCTTCAATTTGTTTTCCCAAGGATACCCACATATCAATGTCATGAACTGGGCTGAGCGTATATGAAATCGTGCCTTGAGCATGCTTACCGACGTTTTTAACTGCCTTCAAGGCCGTCTCTAAATTACGCATGTCATTCATTGCATCAAACACGCGAAAAACATCGACACCGTTAACGGCCGCCCGCTCGACAAATTTCTGAACGACATCATCGGCATAGTGGCGATAACCCAAAATATTTTGACCGCGAAACAACATTTGTTGCGGCGTATTTGGCATGGCCTTTTTCAGTTCGCGGATACGATCCCATGGATCTTCACCTAGATAACGAATGCAGGCGTCAAAGGTTGCTCCCCCCCAAGACTCCAGCGACCAGAAACCTATTTTATCGAGCTTCTCAGCTATGGGCAGCATATCGTCGATACGCATTCGGGTTGCAAATAGTGATTGGTGGGCGTCGCGCAGAACGACGTCGGTAATGCCCAAGGGTTTGATGTTTTTACTCATAAGCTCATTTCACTGACGATAGACTAACGGCGTTCACGGCGATGTTCTTGAACCGCCAAACCAATGGCCTTAAGCACATCGGGATGCACCGCACGAGAGGGTTGTGAGGGTCGTTTCGCTGGCTTTAAAGGCTCCGGTTCAGGCGCAAATCGTGCCACTACCCATGACATACCGGAGGTAGCTAATACCAACACATAGAGAAAAATAAACACGGTGCCCATACCATAGATGAGCAATTGAAGAGATTCGTTAAGGATATCGCTTTGCATGGCAACACTTCCAGCAACGTCAAAAAAATTGCCCGCCATAAGGCGGGCAGAAGAACTAATCGGTAACACGCACAATTTGCATGGTATCTGTACCGCCCAACAAACCGACTTGGTTACCACGCGACAGAATCACGACATCGTCTTTAGCCACAAATCCGCCGTCTTTCAGCGCCTGAATAGAGCGTTGTGTCAACTCTTCCAGCGTCATGCCCTTACCATCAAAAGGTACGGACTGAACACCTCGGTACAACATCATTTTTCGCTGCGCCTTCACACTGGGTGACAATGCAAAAATCGGTAATCCAGAACTGATACGTGACATCACGCGCGGCGTGTGACCCGACTCGGTCAGTGCGATGATCGCCTTCACACCTTTGAGATGGTTGGCTGAATACATCACCGCTAGTGCAATGGTTTCATCAATATGGTCATATTCTTGGTCCATGCGGTGACGCGAACGTTGAATTTCGCGCTGCGCCTCAGCACCAAGGATAACGCGCACCATCGCCTTGACCGTTTGCACAGGATAGTTACCGGCGGCGGTCTCACCCGAGAGCATTACCGCATCGGTGCCATCAAGCACGGCATTGGCCACATCGAAAACTTCGGCGCGTGTGGGCAGTTGCGAATTGATCATCGACTCCATCATTTGCGTGGCCGTAATCACCACTTTGTTGAGCTGACGTGCGCGCTTAATGATGCGCTTTTGAACACCCACCAAGCTGGCATCGCCAATTTCAACGCCTAAATCGCCGCGAGCTACCATGACCGCATCGCTGGCAATAATCATATCGTCCAATGCTTCGGCGGTCGCCACTGTTTCAGCACGCTCAATTTTTGCCACAATACCCGCGTTACCACCAGCCTCAAGCATCAATTCACGTGCACGTTCAATATCGGCACCCGAGCGAGGAAAGGAGACCGCCAAATATTCCACATCGAGTGCGGCGGCGGTTTTGATGTCGCGGAGATCTTTCTCGGTCAGGGCGGGAGCAGACAGTCCACCACCTTGCAGGTTGATGCCCTTATTATTGGACAGTTCACCACCCACCGTTACTACGGTATGGACTTTGTTACCTTCAATGCTCTCGACTTGCATTTGGATGCGGCCATCATCAAGCATCAAAATATCACCGGGTTTACAATCACTCGGCAAATTTTCGTAATCAAGACCCACGGCGGCTTGATGGCCGGCCTGTTTATCCATGTCCGCATCAAGCGTGAACTTGTCGCCATCGTTGAGCAATATTTTCTTATTCGCAAAACGGGCAATGCGTATTTTAGGTCCCTGCAAATCGCCTAGAACGGCCACAAACAAGCGATGGCGAATACTGATTTCTCGGACCATCTCGACACGGCGACGATGTTCATCGGGATCACCGTGTGAGAAATTGATGCGCACCACGTTAACACCGGCTAACAACAACTTTTCCAGTGTCGCAGGATCATCCGTTGCCGGGCCTAGCGTCGCAACAATTTTAGTACGACGCAGTTGTGGATTAGCTTGAGTCATAGTCACCTTCTTATTTGGCTGACATCAGCGCAATGGTATTGTCCAACATGCGGTTTGAGAAACCCCACTCGTTATCATACCAAGACATGACCTTCACAAAAGTCCCTGATACTTTGGTTTGCGTTGCATCAAAATTAGACGATGCCGGCTGGTGATTAAAGTCAATCGACACCAACGGCTCTTCGTTGTAGGTCAACACGCCTTTCAAGGGACCACTCTCCGCAGCCGCTTTAATCAGTGCGTTAATTTCTTCTGCACTGGTTTCACGACTCGCCACAAAGTTCAAATCCACCAAAGAGACGTTAATGGTAGGTACACGCACCGCCATACCGTCCAATTTACCCTTCAATTCAGGCAATACCAAACCAACGGCTTTTGCTGCGCCAGTCGCCGTAGGAATCATCGACTGTGTCGCTGAGCGCGCACGGTACATGTCCTTGTGGTACACATCGCTGAGGTTTTGATCGTTGGTGTATGCGTGAATCGTGGTCATTTGACCGTTTTCAATACCAATGGCATCGTTCAAAACCTTGGCCACTGGGGCTAGGCAATTGGTGGTGCAGGAAGCGTTGGAAATGATCGTCGAGTCTGCAGTCAATACGCCTTGGTTAACACCGAATACCACGGTCGCATCGACGTCCGTACCGGGTGCAGAAATGATCACCTTTTTGGCGCCAGCCGTGATGTGTTTGCCCGCTGTTTCGCGCGACGTGAACAAACCAGTGCATTCGTAAACCACATCAATATCCAACTCCCCCCAAGGCAAGTTGGCTGGGTCGCGCTCAGAGACAAACTTGATGTCATCACCCGCCACGGTCATGACATCACCGTTTAAGCTCACATCAAAACCAAAGCGACCATGAACAGAGTCGTAGCGGGTCAGGTGTGCATTTAATTTGGCATCGCCCAAATCATTCACTGCCACGATTTGAATACGGTCGCGGTAGCCACCCTCATAAAGGGCTTTGAGGACATTGCGGCCGATACGACCAAAACCATTAATGGCAACACGAATAGTCATTTCTTACACTCCTAAAGGCGGCTCAACACCGCTAAATCAAATAAAATTATGGATTACTTCGCTAATGCAGCAGCTTCTGCAGCGAGTAAGGTAATGTCATCCCAGCGTCCCTCTGCCATTAAATCAGCGGGAGCCAACCAGGATCCCCCAACACAAGCCACATTCGGCAGGGCGAGGTATTGCTTGGCTTTTTCAAGATTAATACCGCCGGTTGGGCAAAACAGCGCCTGTGGCAATGGACCGCCTATCGATTTCAGCATGGGAATACCGCCCGCAGCTTCTGCGGGGAAAAACTTCATGCGCGTAATACCACGCTCCATCAGGGCCATCACTTCTGAAGGCGAATTGACACCAGGTAGCAACGGTACCTGTTGACTCAAGGCTTTATCGATCAACGCGGGGGTTGACCCTGGGCTGACCAAGAAATCTGAACCAGCCGCTACAGCGGCCTCCAACAAGTCAGGGGTATTGACGGTACCGGCGCCAACAATCGCCTCAGGTACGGCGTCTTTCATGGCTCGAATGGCGTCCAGCGCACATTCGGTGCGAAGGGTAATCTCTAACACACGCAAACCGCCCGCGACTAAGGCCTTAGCCAGGGGTACCGCATGCTCCAATTGATCAATAACCAACACAGGTACCACGGGGGCCGCGGTCATCACTTCATCAATGCTATAGCTCATCATGCCTTCCTTGAATTACGCCGCCCAGAAAATGTGAACGGGGGTTGTAGATTGTTGCAAAACGGCGCGAACAGGCATTTGAGCCACGTCGTCCGAGGCCAGTGCTGCGCGATACACATCAAGTTTGTCTTGCCCAGTGATAAGCAGCACGATGTCACCTGCTTGTTGAATGGCGCTGAGCGTCATCGTCATACGATCCACTTCGTCACCCGTCACCTCTGAGTGATGAGCCGTCAACGGCGCAACGAGGGACGAGCTCTGCAGCGCATTGTCTAGCCCCTCGGCGTGAGGGAAGAACGATGCCGTATGTCCGTCACCGCCCATGCCTAGGATACAAATCCCCTGCTTTTGGGGAATCGCCTGGAAGTGGTCTTCACACACTTGCCAGCCGTCGTGGGGAGTAGTGGCTGAATTTTTCATACCTACGAAAGGGGCTTGTCTGGCCGCATGAATACGCAGACAACGATTTAAAAAGGCTTCATTACTGCGCGCATGATCAATATCCACCCAACGTTCGTCGACCATGGCGATATGGATATTTGCCCATGGCATGGCCTTTTCGGACAGTGCCTTGTATACCAATTCAGGCGTGCTACCACCCGACACATAAAACGCCGCTCCACCGTGTTGGCTCACGCAGTCTGAAAGACGCTGTTGGCAACGCTCAGTCAGCGCCTCAATGAGTGCCTCGCGGCTTTCAAAGAAGTGTTCAACCACCATGCTTAGACACCCTCGCCAGCATTAAACCAGCGACGACCATCGTCCCCCATCAAATCATTGGCCGCCTGAGGACCCCATGTGCCGGCGCGATAAAGCTCGGGGACGACTTCGCGTTCAACCCACGTCTGAATAATCGGGTCAATCCAAGCCCAGGCTGAAGCCACTTCATCGCGGTGTATGAACAAACTTGGGTTGTTCAAAGCAGCATCGAGCATCAATCGTTTGTAGGCATCGGAACGGAAGTTCTCGAAGGTCTCAGCAAAGTTCAAGTTAAGCACGACAGGCTTGAGTTTAATGTCTAACTCATTCAAATCCTTTGCCACCAAATACAGCTGGATACTTTCATCCGGCTGTAAACGAATCACCAAGCGGTTGGGGGGGGTCGTGCCCTGCTTGCCGCTATAGACATCATGGGGAATTTCACGGAACTGCAACACAATTTCAGCACAGCGCGACTTCATGCGTTTACCTGTTCTCAAATAGAACGGTACTCGAGCCCAACGCCAGTTGTCGATGTGCGCACGAATTGCCACAAATGTCTCCGTGTGGCTGGCACCATCGTCAAGCTCTTCCAGATAACCCGGCACTAATTTGCCATCGAACTCGCCCGCCACGTATTGACCACGAACGGTATTGCTAATCACATCATCGCCACGCAGAGGGCGTAATGCTTGCAACACTTTTAACTTCTCAGCACGAATATTATCGGCAGAAATGGTATTGGGTGGCTCCATGGCGGTGAGGCACAGCAGCTGTAATAGGTGGTTTTGAATCATGTCACGCAGCGCGCCTGCGTTGTCATAAAAACCAGCACGGCCCTCTAAACCCACGGTTTCAGAAATAGAAATTTGCACGTGATCGATAAACTTCGAGTTCCAAAACTGTTCGAACAAAATATTGCTAAAACGCAGCGCCATTAAGTTTTGTACCGTTTCTTTACCCAAATAGTGGTCGATACGGAAAATCTGCGACTCTTTAAAGTAGGTCGCAATAATGGCGTTAATCTCTTCGGCTGATTTCGCGTCATAACCGAGAGGCTTTTCCACCACAACACGCGAATTTTCGGTAATGAGACCCTGCTCGTGTAAATTTTTACAGGCCTCACCAAACACAGCCGGTGGCGTAGAGAGATAGAACACGCGCGCGCGACCGTCATCGCACTGCAGGTGATTTTCCAGCACCTGCCACTTCTCATCACGCGAAGAAATGTCGACTAATACCGGAGCGACAATGGTAGAAAACTCGGCCCATACCGCCTTGTCAAATTCGCCATCGTACAGAAAGTTTTGCAGGGCTTTGTCGACATTAGCCAAATAGTTATCAAAATCTTCTTGCTTTCGCACGGTACAAAAAATATGCGACTCCGGGGCAATTTTGCCCTCTTTAAAGGCGCGATACATGGCGGGTAAAAGCTTGCGATAAGCCAAATCACCTGCACCGCCAAAAATCACAAAATCAACGAGGGCGATGGTGTTGCTGTTATCAGTGCCCATATTTTTTTACTCCATAGTAAAGATCGTTGCGCCATCTTCAGCAGAATTAACGGCTGCACGCAACGAATGGAAAAGTTCACGGCCCATACCATATTCATTACCGCTGAGGTCAGGACGGGTTGGAATACGTGCTGCAAATTCAGCATCGTCCACCAGTAAACGCAGGGTGCCTTGTTCTGCATCCAGCTCAATGATGTCACCATCACGGACGCGACCGATGGGACCACCATCCAATGCTTCAGGACTCAAGTGAATGGCGGAAGGCACTTTACCAGAAGCACCTGACATTCGGCCATCGGTAACCAGTGCGACTTTAAATCCGCGGTCCTGCAGGGTCGCCAAGGTAGGCGTCAACTTATGTAGTTCAGGCATGCCATTGGCTTTTGGTCCTTGGAAACGAATGACCGCGATAAAATCTTGCTCTAGGCGTCCCTCTTTGAAGGCTTGCAATAAATCATCTTGGTGATCGAACACCATCGCCGGGGCTTTAACCACGCGATGTTGGGCCTTGACGGCAGAGACTTTAATCACCGAATTGCCTAAGTTTCCTTTGAGCAATTTCAAACCACCTTCTGGATCAAAAGGATCGCTAGCTGGACGAAGAACCGCGTCGTCCAAACTTACCGCCGGTACATCTTGCCAATGGATAGCACCATCGCGAAGCACAGGCTCTTTGGTATAGGCATCCAGACCGAATCCCATATTGGTGTAAACGTCATCGTGCAAGTAGCCCGCATCGCGCAACTCGCGCATCAAGAAACCCATACCACCAGCAGCTTGGAAATGGTTAACATCGGCCATACCGTTGGGATAGATGCGGCACAACAAAGGCACCACATCCGACAGATCAGACATATCCTGCCAAGTCAGTTGGATACCGGCGGCTTTAGCAATGGCAATTAAATGGATGGCATGATTGGTCGAGCCACCGGTCGCCAACAAGCCAACAACACCGTTGACGATAGATTTTTCATTGACGATATCTGCCAGCATGATGCGCTTGTCACCATCAATGTTTTTCAGCAACTGGCGCGTCACTTCTGCGGTGAGAGCGTCGCGCAATTCTGTACCAGGGTTAACAAAAGACGAACCCGGCAAATGCAGGCCCATAATTTCCATCAACATCTGGTTACTATTGGCCGTGCCGTAAAACGTACAGGTACCCGCACTGTGGTATGACTCACTCTCCGCTTTGAGCAATTCTTCACGACCCACTTTGCCTTGGGCATACAACTGACGAACACGCGCCTTCTCTTCATTGGGTAAACCTGAAGGCATAGGACCGGCAGGAACAAACGCCGTTGGCAGGTGACCAAACGCCAGCGACCCGATCATCATACCGGGGACAATCTTGTCGCACACGGCCAAACAGAGACTGCCATCGAACACATCGTGCGACAGCGCCACTGCCGTCGCCATGGCGATGACGTCGCGACTAAAGAGCGATAATTCCATGCCATCACGACCTTGGGTGACACCATCGCACATGGCCGGTACACCTCCGGCAAATTGAGCGGATGCGCCCTGCTCTGCGGCCGCTTGTTTAATGACGGCGGGATACGTTTCGTAAGGCTGGTGGGCAGAAAGCATTTCGTTATAAGCAGAAATAATCGCCAGGTTAGCCACTTCATCGCCCGCCAGTTGGCTTTTCACCGAACTACTACAAGCGGCAATCGCATGGGCCAAGTTTCCGCATGACAAACGTGAACGAACTCGGCCTGCAATGCGCGCCTTGTTCATACGGTTTACGTAGTCATCTCTTGTAGATTTGCTGCGTTCAATGAGACGGGCGGTGACATCTGCCACCACAGGATGCATAGACATGATTAGCTCCGGCGTAATGTTTTATAGCGGGCCATGAGACCCGCGGTTGAGACGTCGTACCGCTGTTGCAACTCGGATTCACCGACATGCTGTGCAGCGATATCTGCTTCAATCTTTTTGGCAATCACTTTACCCAGCTCGACACCCCATTGATCAAAGGAACAAATGTCGAGGATGACACCTTGGACAAAGATTTTATGTTCATAAAGCGCAATCATCATACCCAGCGTTCGGGGCTCGACACGCGATAACAGGAAGCTGCTCGTCGGGCGGTTACCTTTGTGAACCTTATGAGGAACAATCTCTTCAATACGGTCGGGCGACAGCCCCTTCGCGGTAAGATCGGCACGAATGTCATCGGCACTCACGCCTGTCATTAACGCTTTGCTCTGGGCAAAATAATTAGACATCAGGACATCGTGATGGCCCGCTACCTCGATACTGCTTTGCACTGAGCCTATGAAATCAGCTGGAATAATGGCGGGACTCTGGTGTAAGAACTGGTAAAAAGCATGCTGACCATTTATACCCACCTCACCCCAAATCAAAGGCACAGTGTCATAGTCAACGCTGCCACCATCGCGCACCACAAACTTGCCGTTAGACTCCATCTCAGCCTGTTGTAGGTAGGCTGGCAACATATGCATTGCTTGGTCATAGGGAAGAATGGCTTGCGCTGGAAAACCCATAAACGTGGTATTCCAAATACTCAACAACGCCATTAACACAGGGATATTGTCACCAAATTCGGCATTCTTGAAATGCTCGTCGGCTTCGTGCGCCCCTTCTAACAACGCTATAAACTTGTCAAAACCAAGGTACAGTGCAATGGGTAAGCCTATCGCGGACCAGAGCGAGAATCGACCACCGACCCAATCCCACATACAAAAGATGTTATCTGCCTCAATACCCATCTCGCGGGCCGCTGCAATATTTGACGACACGGCGACGAAGTGTTTACCCGCGGCTGCTTTCGTGTCACTGACACCTGCAGCTTGTGCCGCATCGCTTAACCAGGCCAGCGCGGTACGCGCGTTAGTCATCGTTTCCGAGGTGGTAAAGGTCTTAGACGAAATAACAAATAAGGTGGTCGCTGGATCCAAATCATCAAGCGTGCTGGCGATCTGGGTGCCGTCGACATTCGATACATAGTGAACGTTTAACGTCTCATCGGCATACGCAGCAAGCGCCTCCGTGACCATCTGTGGACCTAAATGTGAGCCGCCAATACCAATACTCACGACATCCGTAATCATTTCACCACTAAAGCCCTTCCACGCACCACTGCGCACGGCGTTGACAAAAGCGTCAATTTTGTCGAGTTCACGACTGACCTCAGTGCTAATATCCACGCCATCAACCACTATCGGGCGCTGCTGACGGTCGCGAAGTGCCACATGCAATACGGCGCGATCTTCGGTGATATTAATATGTTGACCACTGAACATCTTTTCGCGCCAGGCCGCAACATCACACTGCTCAGCCAATGACAGTAAGGCGCTTTTCACATCCGCATCAATGCGTTGCTTTGAGTAATCAAAAAAAACGCCAGGCAATTCCGCTGAAAAAGAGGCAAAGCGGGTATTGTCTGCGGCAAACAAATCATTAAGATGGATTTCGTGGTGTTTTTTGGCAAGCGCTTGCAGGGCTTGCCAAGCGGGCAGTGTTGATCTTGAACTCATCTTTCATCCTCTATAAGGAAGCAAATACCCAATAATACAACCGGTTGCTATATTAAGCGATCATCTTTTTTGTCACAGATGACGTGCTACTAAATCACAACGATTTTTAATTGGGTTAAATTTTTTCATACTTTTACCACAAAATAAAGCAGTAATTTTTAACTTAGTTACAAAAAAGACTTCATTCGCCGCTAGGCCAATGATATATTTTGCAGAGTTAAAAGAGGTTTTGAGATGATACTTAATCGATTACAGCAGTCACTTAACCAGTTAAGCAAAGCGGAACGTCGGATTGCTGAAGCGATTCTTAACTCGCCTGCCGATGTCGTCCATATGACCACGGCTGAACTTGCTCGCGCCGCCGAAGTCAGTGATCCGATGGTGTCCCGTTTATGTCGCACTATCGGTTGTAGAAGTTTCCCAGATCTAAAGGTCCAACTCGCCAGTGGCATGGCCAGTGGTAACTCGTATATATCAAGTACCGTTTCCTCTGGCGATAACACAGAAACTTTTGCCAATAAAATTATTGGCGCAAGTATGAATGCCCTTGAGTACCTAAGAAGTGGGTTAGATGTTGAGGCCATCGAGCAAGCGATTGCCATCTTGCGCAAGGCAAAACGTATCGAGATATTCGGGATGGGCGGATGCGCCTCAATCGCTGCAGATGCTCAAAACCGTTTTTTCCGCAGCGGCATCCCCACCGTGTGCTATGAGGATACACTTAAGCAGCGCATGGCCGCCGCCAGCTCAAATTCCGATACGGCGGTTTTGATCATAACCTTTACCGGCCGTACCAAAGACATGATTGAGACCGCAGAAATCGTTAATCGAGCCGGTGGAAATTTAATTGCCATTACGGCGATTGACTCACCCATCGCCAAATTAGCAGATGTGGCGATTAGCTCAGCTGCCGAGTTAGAAGACACCACCATTTACGTCCCCATGGTGACGAGAATCGTCATACTTACCATCATCGATATTTTAACGACAGGCCTAGCATTACAAATGGGGCCCGAGATTGAAACGCGCTTACAACTGATTAAACACAGCTTGGATCTCACCAAGGTCGCGAAATAAACCGTGACCTTATTCTAAGTAGACACCTACTTCATTGCCTCGATAAGCAAGTTCATAAATTTTTAGCGCGCCACATTTAAATGCCGCACCAGGCTGAACTTCCCCATTGAGAAGGGAGAAGCTGACCGCGTGTGCGGCACAGGTGAGGGTATGCCCCTTGACTCTCGCGTCGACCAATGAAAATCCTTGATGCGGACAGCGATTTTCCAGCAACGCAACTACCGCCCCCTCCTGCAATAGCAACATTTGACGACCTGCCACAATAAATTCGCGGCGATAGCCCGGTGTCAAATTCATCAAACTTTCAAGTCGATGATAGCTTTGCATGATTCACCTCATCATGAACTTACTGCACTGTACGGTGAAAACGACGACGTTTCCGGTAGGGGAAAACGTCGAGGAGTTGACCCGCGCGAATATTGTCTTGAATGCTAGACCAATAACTGGCTTTGTAAAGATCCGCATGGCGCTCTTCAAAGGCTTTTCTCGCTTTCGGATTACCGGAAAAGAACAGTCTAAATTCTTCAGGGAATACATCTAAGGGACCCACGGTGTACCATAATTCACCGGACATTTCTTGGTATTCATTTTGGGGCTCGGGGATTTCCCTAAACACACAGTCTGTCAGAGGACAGATTTCATCGTAGTCGTAAAACACAACGCGTTTGTGGCGCGTAACACCAAAGTTCTTCAGCAGCATATCACCAGGGAAAATATTGGCCGCCGCGAGTTGTTTTATGGCATTTCCATACTCATCCATGACATCGACGATATCCTCATCACTGGCACTTTGCAGGTAAATATTGAGCGGCACCATTTTACGCTCGATGTATAAATGATTGATGATAATGCGGTGCTCACCCTTCTCTTGAATTAACGAGGGTGCCACTTCATATAACTCATCCAACAAGTCTGGCGAAATACGTCGTTTATCAAATTCAAAGTTTGAAAACTCATGGGTATCTGCCATACGACCCACACGGTCATGGCGCGACACCAGACGATATTTTTCTTTTACTTGGTCACGCGTCATGTCCTTAGGGGGGGCAAACCTGTCTTTAATGATCTTGAATACAAAATCATAACTGGGCAAGGTAAACACGGACATGACCATACCTTTGATGCCGGGTGCGATCACAAATTGATCATGAGTCTTGGCCATGTAGCGGCGAAAGTCCCTGAAAAACTCCGTCTTCGAATGCTTGCGGAATCCGATGCAGGCATACAATTCGGATCGCGCCTTGTGAGGCATTAAGATTTTTAAGAAATCGACAATACTAGACGGGTCATTGGTTTCCACCATAAAGAACGACCGTGTGAAACTGAATACCACCGACAATTCATCGCGGTCGAAAATCACCGTATCGACAAAGACCTGACCTTTCGTGTTGTGCATGATGGGCAGTACAAAGGGAATAATAGTGTCACGCAAGACGATTCGTCCGATGACGTATGCTGCTTTGGAGCGATAAAACACGGACTTGAGGACATCAACCTGAATATTATGACGCTCTTGCGGTGAGAATCTTAGTAGCGGCTCGCGTGAAGCCTCGACAATGTTCATGATGTCGCGCTCTTTATCTTCCCAGGTCACGTTGAAAAGGCAACCATCCAACAAATCGCGAGTAAGATCAGTCACCTGCTCACCAGGCGAGTAACGATGATAGAGATGCTGGCTAACTTCTAGCGACAGCGGTTTCTGCGACGAGGTGACAAAGGCATGCTCATCATTAATGTTGTCATGGCCAAATACGTAGCAATAGATAGAGTTGTAGAAGGTCTCCGCGATTTCGTAATTGGCGTGATACTGCAACATCTCAATGTAATAAGACTTCGCCAATACCCATACACTGGGTTCATAAATCGGAGGACCAACCAGACCTTTGATCAATTCGGCAATGCTGTGAACTTTCCCCTTGTAGATCTCAATACGCTGGGAAGAGGCCTCCTGCACGGCGGGCCAATCGGCTGTCTCAAATCGTACTTTGGCCCCGAGAGTCACATTCGTAAAATCAGCGAACATCGCTTCGAAGCCATTGAGGATGGCACTGGCTAGCCGCTGTGCCGTGTCGTTTTTAAGTCTCTGTAACTGACTGGGCATGACATGTCCTTATCATTATTTTTATCAACCATAGCTGTGTAAACGCGACCATACAAGCCATCCATCTATGGCAATGTCGCATGCTTGGATATTGCAGAACTTAGCCTCGCAGTAGGCCTTGTGGTATTGCTGCAGCCATGGTAAAACATCATTGTTTTTTATGGAATTTATAATCACTATTAGGCACGGAAATGAACCTTTCACGCGTTGACTTGAATCTGCTGGTGTTTCTGGACGTTTTACTGCGCGAGCGCAACGTCACCAAAGCCGCTGAGCAACTGGGTATTACCCAGCCAGCTATGAGTAATGGCCTGAAACGATTACGCGACCTGTTAGATGATCCGCTGTTGATCCGCACCAGCGAGGGAATGACTCCCACTGAGCGTGCCGAAGCACTGCAACCTCTCGTGAGAAATATTCTCAACGAAGTGGAAAAAGCTGTGCAGCCTTCTGCGCCATTCGACCCTGCCACCAGCGACCGAACGTTTCGGGTGATGGCCAGCGATTACATTGAAGCCACCCTTTTGCCCAAGGTCATTGCAGCGCTGCACGAACATGCACCTGGGATTTGCTTAGACATCCTGACCCCCAGTGACGTAAGTTTTCAAGATATTGAAAAAGGCAAGGTCGACATGGCAATTAACCGTTTCAACCAATTGCCACAATCCTTCCACCAGACAACGTTGTGGCGAGATAATTTTGCCTGTTTACTGAGTGCGCAACACCCCAAGGTAGACGCCTTCGATCTCGACGCCTATTTGGCTTCCAACCATATTTGGGTCAATAAAACCAACATGGGCGTCGGCACTGGCATGGACCGCGAAAACACATCGCGACTAGGCTGGATTGACGAGGCATTGGCGGAATTGGACGTCAAACGCAACATTCGCGTTTTTACACGAAATTACATGGTTGCCTCCATACTGGCCACACAACCTGATCTCATTGCAACCCTGCCAAGACGCATGGCTAAAGTCTATGCCGATGATCCCAAGCTGGCGATTCGAACCCCACCCTTCCCTCTGGTCCCGATTGAGATAAAAATGATTTGGAGTCCTCTATTGCAACATAATCCAGGGCATCAGTGGTTGCGACGATTGATTGTCGATATTGCGCGCGAAGAATAAAACTGGCGCGCTTGCCCATGTGTGAAGCATCCCTTCATCCAGTGAGCCGCTTATACTCAAACCCTATTATCTAAGGACTACAAGATGTCTTTCATGAAATTCAGTTTGGCGGGTTGCTGCTTGCTCATCCTCGCTGCCTGCCAAAATCTGCCAAGCCATAGCCAGCAAACCCTGTATGGTTTGACCTTTGAACCCTGGCCGTGGACACCAATTCAGTGCTTCGGGTGTGATTGGTCTGACAATAACATCACGCTTAAAGACGGGGTTATCCGCCGGGTTGAAGCGCGTAAGTCAGGTGAGTTGAGAATCGTTGCCGCACGAGGTGACCGCGGGGGCGACATCATGAAAGCCTTCAGTATCAGCCCACAGCGACAAGAGCCCTTGTTCAATCTGCGTTTTGCCAATAGTTATCGCGACGCCGTGGTCAAAATTACTGATAAAAATGGCGAACGAAGAGTGCTCGAAAGCGGCCAATTCGCCCCAGTCTATATTGACGGAGAGCTTTGGACCCTGTACATCGTTCGTGCGACAGAATGGCAAGACGATCTCACCCCAAGCAAGTTTCTTATCGATTGGGTCTTACTGAAAGAATAAGAGGTATTTATGACACGCAAAACCCTACTCGCCTCCATCGCGTCGGCGTTTTTATTTGGCTCCCTTGTCACCGCCTGTTCCTCGAGTGACAAAGTGACCGTTTCATCTTCGCCAGCAGCTTCCTTAGCTGCACGTGATCATCGCATCGACCACCATTCCTTTAGCAATCCCGACGAAATGGTCGTTCGTCATGTATCGCTGGATTTAACCGTCGACTTTGAGGCGAGTATCCTTGAAGGCAGTGCCAGCTTGACGGTAGAACGTATGGCCACGGATGCCAACACATTGATACTCGACACGCGCGACCTCGACATAGCCGCCAGCTACTGTGGCGACACGTCGATACCCTTTCAAGTGGGTGAAAAAGATCAACACCTTGGTAGTCCACTCAGCATCGAATTACCCGCCGACTGCTCGGTGGTACGCGTCAGTTATCGCACAACACCCGGGGCGTCTGGATTACAGTGGCTCACGCCACAACAAACCGCTGGCAAAAAACACCCGTTCTTATTTAGCCAGGCCCAAGCCATCCATGCCCGCAGCTTTATCCCTCTTCAGGATTCCCCCGGCGTTCGTATCACTTATGATGCCACCATCCGCACCTCGCCAGAACTCATGGCCGTGATGAGTGCGGCTAACGACCCTAACGCAGAGCGAGATGGCGTGTACGAGTTTGACATGCCACAACCCATTCCTTCGTATCTCATTGCCATCGCCGTTGGGGACATTCACTTTAAACCGATGGGCGAGCGAACCGGCATTTATTCAGAGCCCGCCTACCTTGAAGCGGCCGCGGCTGAATTTGAAGATACCGAAGCCATGTTAATCGCCACTGAAAAGGTCTATGGCAAGTACCGCTGGGATCGTTACGACTTGCTGATTTTGCCCCCCTCCTTTCCCTTTGGTGGCATGGAAAATCCTCGCCTCTCATTTATTACCCCCACGGTGTTGGCGGGTGATAAGAGCTTAGTGTCGCTCATTGCGCACGAGCTGGCGCACTCTTGGTCAGGTAATACAGTGACCAACGCGACATGGCGAGACCTATGGATGAATGAAGGATTTACGACCTATCTCACCTACCGCATTATGGAAATTGTCTACGGCACCGACCGCGAAGCCATGGAGTTTGTCTTGGGCTATGGCGATTTGACCGCAGATATTGAAGACCTCCCAGCCGATGACACCCTACTTGCCATCGACATGAAGGGGCGTGACCCCGATGCGGTTTTTAGTAACATTCCCTACGAAAAAGGGGCGCTGTTTCTGCGCGAATTAGAACAGCGTATTGGCCGCGAAGCCTTCGATGCCTTCCTCTTGAAGTATTTCGAGCATTTTGCCTTTCAGAGTATTACCACAGCTCAATTTGAGGACTACTTAAACACCGAGCTTTTAAGTGCGCACCCCTCGGCGATCAGTCAAGCGCGTTTAACACAATGGATTCACGGCCCCGGTATCCCTGAGGGTGCGCCTCTGCCCAATAGCCCAGCCTTTGAGGTAGTCGATGCCGCCCGTCAAGCGTGGTTGTCTGGTGAGATGGCCGCCGCAGATATTCCCTCCGGTGCGTGGGTGTTTCATCAGTGGATGCATTTCTTACAAGGTATGCCGGCGGAGCTGACGCTGCAACAAATGCAAGAACTTGACGATGCCTTTGCATTCACCGCCAGTAATAATAATGAAATCGCCCATGTATGGCTGCTCTTGTCCATTCAGCATTGGTATGAAAATGCCTTCGACCGACTTCACAACTATTTAACCACTATCGGACGTAACAAGTTGGTTAAACCGCTCTACCGTGAATTGGCCAAGACACCCGAAGGACGAGCTTTTGGTGCTAAAGCCTTTGCTCAGGCAAAAGAGGGCTATCACCCATTAACCGTTAAAACGAATCTCCCGTTTGTGACTGAAAAAGACGACGATCAGTAGTCTTCTGGTTGGGAGCGCAGCGTCGCTCCCAACACATCACAAAAATCTTGTAAGCCTTCCATCGCCACTTGAGGCAATTGCAATAACATCATTACCTGATGGCCGTAGGCGACATCGTCAATCCTGACTTGATGCTGCTGGCACCAATGTCGCATCACTTGCTCCTGAGAGAACGCCAGGGTGACTTCCGCCCACTGCATAGCCACATAGGGCGTTAGCTGAAGTGCATCAACCACCGCTTGTGCGGCGCCGCTGTAAGCACGCATCAAGCCACCAGCACCTAACTTTATACCGCCAAAATAACGCACCACTGCCACCAGTACGTTCCCAATGACTTTGTGCTGCAATACATTAAGGATGGGCTTACCCGCCGTACCACTGGGTTCGCCATCGTCAGACATGGCCGCGCTGGATTGATTGCCAAGCACATAGGCCCAACAAATATGGCGGGCGTCTGGGAACTCAGCACGTAATGCGGTGAGGTATTGCATCGCCTGCTGGCGAGATTCCACGGGATAGGCGCGCGCAATAAATCGACTTTTCTTCACGTCAAGTTCGGCGGTGGCGGGCGCAAGGGGAATTTGATAGGCCAAGGGCTGTCTCGCGGTGGGCGTTTACAATGAAGGATAGCGGGCATTATGCGAGCCCGCCGCTATTGATGTCAAAACACGCAAAAACACGCCAGCCAGACAAGCGAAAGAAATCCGCGTAAAATACCCACTTCAGCCAAACGAGAGAGCATCATGGCCATTCACTGGTTCCCCGGGCACATGCATAAAGCCCGAAAAGAAATGAAAGAAGTCCTACCACTGGTGGATGTCATCATAGAGGTTATTGACGCACGAATTCCCTACAGTAGCGAAAACCCTATGATTGCCGAGATGCGTGGCGATAAGCCCTGTCTAAAAATCCTCAACAAGGCCGATCTCGCCGACCCAAGCATCACCGCGCAATGGCTCGCCCACTTGTCACAGCGAGATAATATGGCGGCGCTTGAAATGTGTGCGCAAGAAGCCAATCGCGCCGCCAAATTGAAAGATTTAATTCGCCAACTCTGCCCGCAGCGCGCAGGGCAACACCGAGCCATTCATACCATGATTTGTGGCATTCCCAATGTCGGAAAATCAACCCTTATCAATAGTCTCGCTGGCAGAATGATTGCCAAAACCGGCAACGAACCCGCCATTACCAAGGGACAACAGCGTATCAATTTGGGCGATGGCATTACTCTGTCTGATACCCCAGGGATTCTCTGGCCCAAAGTGGAAAACCCCAAGAGCAGTTATCGCCTTGCCGTAACGGGGGCCATTCGTGAAACGGCAATGGATCACGATGACGTCGCTTTTTTTGGCATGGATTACCTTCTGCATGAATACCCACAAGCACTTGCCGATCGCTATGGCTTTGATCCACAAGGCATGGTTGAGGTTGAAGCGATTGAAGAACTTGGCCGTCGCCGCGGCTGCTTAAGAGGGGGTAAACAAGTCGACCTTAATCGTGCCTGCAAATTGTTTTTAACCGAACTTCGCGAGGGCCGCTTAGGACCCATCTCATTGGAAACACCCACCATGATGGCGCAAGAGTTAATCGACGTTGACCTCATGAAGGCGCAAAAAGAAGCCGAACGCGAAGCGCGCAAGGCAGAAAAGATGAAAGGTAAACGCAAACCGAGTTAAGCCACTCTGGCGGCAGCCGCCACCAGAGTCACAAGGTGCGTCTAATTGGCGGCCTCGTTGTCCATGACGAGCAACGCATCCTCCTTTGTCGCTGGGCGCTTCAATCGTCTGCCCACCGCTTCACTCAGTTCTTCGCCAATGCAATACAGCGACGGTACTAAGTACAGCGTTACCGCTAGAGCCACTAACACACCGAAAGCTAGTGAGATAACGGCAGGGTGAAGAAACTGCGCCTGAATCGAGCGCTCAGCCATCATCGGGATCAAGCCGACGAAGGTTGTCACGGTGGTCAACAAGATAGGTCGAAAACGCTCAGCACCCGCTTCCAATACCGCATCAACAGCACTCATACCACGCTGGCGAGCGCGATTCACATAATCCATCAATACCAAGTTATCGTTGACCACCACCCCAGCAGCGGCCGCGATACCAAAATACGAGAACAGTGCCATCGACAGACCAAAAATAAGGTGCCCATAAACAGCCCCCATATAACCAAAAGGAATCGCCGTCATAATCAGTAGAGGCTGTACATAACTACCAAAGGCAACCGCTAATAGCCAATACATCACAAAAAATGCCAGCAAATAGAGACTGGTGACTTCCTTAAAGAAGCGAGCCTCCCCCTCCGCCTGACCAACAGCGCCTCGAATAACACCCGGGAATTGCTTTTCCCACTCGGGGAAGAAGTTTTCATCGAGGTCCTTCTGAATATCGCGACCCAAGTCAGAGGTGAGGTTGGCATTCACGGTAGCAGAACGACGACGCTCGCGACGTTTAATCTCTTTTACGCCTGACGACACCTCTACCTCTACGACCGACAAAAGTGGCACTAAACTACCATCGGGCGTGCGCAGGCGGAAATTTTCCAGGCTGGCCAAGTTGTATCGATCCGCTTTGGGATAGCGAACCATCACACGCACGTCGCCGTTTTCACGGGGCAGACGTTGAACTTCCTCACCGTAATACGCCTGGCGGACTTGGCGCGATACTTCGCGCAGGGTTAAACCCATGCGCTCAGCGCCTGGAAGCAACGTGAAGTGTAATTCGCTGACTGAACCTTGCAGGTCATCGCGGACGTAGTACACCGAGTCGTAGCCGCGAAGCTTAGCTTGTAGCGCCTCACTGGCAGCCAACAAGGTCTCCATATCAGGGTGACTGATCGCGTAACTTAAACGGGGCACAGAATCATTGGTGGTGTAGTTAACGGTAATTTCTTCAGCATCTGGCACATCGCCAATTAATTCTTTCAAACGCAGGGCGACATCTTTGGCGGATAGGTCACGCTCAGAGGGGGGCACGAGTTTTACCATCGCTAGCACGCTGTCACGGCGTGACCGGGTATACCAATTCTCGACCAACTTACCCTGCCCCTCTTCAGCTTGGGCATTGACCTCATCCACCAACTGCTTTTCAGCGGCTTGAATTTGCTGCAAGATCTGTAATGCACGCTCGTAGGGGGTATCATTGGGCAGATCCACGTTAATATAAATGCCATCGCCTTCAATCTCGGGCATAAAGGAAAACTTGACCCAACCCGAGCTAAAGACACCCATTGAAACAATAAACACGCCTACAAACGCCGCCACAGTGGCATAGCGATGACGGAGACTAAAGGCTAGACTGCGACGATAGGTTGTGCGGGCAAAGCGTATGATCGAATGAGCAATCGCCTGCTGCAACGATAGAAATTTACGTACCACGACATACTTTGAATCGCTGTTCTCTGGCGCAAGTTTTCTCAGGTGGGCCGGCAGGATAAAAAAGGCCTCAATCAGCGAGAATGTCAGCGACAAGATGATCACAATGGATATATGACGGGTAATTTGCACATCTTCTCCCGACAAGAACAACCACGGCATGAACGCAATCATGGTCGTCAACACGGCAAACATGACAGGTTTGGCAACTAACTGCGTTCCCATGATGGCAGATTCCACACTACCACCGCGTTGCTGAGCCGTATGGTGAATGCTTTCTCCGACCACGATCGCATCATCCACCACGATACCCAACACCAATAAAAAGGCGAAGGTTGAGATGACGTTCAACGATACATCGGCAGAGGGTAGCAAGGCCAGAGAGCCCATATAGGCCGTGGCAATACCAACCGTCACCCATAACGCTACTTTAGGTCGCAGGGTTAATATCAAGATAATGAACACCAGCAACAAACCCGTGATAGCCGAGCTAATGATCGTTTCCATCCGCCCTTTGTACACATCGGCATTATCCCACCAAATCGTCAGACCAACGCCTTCAGGAAGGCGCTTTTGAGTCTCTTCAACCCATTGATGAACCGAATCGGAGGCCTTAACAACGTCCATGTGCTCTTGCGAAAGCACCTGGATCAATACGGCTGGCTGACCATTCAAGGTGGCGAGAATATCTTCGTCCTCAAAGCCATCAATGACTTTCGCCACGTCACCTACTCGCAGAATACCGCCTTCGATATCTTGGCGAAGAATGATGTTTTCAAACTCCGTTTGAGTATTCGCTAAATTTCGTGCGCGCAATAAAATATCGCCTGATTCTGTGCGTACACGACCGGAAGAGACGTTGACTGAGGTGGCACCGATCGCGCGAGCCACTTCATCAAAACTCAGACCGTAACGACGCAGAGCCGCTTCCGACAATTCGACAGAGACTTCTTCTCGCCGCGTACCGAATAACTCCACGATAGAAATACCAGGTAACATGGCCACTTCATCACGAAGATCTTCCGCTAAACGGTTTAATTGGCGCTCGCCAATATCTCCATAGAGTCCAATCCGCATGGATTGATCGCGATAAATTTGCTCTCGCACAATAGGCCGCTCGATATCTCGAGGCAGCGAACTGATGGCGTCGACGCGACGCTTGATATTGCCAACAAAAGCACCCATATCGACGGGACCCAAGGCTCGTACCCAAATATAAGCTGAACCTTCATTGGCACTGGCAAAAATGCGATCGATATTATCCAGATCGGTAAGGGCCTCTTCGATGCGCACAATAATCTGTTCTTCAACTTCTTGGGGGGCAGCGCCCGGCCACGCAACAATAACCTCAACATTATTCGCTTTAATGACTGGGAATGCTTCCCGCTCAATATTCATGAAACCTAAGAAACCAGTAATGACGATACCGATCATTAGTAGGTTGGCTGCGACAGGATTGCGGGCCCACCATGCAATTAAACCGTTCATGGCATCACCCCTTAATTAATATTGTCGTTTGGCTGAACGTGGCCATTAGCGATATTGCTAGCATCAAGATAACGCCCCTCTACCGCCATGCCATCGATGGGATTGCGTATTGGTGAGACCACAACATCCTGTCCTGGCTGAACACCGGCATCGACCAAAGCAAAATCATCACTTTGGAAAATCACATCCACGCTATTGCGACGCAATACGCCGTCTTCAATAGTAAAGACAATATTTCCCGGACGCAGCGCGCTGCGGGGAATTAACGTCGCTTGGCTAACCTCGCGCCCTGCGATACTAGCTTCCACATACATACCAACCGCCATGGGAATTTCTCCGTCTTGATGATAGGGCGCATCAAGTACGGCTAAGGCATAAATTGAGCGGGTGTGGCTATCGACGGCGGCATCAATACTCTTCAAATAACCATGCCAGTAGTGCGTTGACCCTGCCATGGTATTACTAAACACCACTCGCGGCGCCTCTTGCTCGCTGTCAGCAACAAACCCCATGTGCTTTCCGAGGGTGCGCAATTGGGCATCGGTCAACGCTAAACGCACCTCCACCTGGTCTGTAGCAAAGACACGACCAAGCGGTGTGCCGGGGGTAACAAATTGACCAAGACCGGCCATTCGTGATTTGACGCGACCATTGAACGGCACCGTGAGTTTGGTGCGTTCTAAATCTAATTGAGCACGCTGAAGCTCCACTTGGGCCGCTTTAAGGGCTGCTTTTGCCTGTGCCACTTGTGGTTTTTTGAGAGCCAAGGCAGTGGGATTAACCCGGTCGATCAACAACCGACGCGCCACGTCAGCATCGGCTGTGGCCTGCTCCAGACGGACTTCAGCCTCAGCAACGCGTGCCTCGGCACTGGCAACCGCCACGCGATAATCGCGATCATCAATTTCAATCAATACCTCACCAGGCGAGACAGCACTCCCCTCTGTAAAGGCATCACTCATAGCAACGATGCGTCCAGATACCTGGGCCACTACATCAATTTCGTTGCGGGCGCGAACTTCACCGGTGGCCTGCACATTGAGTGTTTTATCCACTTGGCGGACAGACTCAACGAATAGAGAAAGCGGTCTGGGGGCGTCCTCCTTCTTTTCGGGTTCTGGTTTAGTGGCGTGTAACACTTGGTAAATACCTACACTGGCCACAAGGATAAGCACGGGTAGGATAATGGTTTTTAGTTTTTTCACTGGAGCTTCCTTAACGTGACGACTTCTTATGAAAGTCGCTTGACTGAGCGGGTTCATGGCTTAGACGGACCCACGTATTCATTTAGATGCAGCGTAGTAGAAAAAAAATGCTAGGCATAAAAAAACCCGACAAAAAGTCGGGTTTTTTAATCAAATGATCGGTTACAAAACACCTCGACCTTTGTTGGCCGCAATTCGCATACGCAAGGCATTAAGCTTAATAAAGCCCTCAGCGTCTTTTTGGTTATAGGCACCCGCGTCATCTTCAAAGGTCGCAATACTGGCGTCGAACAAAGAGTCCTCCGACTTACGGCCTACCACGGTCACATTGCCCTTATAAAGCTTCACACGGACCACGCCATTAACTACGGCTTGTGATTCATCGATCATGGTTTGTAGCATCTTGCGCTCGGGGCTCCACCAATAGCCGTTGTAAATCAGTTCGGCATATTTAGGCATTAGGCTGTCTTTCAGGTGAGCCACTTCACGATCAAGCGTAATGGATTCAATCGCACGGTGAGCACGCAGCATGATGGTACCGCCGGGTGTTTCGTAACAACCGCGTGATTTCATGCCCACGTAGCGGTTCTCAACAATGTCCAAACGACCAATACCGTTCTCGCCACCCACTTTATTCAGGTAGGCAAGCACAGACGCGGGAGACATCTCCTCGCCATTGATGGCGATAATGTCGCCACCACGGTAGGTTAACTCAAGATACGTTGCCTTGTCGGGCGCTGCCTCTGGGCTGACGCTCCAGCGCCACATAGACTCTTCCGCTTCAGCATAGGGATCTTCCAAAATGCCACCTTCGTAGCTGATGTGCAGCAAGTTGGCATCCATCGAATAGGGTGACTTCTTCTTGTTCTTGGAGAAATCCACGGGAATATTACGCTCCTCACAGTATTGCATGAGTTTTTCGCGTGAGGTCAGATCCCATTCACGCCAAGGCGCAATAACACGTACGCCGGGCTTGAGAGCATAGGCACCAAGTTCAAAGCGAACCTGGTCGTTACCCTTACCCGTCGCGCCGTGTGAAATAGCATCAGCCCCTGTCTCATTGGCGATTTCAATCATACGCTTCGCAATCAAAGGACGAGCGATAGATGTGCCTAACAAGTACTCTCCTTCGTAGATGGTATTCGCGCGGAACATAGGAAACACGTAGTCGCGGACAAACTCTTCGCGAAGGTCGTCAATGTAAATCTCTTTGACGCCCAGCGCCTGAGCTTTAGCGCGTGCTGGTTCGACTTCTTCACCCTGACCGATGTCGGCAGTAAATGTCACCACCTCACACTGGTAGGTATCTTGCAACCAACGCACAATAACAGAGGTGTCCAAACCGCCTGAATAGGCCAGTACGACTTTTTTAATATCAGCCATGCATCCGCTCTCCAATAAAGGCGGGCGAGCTGCGAACTCGCCCCAAAATTAAGGGGGCAGATTTTACCGCATCCATGCCTGAATTTCAGCAATAATTAGCGGAATGATTAGGGCGTTACATCAACGGGTTGGGGCGTATCTCGGCTCGCCATCGCTTTGTAGAGCCTATCGCGAATGGTTTCATTGGGCTCCTTTGCCAATCTGATAGTTGTGCGACGGTTGAGGGCTCTATTACTCGCGGTATCATTGGACTTAACGGGATAAAAATCCGCATGATAACGAAGCGCAATAAAGTCAGGATTTACACCCTGCTGTATGAGATATAAGGCGACCTGTTCAGCTCTATTGCGGGATAATTCAAAGTTTTCATTTCTATCGCCGATGCTATCCGTATGTCCGTCGATATAAATAGCATTTACTTCATTATCGGCCTTTACATAGCGGGCAACATCGCGAAGGTGCTCCCTATCCTTTTCAGAGAGCTGATAACCACCGTTGACAAACGTGATCTTACTTCTTTGAATTTGCTCAAAATTATAAGGCAGCAACTGTGCCATACAATCCTGAAAATCGCGGTAAGCGGCACGAAAGCGCACTGGAACAACGGCGATACGATCTTTTTGCATCGTCTGCGCGCTCTTATCGCGTATCTCGGCGGAATACCCCAACAACAAACCTTCGAGAATCTCTTTCGCTAAGGCCTCATCGAAGCGCACTCGATCGCGTCGCTCAATGGAAAATTGAGACACCTCACGGCCATTTAGAAAATTGTTCCACTGCGGCGCCACCAAATTAATACTCGCGCTGTCCTTTACAGGGAGCTCACTGGACGCTTCGACTTCAAATCTGAGACTATCGCCCGCCCGTTGCGAGAACCGCGCCTCCCCCAAAATCGGGATGTCTTGAGTGACACGACATTCAAAAGGCGATGACGACACACGCCACTGTGCTTGACCAACGTCAGCACTGTATTGAATGGCCTGTGCCGGTAGCACCACCAAAAAATTCCAGCTAACCAAAATGAGATATCGAACAAACATGGGTGCCGCCCTCCATTACGACAGCTATCGGCGCCAAGACAAAATTCTGAAGGAGTCTGTCCGCCTGCAAGCATTTGCGATAACATGCTGCCCCATTGTTAAACGAATATTGGATGGACACCTGCATGCAACGCTTAGAAATTCGTCGCCCTGATGACTGGCACATTCACCTTCGCGACGGCCACTACCTTGCCTCGACATGTCGCGATGCTGGTCGCTATTTTGGCCGCGCCATTATCATGCCTAATCTCACTCCACCGGTCATGAACGTTGAACAAGCCTTGGCATACCGAGCGAGAATCAATGCCGCGCAAGACGCTAACCCACGACAATTTGAGCCGCTCATGGTGCTTTATCTCACCGATAAAACCACGCCAGCTGACATTGCAGCGGCAGCCGCCCATCCCTTCGTACATGCAGCCAAACTCTATCCCGCAGGCGCCACCACCAATTCAGATTCAGGGGTGACCGACCTCAAGAATATTGGTGACACGCTAGCCGCCATGGAAGAACACCAATTCCCCTTGCTGGTGCACGGTGAAGTCACCACCTCCCATGTCGACATTTTTGACCGTGAAAAAGCCTTTATCGATCAACAACTGAGCTGGATCCTCGGCACCTATCCGCGTATCAAAATGGTACTCGAACATATCACCACCGCTGATGCCGTGGAGTTTGTCTCTGCCGCAGGCCCAAATGTTGGGGCAACCATCACTGCCCACCACTTACTTTATAACCGCAATCACATGCTGGCAGGGGGTATCCGCCCTCACTTTTATTGCTTACCCATTTTAAAACGCAACACCCACCAAGCAGCCCTGATAAAAGCGGCCACGAGCGGCAACCCTAAATTTTTCTTAGGCACCGATTCTGCCCCACACGCCACACACCGCAAAGAGACCGGCTGTGGCTGTGCAGGTTGCTATACCGCTTACGCTGCGATCGAGCTCTACGCCGAAGCATTTGAAGCGGCGGGTGCTCTCGATAAGCTAGAGGGCTTCGCCAGTGACTTTGGAGCTGATTTTTATGGTCTCCCACGTCACGAAGATCGTATTGTATTGGCGCGTCAAACTTGGACGGCACCTGATACCATCGATTTTGGTGGAGAACACCTTACCCCCTTACGTGCGGGTGAAACATTGCAGTGGCGAGTGATCGCTTAAGGACCCCCACATGGATGAAGCCTTTTTAAACCCCGAGGTGTATGAAAAATCGCCGCTTGCGCTGCGATTTAGGGGTTTTCTGCCAGTAGTCATCGATTTAGAGACTGGGGGATTCAATGCCACGACCGATGCCGTACTCGAAATTGCCGCTACCATTATCGATATGGATGAAGACGGTCAACTCTGCCTCGGCCCCACCTTTGATTATCAAGTGGCGCCTTTTGAAGGCGCAAATTTAGAAGCCTCAGCCTTGGATTTCACAGGTATTGATCCCGACGACCCCAATCGCGAAGCACAATCGGAAGAGGAAGTCCTCAAACAATTGTTTAATCACGTGCGCCGCGCGGTCAAAGAAAGTGGCTGTACACGCGCCGTATTGGTTGGCCACAATGCACATTTTGATCATGGATTTCTGCGGGCAGCGGTTGATCGCAGCGGTATCAAACGCGATCCTTTCCATCCTTTTTCGTGTTTTGACACCGCCTCGTTATCTGGCTTAGCGCTCGGCCAAACCGTATTAGCCAAGGCCTGTAAGACCGCGGGTATCGAATTTAGCAACAGCCAAGCACACTCGGCCAGATATGACACCGTAAAAACCGCGGAATTGTTTTGCTGGATCGTCAATCGGTGGAAGAATCTAGGCGGATGGGATAGCGAGCGACACCTACCCAATCTCGATTAGGTGTCTTCGGCCCGCTCACAAACAGGAGAGCGACATGCGTAAACACCTTTTAAGTTTAATCACTTGCGCGCTGTTGAGTCATACAGCGCACAGCGACATCATCTATGCTGGCAGTTTGATCGACGGCACGGGAAAAACGCCACGTAACAACGTATCGATTGTTATTGAGGGTAACAGTATTCAATCGATTGAAAAAGGCTTTATTGACCCTGCCGGGCACACACTGATTGACTTGCGAGAGTACACGGTGATGCCGGGTTTGATGGACATGCACGTCCACCTTGATGGTGAATACGATCGTAGCTCCTATCTCGGCCGCTTTACCCGCAACGCCGGCGATTACGCCTTAAATGCCGCCTACTTTGCTAACAAAACCCTGATGGCGGGTTTTACTAGCGTGCGCAACCCTGGCGATAACTTCAACGCCACGATTGCACTGCGCAACGCCATTACCAGTGGCAAGGCCACTGGCCCTCGTATTTTTACGGCAGGTAAGAGCCTCGCTACCACCGGTGGCCATGCCGACCCCACCAACGGCTTTCGCCATGATTTGATGGGCAGCCCAGGACCTGAAGCGGGCGTTTTAAATGGCTCAGCCGAGGCTTGGGAAGCGGTGCGTCAGCGCTACAAAGACGGGGCTGACTTCATCAAATTAACCGTGACAGGCGGTGTTTTGAGCGTGGCTAAGAGTGGAGATAATCCGCAGTTCAGCGACGAAGAACTCGAAGCCGTTATGGCCGCAGCTAAGGATTATAACTTCCATGTTGCTGTCCATGCCCATGGTGCAGAAGGCATGAAACGTGCGCTGCGCGCAGGTGCCAAAACCGTGGAACACGGTACTTATATGGATACCGAGGCGATGAACCTGATGAAGCGCAATAACGCCTTCTATGTACCCACCATCACCGCAGGTAAGTGGGTGGCTGAAATGTCAAAAGAAGAAGGTTATTACCCCGCGCTCGTTCGCCCCAAAGCCGCGGCTATTGGCCCCTTAATTCAAGATACCTTCAGCCGTGCCTACAAAGCGGGCGTACCCATTGTATTTGGTACAGATGCGGGGGTTTTCCCGCACGGTCTAAACGGCCGTGAATTTGGTTACATGGTCGAGGCGGGTATGCCGCCGATGGAAGCGATTGTCAGTGCCACCAAAACCGCTGCTGAATTATTAAACATGGACGACGAACTTGGTACTGTGAGTGCGGGAAAATTGGCAGATATTGTGGCGGTTAAAGGCAATCCACTGCAAGACATCACGCTGCTTGAAAATATTCAGTTTGTCATGAAAGACGGCGTTATCTATAAACATGAGGATTAGCAATGACACCTGCAGAGTTGGCCGCCAAACGCTATGCCACCAAAGCCTTTGATCCGAAAAAAACGATCAGTGCGCCAGATTTTGCACAATTGACTGCCGTGATGCGATTAGCTCCCTCGAGTGTGAATTCGCAGCCATGGCATTTTTTAGTCGCCAGTGATGCGCAGGGGAAAGCAACGCTGGCCGCTGCCGCGGCCCCTGCAGAGAGTATCTTGGCATACAACGCCAGCAAAATTCTCAACGCCTCACACTCTGTGGTGTACTGCGCCAAATCAGAGATCAGCGATGAATATCTGTCACACATTGGCAATATTGAACAATCCGATGGACGTTACCCTACCCCTGAAGCGCGGGCGACCTATGAAAATACCCGACGGATGTTCGTCAATATTCATCGCCATGAGTACCAAGACATCCCTGAGTGGACCACCCAACAAGTTTATTTAAACATTGGCGCTTGCCTCATGGCAGCCGCACAACTTGGTATCGATGCTGTCCCCATGGAGGGCATCGACAAGGCCGGTATTCGCCAAGCTTTTGACCTAGATGCGAAAGGTCTGCAGCCTGTAGCTATGATCTGTTTTGGTTATGCTTCTGCTCAAGATTTCAATGCCGGGCTTCCAAAATCTCGACTTCCTGCTAACGAATTGTTTACCACCCTGTAGGATCCATCATGCATATTTTTACCACCGGCGGCACCATCGATAAGATTTACTTCGACGCCCAAAGTGAATTTCAAATCGGTGAACCGCAGATTGCGCGTCTGCTGCACGACGCTAACGTAAACTTTGAATACCACGTCGTTTCACTGCTGAAAAAGGACAGCCTTGAAATGGACGATCACGATCGAGCCGTGATACGCCAAGCGGTCCATGAATGTCAAAGTGCACATATTTTAATTACCCACGGCACTGACACCATGGTGAAGACCGCTCAAGCCATTGGTGATTTGGATAATAAAACCGTTGTTTTAGTGGGTGCGATGCAACCCGCACGAATTATTGCCAGCGACGCTGTCTACAACATTGGTTTTGCCACGGCGGCATGCCAACTGCTTCCGCCGGGCGTTTTCATCGCGATGAACGGTGAAATTTTCCGTCCGGATGAAGTGGCCAAAGACAGATCTACCATGAGTTTTAAAAAAGTGTAAGCCCATAACACCAGGCCAAGTACGAGAACATCCAATCATCATTTCTATGGTTTAGACCCGATCAAAAAAAAAGCGGCAACAGCCGCTTTTTTTTAGAAAGATATACGCTTGTAAGCGCGATACTCAGGGTGCCACCAAAAACGCTCTATACGAGCATCCATTTCTTCTGGGTCACGCAACTTAGCATACCCATCCTCAATTGCCTGCTTGTATACCGCCAACGCAATCGCGTGGCTGATGCGACGAATGTTACTGAGTGGTGGTAGCAAAGAACCTTTACCGTGTTGCACTCGTGGCGATTGACGAGCCAATTCTTCCGCTGCCGCCATCAACATACTGTCGCTGATACGGGTCGACTTACTGGCCAGAACACCAAGGCCTAAACCGGGGAAAATATAACTGTTGTTGCACTGGGCAATGGTATAAGTCACACCATTCATTTCAATGGGCTTAATCGGGCTGCCAGTAGCAATAATGGCTTTACCGTGGGTCCATTTGAGAATATCCGCAGGAATACCTTCCATGTGAGACGTCGGGTTAGACAAGGGGAAGACAATCGGCTGCTCGGTATTGCGTTGCATAATACTCATCAAAAGCTCATCAAACAGCCCAGGCTTACCCGTTACGCCAACCAGTACCGTGGCCTTACTGTATTCAACGACTGAATGTAAAACTTCGCTGCTGGCCCAATCACTGATCAATTCATCAGGGTACGCTAACTTCTGCTGACCGTCGGTCATATCATCCATGCTCTGGAGGAACAAGCCATGGCGACCTACCAAGAAAATACGGCGACGTGCCTCCTCTTCATCGCTGCCCTCGCGCACCATTTTTTGAATGATCGATTCTGCAATGCCACACCCAGCGGACCCCCCACCAACGATCACCACACGTTGATCAGAGAGCCTCTCACCTTTAGCATGTGCAGCAGCAATCAACGTCGCCACGGTGACAGAGGCCGTACCTTGAATATCATCGTTAAACGAGCACAATTGATCACGGTACTTTTCTAACAAGCGACTGGCATTCTTATTAGCAAAATCTTCAAATTGTAATATGGCGTCGGGATAGCGACGTTTAACCGCCTGAATGAACATTTCGACAAATTCGTCGTACTGCTCTCCTTCAATACGCTTATGGCGCCAGCCCATGTAAAGAGGGTCATTCAATAAATCTTCGTTGTTGCAGCCAACATCCAATACCACAGGCAACGTGTTAGCCGGACTGATACCGCCACACGCTACATACAACGATAACTTACCGATAGAAATACCCATACCGCCAATACCTTGGTCACCTAAGCCTAAGGTACGCTCGCCATCGGTGACAACGATAACACGGACATTTTGCTTGGTGGCGTTATGCAGAATTTCATCAATGCGATGACGGTCCTCATAATTGATGAAAAGACCTCGAGCACGGCGATAAATATGCGAAAAGTTTTGGCAGGCCTCACCCACCGTCGGGGTATAAATGAGCGGCATAATTTCTTCTAAATGCTCAACCACCAAACGATAAAAAAGGGTTTCATTGGTATCTTGAATATTGCGCAAGAAAATATGCTTATCGAGCGCTTTATCAAACGAAGATAACTGTTCGTAGGCGCGCCCAACTTGTTCCTCAATGGTTTCTACAATAGAGGGTAACAGACCATCCAAATTAAACTCAGCGCGCTCTTTAGGAGTAAAGGCGCTCGCTTTGTTGAGAAGTGGCGACTCAAGCAACATATGCCCAGCATAGGGGATGAAAATGGGGTTAGAACTCATGATAGTAGACGTTTCCGTATTGTTTTCGTTTACGCGGATACTACCATCTGCCGACGAGTTTGCTAAGACTAAATCGTCACTATTTCACACTGCGAAACGCCAGTGCCACGCGAGAGCGCGAAGGACGCTGTAATACGCCGGAAATTTGCTCACCCACCCTGATTAATGTTGCCAAATCAATACCCGTTTGAATGCCCATGCCATTTAACATATACACCACATCCTCAGTGGCCACGTTACCATTACTGCCGGGGGCATATGGACAACCACCTAAGCCCGCGACTGAGGCATCGATAGTGGCTATACCATACTGTAAGCCACAGGCAATATTAGCCAATGCCTGTCCATAGGTATCATGACAATGCAGGGCAATGACCTCTGACCCAAGCGCGGGCACAAGCCGATCTAGCAGCCGCTGCATACTACCGACCGTGCCCACGCCCGTGGTATCGGCAACCGACACCTCATAACAACCAAGGTCTAATAGCCGCTGACAAACACTCAATACACTCGCAGGATCAATGTCACCACTGTAAGGACAACCCAGCGCACACGAGACGTAACCCCGCACTGCCACATTGTCTTGCTGAGCAGCCGCAAAGATACTTTCGATCCGTTGAAAACTTTCATCAATACTACAGTTGATATTTTTCTGATTAAACGCCTCCGAGGCCGCGGTAAATACCGCCACTTCACTAGCATGGACAGCCTTGGCACGTTGATAACCTTGCACATTAGGCACCAGCGCACGGTAACTGACCGAAGCCAAGCGTGCCATCTTTTGCATCACCTGCTCACTATTGGCCATTTGCGGCACCCACGTTGGATTCACAAATGCCCCAACCTCAATGTGGGTAAGGCCAGCAGCGACTAAGCCTTCCACCAAGGCCACTTTAGCTTGCACTGAAATAGGCTGGGCTTCATTTTGAAGACCATCGCGGGGCCCGACGTCGACCAGTTTCACTCTCGCTGGAAGACTCATAGCACAATCTCCAAGGCTTCAAAATCAATCAACATCTGCCCCCCCTCCACAAGCTCTCCGGCCGCTGCTCTATAGCCTAACACCACGCCGTCAAACGGCGCTTTAAGGGTGTATTCCATTTTCATGGCCTCCATCACCAACAGCGTTTGCCCTTGAACAACGCGAGTGCCGGGCACCACATTGCATGCCAGCACTCGACCATTCATTGGGGCAAGCATGGCAGCATCATCCGCCGCATCGTGCTGTTGCCATTCGGGGACTGGCCAACGCACGTAAGCAACCGAACGCGCCGCCAAGACCCTGACACCCTCGCGACATGACACCATGGTGAAGTGATGCTGAGCGCCATCGCAGCTCACGACCAGATGCTGATGGTGCAATTCAGCATGGATAATGAGTGATGAGGCGCCCTCTGAAAGCCGCCATGCGCTTCCATGGGGTTCAACCGTCCAGATTTCCCCATTAATGACATGTCGAGACGATGCAGCAAGGTTCATTCTAAAATATGGTCGTGCTTGCCAAAGGCTATCAGCAGAGAGTGACAACACCTTGTACACAGCGACCACTGCACCCAGTGGCAAGCGTTCATGCCAGCGAACAAGCTCGCTCCCACGCTGTGACAAAAAAGCTGTAGAAACGCTGCCGTCTGAAAACGTGTCATCGACCAACACGCGGTAGAGAAAATCAAGGTTATGATGAAAACCCTCAATGGCAAACGAAGCCACCGCCCGACGGGCTAGTGCAAGGGCTGCCGCACGATTCTCTCCGTGTGCGATGATCTTAGCAATCATGGGGTCGTAGTACGCACTGATCGTGTCGCCCTCGACCACACCACTATCGATACGCAAGCCAGGTTCTTCACTCGGCTCTCGATAGCGCTCAAGCCGACCGGCAGCGGGTAAAAAGTCATTGTCGGTATCCTCTGCATAGACGCGTAACTCAATCGCGTGCCCCCGCAGAGCAAGATCGTGTTGCGCAAGGGGCAGCGGCTCTCCCGCCGCTACTAACAACTGAAGTTCAACCAAGTCCAACCCTGAAATGGCTTCACTGACAGGATGCTCGACTTGAAGACGGGTGTTCATTTCCATGAAATAAAACTCACCGTCTTGGTATAGAAACTCAATGGTGCCTGCACCGCTGTAATTAATCGCCTTAGCGGCCGCTACAGCGGCTTCACCCATGGCTTGTCGGAGGGCAGCAGTCAAGCCGGGCGCAGGCGCCTCTTCAATAATTTTTTGATGGCGGCGCTGTACTGAACAGTCGCGGTCACCCACATAAATCGCGTTACCGTGCTTGTCGCAGATCAATTGCACTTCTATGTGACGAGGTGTCAATAAACACTTTTCGATCAGCATGTGATCATCGCCAAAGCTCGCAAGCGACTCACGCTTGGCGCTGGCTAGGGCTTCATGAAACTGAGACGACTCATCAATCCTTCGCATGCCTTTACCGCCCCCACCAGCGGCGGCTTTTAGCAGCACCGGATACCCAATGGCATCGGCGGCGGCCAACAAGGCCTCCTCACGCTGATCATCCCCATGGTAGCCGGGCACCACCGGCACACCGGCGGTCTGCATGGTCGCCTTGGCTTGGGATTTTGACCCCATTGCTTCAATGGCTTCAGGCGAGGGACCTACAAAAATAATGCCTGCGGCCTCACAGGCCCGACTAAACGCGGCATTTTCGCTGAGAAAACCGTAGCCAGGATGCACCGCATCAGCACGTGCCTGCTTGGCAATAGCGATGACCCTGTCCGCCTGTAGATAAGACGCCGATGGCGATGCTGCACCTACGCAGTAGGCTTCGTCAGCCAACAGCACATGCTGAGCGCGGGCATCGATCTCAGAATAAATGGCAATAGTCTGCATCCCCAAGCGCTTGGCGGTGCGAATGATTCGACAAGCAATTTCACCGCGATTGGCAATTAATAAACGCTGTATCATACGTTCTCCCGCCAAGCCGCTGAGCGCTTTTCAAGGAAGGCACGAATGCCCTCACGGCCCTCGTTTGAGCCGCGAATACTGGCAATTAATTGGCTGGTGTGTTGTTTGGTTTGCTCGCCAATAGGGCGATAGGCCACCTCGTGTGCCAGTGTTTTACTGGCTGCCATAGCCGCCGGACCATTGCGTAACAATTGTGCCAGCATCGCCTCGAGCGAGACCTCTAGCGCCTCCTCATCGACAAGATGTGACACCAACCCCATCGACTTCGCTTGATCAGCGCTAAAACGCTCACCACTCATAGCTAAGCGTTTAAACGATTTTAGTCCCACTGATTCAACCACATAGGGACTGATGACCGCCGGTACTAAACCCAACGCCACCTCTGACAAACAGAACAATGCCTTGGGGCTTGCTAACGCAAAATCACACGCGGCGACCAACCCAACACCCCCACCAAACGCTGCGCCATTGACCACCGCAAGGGTGGGCATGGGCAGGTGATAGAGCGCGTTAAACATATCCGCCATTCGGCCGGCATCATTCAAATTGGTATCAAAGTCGTAGTCGGCCATCCGCTGCATCCAGGACAAATCGGCACCCGCACTAAAGCTCTTTGATGCACTTTTTAACACCAGCACTCTTGCGGTCGAGGCATTGCCAAGCGCTGTAAAACATTCGAGCATGGCCTCTATCATGCCATCATCGAACGCATTGTGAACGTCGGGACGATTGAGGGTCAGCGTAGCAACACCTCGCTCGTCCAAGTGATAATCAATGGGCTGATTCATATGGCCACCTACATTCTAAATACGCCGAAGCGCGTCGGCTCAATCGGAGCATTAAGTGAAGCTGAAATTGCCAAACCGAGGATATCCCGCGTATCCAAAGGATCGATGACACCGTCGTCCCACAAACGTGCCGACGCATAATACGGGTGACCTTGATGGTCGTACGTTTCCAAGATTGGCTGCTTAAAAGCGGCCATGGCCTCTGCGTCGATCGTCTCGCCTTGGGCGTGGGCACGGTCTTGCTTTAACTGACCGAGTACCGCGGCGGCTTGCTCACCGCCCATGACAGAAATACGGGCATTGGGCCACATAAACATAAAGCGCGGATCATAGGCGCGACCACACATGCCATAGTTACCGGCACCAAAAGAGCCACCCACGACCACCGTAAACTTAGGGACATTGGCACATGCGACGGCGGTCACAAGTTTGGCCCCGTGACGAGCAATACCTCCTGATTCGTACTGACTTCCCACCATAAAACCAGTGATATTTTGCAAAAATAACAAGGGGATACCACGCTGGCAGCACAGTTCGACAAAGTGGGCACCCTTAACAGCGGACTCACTAAAAAGGATACCATTGTTGGCCACAATACCGATTGGATAACCGTGTACACGGGCAAAACCACACACCAAGGTTGTACCGAACAAGGCTTTAAATTCATCGAAATCCGAGCCATCGACTAATCGCGCAATGAGTTCCCGCACGTCATAGGGTTGCTTTAAGTCTTTGGGAATCAGACCATAAATATCCGCCGGATTGTATTTAGGTGGGACGCTGGCCAGACAGTCTAAGGGCGTTTTGGCGGGGCGGTTCAAACGCGATACAGCGGCCCGTGCCAGCACAAGTGCATGCTCATCACTGTGCGCGTAGTGATCTGCCACGCCGGAGATTTTGCAATGCACATCAGCCCCGCCAAGCGCTTCTGCCGTCACTTCTTCACCCGTGGCAGCCTTGACAAGCGGTGGCCCCCCTAAAAAGATCGTACCCTGCTCTTTCACAATGATGGTTTCATCGGCCATGGCCGGGACATAAGCCCCCCCCGCGGTACACGAGCCTAACACCACAGCAATTTGTGCAATGCCTTTGGCGGACATACGTGCTTGATTGTAAAAAATGCGTCCAAAATGCTCTCGGTCGGGGAATACTTCATCTTGGTGCGGTAAATTTGCGCCGCCTGAATCAACCAAGTAAAGGCATGGCAGGTGATTTTGTTCGGCGATTGCTTGTGCTCGCAAATGCTTCTTTACCGTGAGCGGAAAATAGGTCCCCCCCTTCACAGTCGCATCATTCGCCATCACCATACATTCGCGGCCTTCGACCAGACCAATACCTGCCACTACCCCGGCGCTAGGCACCTCTTCTGAGTAGACGTCCATCGCCGCCAGTTGACCAATTTCCAGAAAAGCTGAACCAGGATCCAGTAAGGCATCTATCCTTTCCCGGGCCAACAATTTGCCCCGCGCTGTATGTTTTTCTCGATAGCGGGCGCCACCCCCTGCTGCAATCTTGCTACAGCGCGCTCGTAGATCATCCACTAAGGCTTGCATCGCCTTCGCATTAGTCTCAAATTCAGGGCTTCGCGTGTCCAATTTACTGTGCAAGACGGCCATTAGCGGGACTCCCGAAACAACTCACGGCCAATCAGCATGCGCCGAATTTCACTGGTACCCGCGCCAATTTCATACAGTTTGGCATCCCGTAATAAACGCCCGGCAGGGTATTCATTGATGTAACCATTGCCACCCAGGATTTGAATCGCATCGAGTGCGGCTTGGGTGGCACGTTCCGCGGTGTAGAGAATCACCGCCGCCGCATCTTTGCGGGATTCAAGGCCATTGTCCAAGGCCTTCGCTACCGTGTAGAGGTACGCGCGACTGGCATTCAATTGCGCGTAGTTATCCGCTAACTTCGCCTGTATTAACTGAAACTCCCCAATCGCTTGGCCAAATTGTTGGCGCTGATGCACGTAGTCGATCATGATATCCATGGCCGCTTGCATCAATCCCACCGGCCCACCCGAGAGCACCGTGCGCTCGTAGTCGAGGCCCGACATCAGAATACGGACGCCCTCGCCCTCTTCACCCACGCGGTTTTCCAAAGGTACGCAGCAATTTTCGAACACCAATTCACCGGTATTGGACCCACGCATACCCAATTTATCGAGCTTTTGTGCACATGAGAAACCCGGCATCCCCTTTTCGATGAGGAATGCACTAATACCCCGCGATCCCGCGTCGAGATCAGTTTTGGCATAGACAAATAATACATCGGCATCTGGGCCATTAGTAATCCACATTTTGTTGCCGTTAAGCACATAATGATCACCTCTGCGCTCAGCGCGCAGTTTCATACTCACGACATCCGACCCAGCATTGGGTTCAGACATCGCCAATGCGCCTACGTGCTCGCCACTGATCAATTTTGGTAGATACTTCGCGCGTTGTTCAGCGTTGGCGTTCTTATAGATCTGGTTGACGCACAAGTTGGAGTGCGCCCCATATGACAAGGCAACGGATGCCGAGGCACGTGAAATTTCTTCCATGGCCACACAATGTGCTAAGTAGCCCATATTGGCGCCACCGTATTCCTCGCTTACGGTTATCCCCAGCAGACCTAAGTCGCCCAACTTGCGCCACATATCGGCCGGAAAGTCATTGTCGATGTCAATCTGAGCAGCACGAGGCGCTAATTCGCGCTGACAAAATTGATGAACAGTATCGCGCAACATGTCGATCTCTTCGCCGAGACCAAAATCCATGGCTTTGTATTTACTTGGCATTGGCTGCTCCTCTATGGCTCATTAGGGCTTGCTGGGCTTTACTTTCCACCTCTGCAAGATCGCGCAGGGTAGCGTCTATATCGTGTAACTGTTGGTGTAGCTGCTCACGTCGTTGCGCCACTTTCTGCAACAATCGTTCGAGCTGTTGCCGGTTGTTGCCAACGGGGTCATACATGTCGATGATTTCTCGAGATTCTTCAAGTGAGAGACCGATGCGCTTACCCCGTAAAATGAGTTTCAGTCGGGTTCTATCCGACGCGCTGTAGCGTCGATGCTGCCCTTCACGCTCTGGGTTCAACAACCCTTTCTCTTCGTAAAATCGTATCGTACGAGAGGTCGTTCCAAACTCTTTCACCAATTCAGAAATGCTATAGCGCTGACTCATTCATAAGACTCCTTGCAATGCTCCAAGTTTAGGTAAGTTTACGTAAACGTCAACTTGTATTTAACGCCAAATCAGGCAGCAAAATTGACGCAATGCACTACACTGCAAACAGACAACATGAGGTTTGCATATGACACGCTTAGTCGCACTCGTAGGTGGAATATTTTTCAGCGCCATGTGCTTTGCACAAAGCATGCAGCAGGAATTGTCAGCATTTGAGCCATTTGTTGGCCACACCTATCGCGGTCAATTTAGCCCCGATAAAGAGGGCAATGTGGCAGAGGATATTTCACGCTGGGAGCGTATTTTAGGTGGGCGCGCCATTCGGATTAGCCACTCACTCAACAGGGGCGATTATGCTGGGGAAAGCCTCATCTTTTGGGATGCCAAAGTACAGTCGATTGCTTTTTTCTATGTCACCAATGCCGGTTTTCAAACACGCGGTACAGGACATTTTGAAGACGGTATCTTTGTAACCCGAGAAGAAGTCTCAGGCAATCTGCAGGGCATTACCGAAGTGGTCGCGCGAAGCACCCTGCATGAAGACGGCAGCATGACGGTGTCCTCTTATTATTTGAAGGGCGATGAGAAAATTAGTGGCAGCACGGCACATTATGTGCGCGATAACGATGCCGTATTAGTATTCAACGATTAATCTTTGCCTATAAGGCGTGATAGTATGCGCGTCATCTCATTTGACACGCCATAACCATGCTTGAAAGTCTCGTTTTCTCTGTTTCCATTACGGGTCCGATTTTCATCGTGATGGCGCTGGGTGTTTGGTTGAACAAAGCGGGGCATATCGATGACCACTTTGTTGACGTGGGTTCAAAACTCGTCTTTAACATTACCCTCCCCGCGCTGCTATTTATCAATGTCGCCAATACGCCACTGCATACGGCCGCCAATCCCAACATGTTAGCCATCGGCATTTTCGGCACCTTAGTCGCCTACCTGCTGCTTGAAAAAGCAGCCAGTCGATGGATTGCTGAACCTCGCGATCGCGGTGTTGTTGTGCAGGGGGGATTTCGTGCCAACATGGGCATCATTGGATTGGCGTACAGCTTTAATGCCTATGGCAATGAAGGCCTTGCTGTTGCGTCTATCTTTTTGGGCATTGTGACCATCGTTTATAACGTGTTGAGCGTCATCACACTTAGTCGATGGCTTGAGGGCGGTTTTAATCTTCAAAGAACCCTCAAAGGGATTGCCAAGAATCCTATTATCCTTAGCATCGTAGCGGCGCTACCGCTGGCTTGGTTCGAGCTAGGGCTCCCCAATTGGGTTGAGCGAACGGGTAGCTATTTTGCCCAAATGACGTTGCCGTTGGCGCTACTGTGTACCGGAGCTAGCCTACCGCTTAAATCACTCAGAAATAACCTTAAAGGCACACTACTTGCCAGCACATTTAAACTGATTTTTGTTCCCGTCGGTATGACAGCCACGGCCGTGTTATTGGGCATTAGAGGGATGGATCTTGGGGTACTGGCCATGATGGTCGCCGGCCCAACAGCCGCTGCCAGTTACGTTATGGTCAGAGCCATGGGAGGCGACGCCAAACTCGCGGCCACCATTATTGCCAGCACCACCTTGGGCTCTATCATTACCAACAGTGCCCTCATTGGGGCATTGCACCATTGGGGCTGGCTGTAGGCTCAGACGAGTGACAGCGCACCCAGTATCATGTTGGCACCAAAGACTAAGAAAATCGCTCCTACCATACCATTACCAACAGCGCTTAAACGGACGTGATTGGCAAATAATTTGGCCAGCCCTACGCCGCCGTAGATCAACACAACAAGGTACAAGACACTCACCGCTTGAACGATACTTGCTAGGATCAAAAAACTCAGTGCCGGATACTCGTAGTCGGGCGACACAAACTGAATAAAAAACGACACAAAAAATAAGATGGCCTTAGGGTTAAGCAGGCTGATGACTAAGGCGCGCTTAAAAGGATGGCGCTTATCGATCACAGGTTGTGCCGAGGCATCGACATGGCCGGCACGCCAAATACTGAATGCCTCTCGCGCCAAACCGACACCGAGCCACATTAAATAGCCGGCGCCGAGCACCTGCAGTAGGGTAAACACCGTATCATGCGTTTGCAGCAGCGTTGCCGCCCCCATGGCTGTCATCAACATCAGCAGTGCGTCACCACAAAAAACGCCCAAGGCACTGGCAAAACCTGCACGATGGCCCTGTCTCGAGGCAGTCGTCATCACATACAGAGAATTTGGCCCGGGAATAAGGACGATAAAAATCGTCCCCAACACAAACGTACTGATATCAACCACACCGTAGAACATAAGCCCTCCAAAAGTGCCGACACTTTAGTCGTGCACCGACCCAAGCGCAACACCCGCAAAAGAAGTCATTTGATGCCACGCACAAATTAACTCTTTCCACCGCTCACCAGTCACACATAATCAGGTCGATAACAACACAAAGGACAAACGTTCATGAGCAATCACGCCTACATCTTTGACGCGATAAGAACACCTCGCGGCAAGGGTAAAAAAGACGGTACCCTGCACGAAGTAAAACCCACCGTGCTAGGGGCTGGTTTGCTGAAAGCGCTGGCACAGCGTCACCATCTCAATACGGCCAATGTCGACGACGTGGTCATGGGATGTGTGACCCCCATTGGCGAACAGGGCTCAGACATTGCCAAGTCGATGGTCATGTATGCTGATTGGGATGAGTCTGTGCCCGGTGTCCAACTAGATCGCTTCTGTGCCTCGGGTTTGGAAGCTGTCAATATCGCCGCGCAAAAAGTGGCCTCAGGTTGGGAGGATCTCGTTGTCGCCGGCGGTGTAGAGATGATGTCCCGCGTTCCCATGGGCGTGAATGGTGGCGCGTGGTCAAACGACCCGGAAATTAGTATTCACACCGGCTTTGCTCCCCAAGGCATCGGCGCAGACACCATTGCCACCATTGAAGGATGGCAGCGCGAAGACATTGATCGCTATGCGTTGCAGTCACAGCAACGCGCCGCCGCCGCCCAGTCAAAAGGATACTTTGATCGCTCGGTCATCCCCGTGGTCGACCGCAACGGAGCGGTTATTTTAGCGCGCGATGAATTCATTAAACCCAATACCACCCTTGAGGGACTGGCAGGATTAAAGCCCTCATTCGCCAAGTTAGGTGCGATGGGATTTGATGACGTGGTACTGAAAAAATACCCTCACCTCGCCGCCATCAATCACGTCCATACGCCAGGCAATTCTTCGGGCATTGTCGATGGTGCATCCGCCGTGTTAATCGGCAGCGAAGCTGCCGCTAAGCATAATCATCTCACACCTCGAGCGCGCATCGTCGCCACGGCCGTCACCGCCAATGACCCCACGATTATGCTCACCGCGCCAGGACCTGCGGCGCTCAAG
>DATHYR010000345.1:0-1052 GCA_035458985.1 Pseudomonadales bacterium
TGCGGCAGCGGTGACTTCACGGCCCGCTCCCGGTCCACGAATAATGAGCGGATTACCTTGATAGAATTGACTGCGGATCACAAACACATTGTCACCGGGCGTTAAATTGGCGTAAGGATGCTGACGTTCAACCCATTGCAAGCCAACTTCTGCAATCAACCTTCCTTCTTGCGTATCTAATGATGCCACGTATCTAAGGACTTTATTCTGCTCTGCTGCTGCCGTAAATTGCTGCAGGAGTTCGTCATCAAGCTCTGAGACTCGCGCCAAAAATTGCTCGAGCGGAATATCCGCCAATGCCGTTGGCACCAGTGAATTTAGCCTAATATCCTCAAGTTCGATTTCGTAGCCGATTTCCCGCGCCAGAATAAGTAACTTGCGCTGCATGTCTCTGCCTGACAAATCGTCACGAGGATCGGGTTCAGTGATCCCTAAACCTCTAGCTTCGATCACTAATTCAGAGAAGGGCCTCACACCATCATATTTTTCAAATAGCCAACATAAGGTGCCAGAGAAAATGCCACCCACCGCTTCTACCTTATCACCGCTGTTATGCAGGTCGTTCAGGGCATGCTGAACCGGTAAGCCAGCACCACAGCTCGCGTTATAGCGCCAATATAGACGGCGATTACTGAGTTGGTCTTTCAACTCACGATAAAATGGCAATGGTCCTGAGCCAGCCAGTTTATTCGCACTCACCACGTGAATACCACGGGCAAAAAATTCGGGGTACTGCAAACTCAAACTGGCACTCGCACTAATATCTAACGCCACCAGCTCATCGCAGCGCAATTGCTCGATCTGTTCAAACAAGTGCTCATATTGCCAAGGGGTCGCATCGCGCTCAAACGCTGCCTGCCAATCCACTAACGTGATCCCTTTATCTTGCACTAAGGCTTTACTCGAACTGACGAGGCCAACCAATTCAACACTCGCTTCCAGCTCAAGATTCAAGGGTGTCACGGCTCGCTTAAACAAGTTAACCCAAGCTTCACCAATATTTCCGACGCCAAGCAGCAATACACCAATACGTTTACGAGGGCCAGCACAGC
>DATHYR010000346.1:0-1126 GCA_035458985.1 Pseudomonadales bacterium
GGAACGGTGGTTGGGGTTTAGGTTGGCATTCAGGTTGGAACAACGGTTGGGGATTGGGTTGGAACAATGGTTGGGGCAACAACTATTGGCATTCTCCTTATTCTGGCATAGGTGTTTCCGTACCTTATCAACAGTCTGAGCCAGTGGCAGTCGCCCCAGTTGAACGGGTGACCACCAGTGTGCAGTACTCAACTGGCCGCAAAAGTTTACCTGCCAATGCGCGGGTTAAGCAGCAAGATGGCCGTACTGTCTATGAGTGGCAGGGGACGAGTTATTATTTTGATTGGCAAAGCCAAACCTATCTTGAAGTCAAATGAGTGAAGCGATATTTAACAACAAGGCGCCAATTGGCGCCTTGTTGCTTCCCGTGATGTTTATCAAACAACAAGGTTAACTTTTGGCGCTAAAGCGAGTCGCAATGATACCCAGTTCGCCAAAACGGATCTCAGTGTGAGTGTCGAATGGCAAATCTAACACACCCGCATAGGAGCCTGTGATCACATGTTGGCCTGCACTCAGCGTTAACCCTTGGCTTGATAAAAAATTGACCAGCCAATAGAGTCCCGCTCTCGGGTCGATATTAGGATGCTCAGCGGCTTTTTCGAGCACAGTGTTGTTGCCATCATCGAGCGTGACCGTTAGTGTAAATTGGCTTAATTCAGATGCGTTAGCCACTGATATTGCTGGGCCTAAATACAAACCTTGATTCACCAAGCCATCGGCCAATGCCTCAAAATACGTGGCGTCTTTTGGATTGTCGTAGCGACTTTGAATAAGCTCTAATGCGAGGCGGGTGGAGCCAATGGCGGCATCGATTTCTGCGTTAGTATAGGGGGTACTACGGTTGGGTAAATCTTGCGCTAAGGTAAACACCAATTCAGGTTCAACACGTGCCAAGCCTTTGCTTGAGGGCCAAATTGGGCAAATATCTGCAGCATCGATACAAGCGTCTGAAAACAATGGCCCTAAAATCTGCTTTTCACCCACGGGCAAGGCGCACTTCCAGCCTTGAATTTGGCTGTGACTGAGTTGGCAATAGGTTTGCGAAACCGCTTGTTGTAAGGTAAATGCCTCTTGAAATTGCTTGGGTTTTGCCGCATCTGCTAATAGTGGCCCTGTGCGGCCG
>DATHYR010000347.1:0-10948 GCA_035458985.1 Pseudomonadales bacterium
GGGCTTGATTCGCTGGCGCGCCACGTGGCTTGGCCAAACACTGAGAAGGCTTCACTGTTCACGTCGTAGGAAGAGGTATCCGAGGTAGCCAATGGGAACGACGCTACACGGTGATTGCGGAATTCAGCATCGTCTTCGAAGAAGTAGAGCCCCAACACGTAATCCAAGGTATCTGAAGAACCCACCATCTGGAATTCTTGTGAGAACTGATCGTGATCAATGTGTGCATAGTTGCTGTAAATGGGCGCCGCGCCGCGAGCATCGATGGCATTGATCATGTTGAGCGCCAAGCCAAACTCTTCAGCTGCCCCGATGCCATAGTTCACAGGACCAGCAGGAATATTATCGGGAACGACTTGGTTAAACAGCAAACCACCAATGGTTAACAGTGGTAAGTCACCGATGATCTGTGAATTATCGATACCGTCCAAATCCCCCTGGTTGAGGTTTTCAACTTTGCGAATACCTGTAATCGACTTGAAAGTAATGTTGTCGACATCCCACGTCAGGGTTAAAGCGTGGTTGTCCACTTTATTCATCGAGCGTGATTCGCTGTCTGAGCTACCATTCGCGGGGCGACTGTCTCGACTCGCTAATTCACTGGCAGACCACGCAATGTAGTCGTCCGCCCAACCGACGAACTTAGATACTTGGGGTAACAGGAACGCTTGGTAAGCGGGGACAAAGGCCGCCGCACCTTGCAACTGCTTAACACCCCCCGCCAATGCCGCCACGGTTTGAGCACGCTCAGCACTGTTGATAGGCACATTAAATGCGTAAGCAGGGTTTGCCGCCACCGCCGCCGCCACACCGGGATCACGTGGGTTCAAACCCACCACGTCCATCATTTGCGCATTTTCATCTAACTCATCGTGTGAGTAGGCATAGTCGAGTGATAATGCATCGCTGGGGTTAAAGCGGAAGGCAATACGATAGCCATCGCGATTGATATTTTCAAAACCTGGCACATCAGGATTGGTGTTACCATACAGGTGATCGCGCTCGCGCTTGTAACCGCTAATGGCCAGACCGGCACTGTCAGACAGCGGAAGGTCAAAGCGACCGCTCAACGCTGACATGCCGTAATTACCTCTAGACACTTTGACTTTGTAACCCGCTTTTTCACCGGGTTTTTTGGTGATGAAGTTCACCGCACCACCTGTGGAGTTACGGCCATACAGTGTACCTTGGGGACCGCGCAAGACTTCAATGCGCTCTAAATCCATGGCATCAACACCGTTACCGGCACCCTTGCCCAAATATACACCGTCAATATAGATGGCGTTAGCCGGATCTGTCGACGCACTGTTAGGACTACCAGAACCTATACCGCGTAGGTTTAGACTGAAGTTACCCCGTGCAGAGGGCGCTTCATAACCGGCTAAACCGGGAATGGCATTCAACAAACTGGAAATATCGGTGACACCGCGACGCTCAATGGCTTCGGCCGTCATTGCCGCCATTGAAATGGGCGTGTCTTGAATACTTGCCTCACGCTTCTCAGCTGTGACAATCACTTCCTCCAACACATTATTAGCTGAAGCTGCATTGGCTAATAAAATCGACGATACAATGACTGTTTTCAAAAACAATTTACTTGTGTGGTTCATTATGTTTCCCCTGTAAAAATTATTATCTCTCACGTAAACAAAAAAACTTACCCAACAACGGGGCGCAGCAAAGGCTCAGAATCCAAGATATGCTTAGATAAATCACCAAAGTAATGCGGCTCCACGGAACGTTCTTGAAAATACCACGTGGTGTTTTCAAGGATAAATCTGTCGTAGTACCTACCTGCACAGATCAATTGCATAGGCTGACCTTCTGCAAATTGATACACCGTAAACACCGAGTTGGACGAGGCAACTCCCTCGCCATCCGGACATTCAATCGAAACGTTGGTCACTTGATGAAGCGTACATGGCGTCCCAGTTTCTGGGTAAACCTTCACTGTCCTCGAAAAGTGATCCGTCACATTACGACCACCCTTAACCTGAAACGTACTGGGCATGTAAAAAATCGACCCTTTCTCAAACAACACGCCGAGTGCTTCAAAATCTCCTGCATCAACAAGATGAGCATACAAATAGATTAAGTTAGCAATGCGATTGTAGTGGGTCATAACGACACCGAATTCTTATTAGATGCTTTCAGACTATTGTCATTTCCATCAAACAAAAAGAACAAAAAAAACCATCTTTGTTGTCAAATACGTTCACCTAACGATCACGCTTTGTGCAGCAAATGTTCAATCGTTGATCTCATATTACCCCGACTATAATCAAGCCGCTTGAGCACATCTGCGTCAGGCTCATAGCTTACGGTGGCGCCAACACCAGCAAACATAATCATATTAGGAAACAATGGGTGTTCCGCCTCAGACACGGGGATGTCTTGAGCGTTGTTCGCCAGACGAAACCAACATTCTAAATAGTCCTTCCAACTATAATTTTCATCTCCGACTAAATAAGCACGTCCGCCCTCACCATGGAGGAGTGCACCTCGCACAGCCTCGGCTAAGGATGTTGCCGACATATGATTTGTTCCACCCACTGGTGCAAAAACAGGCAAATCAGGCACCTGCCCCTTCGCATAGAGTATCAATGTGTCGATGTAAGGCATTTCTAAACCCGGGATATGGCCAAGAATAAATGGCGCGCCAATACTGCAAACCTTAAACGTTGGCGTATTGAGGGCACGCACTGCAGCAGCCGTATTCGCACGCGAAGTGACATAAGGGCACACCCCAATTTTTTGAGGTGCCACATGGGGGTAAAAAGTATCCACCAAGACAAAAGCGCTCACCCCCGCGTCACGGCAAGCCTTTGCAAAGCGCGGCACTGCCGTATCGTTCAATCGCGTGTAATGCTGCTCAGGTGTGGCACTGCCATCGTAGGGAATATGACGGATATCCGCGGCCGCAGAAAATATGACCGCATCAAAAGCGGCTAATTGACCCCCAGTAAAATCATCATTGACGTAATCCGCCGCCATAAAATCTAATGCGGCCAAGGCTGGCGCCTTGGCAGGATGACGGGCCATGATAGTAACGTCGTGCCCATCTTGATTTAACAACATGGCACAATGCCCACCAATCAAACCTGTACCACCCACTATTAAAACCTTCATGTATTTCTCCAAATCATCATTAAAAATGTCTAAATCTTCTGTACACGTGACGACGACGAATGGCGAGCTGCTCAAGACGTTGGGCTGGCGTTGTCAGCACAATATCGTCGGGCAAATGGCTGCGAAGCGCCTCAAACGCAACTTTTGTTGCGTTAATCGTGGGCCAACTCGCTTTATCTGGCGTTTCACTGTACGCCCACCGTGGCGCCATAAAACCTTCTGTCAAGCCCGTGGTATCCAACCAATTCGCCACACCAGGGTCTTTGTGGGCAATAACAACCCGAATACCACCATCGCTGTCACGCACCATTTGATGGCCATTCAAACTGCCAAAATGATTGGCATAATCGAGCGAAGCCCCCCATAAATTGGACAACTGCAGACCAATATATTGCGGCTCAATCGGTACATTCATTTCTATGATAAGCGCTTCGTCATACGCTAACTCAAACACGCCACCGGCATATAAATTGGTACTCATCCCACCGCCGGTCGCCCCTGAAGCGGCATTAATTTGATTAAACGCATTACGCGGAAAACATACACCCTCTATGCTGCCATCTCGCTTACCATACGTGCCCATGGGAATTGTCCAAAATGCATTCCAAAACAACATTTGATGCTTGGCGAGATCACCACACTTGATCATCTCTTCAGCCGCCTGCGCCACACTATAGGGCCCAGCGTCTAACGCCTCTGCCTCGATCGGCTCGAGATCAAAATGTAGGGCTTCTTCATACGCCCAGTCACTAAACAACTGACGTCCGGTCAAGTAGGTTGCATAGCGCTCGGCAGGCACTGCAGGATCAAAAGGGTGAGGCTTATGCGCTATTTTTAACGTCGAAATAAAATTCCCTTCATAACCCTCTGGTCGCTCTGGCGCCAAAATAATCTCGATTGTGCCATCCTCAGACACACACATACTCGAGGAATCTAATCGCCCCGTTTGAGTGCGAGTCCCCGGGGTCAACTCTTTCAAATCGCCACTGTCACCCGACAAATCACCCCATGTCGCTTCGAAAATCACGTAGTGAGGCGCCTTCGTGACACCGGGCTGGATTGACACCCCACGCCAATGATCTGTGGCACCTGCGCGCGTAGTGAGTCGATAACTTCGACGACCATCGATGGGCGCATAAAAATAAATGGCATCCGCATTATCAATGGTCGCGCGAGTAATAGGGCTTAACATGTTTCTAAATTGAGGAAACTGACGCTCCTCGTGAAAACCTCGCTCAATCGCAACATGGACCAAGCCCATAAGGTATTTATAGCCATCAGCCAGATTACGATCCGTTGCCGGGGCCGGAAAATACGCCTCCTGATCGATCGCGTCACGCGCAGTATTAAGAGATTTCATCATAATGTCCCAGGCGCGCCTCAAGCGGCCTTGACTAGACATCGGCCAAGCAAATTCATCAAAAAAATCACCGAGCGCTTCTTCAATGCGAGCGACGGTGATGGGATAGTCAGACAACTGGTAAGTAAAGTGGGTTTTATGCTTTGTTTCACGCTGCTGCAATTGCGCCAAAAATGCTGCGTGATCAGGACTCATGTCATAGTCAAAGCAAGCATACACTTGGTGCACAACGGCTGCGGGCTCCTTAACCAACTGCTGGTAATCGATTCTTATCGAGGCCGTATTTTCAGCACGCGCAAGCACCGCGGCTGGATGCGTAAAGGTTTCCAACGAAATGTCTATCATTCGCTGGGTGGATGGCCGATAGGCCGCTTTATGCCACCCTTTTGCACGCCAACTTCCCTCAAGTAACTTGAGCACACTAGGTATGCACTCCATAGGATTGCGCACAACCACGGCGATCTTGGCATCGGGAAACGTATCGAGAATACTCTGTACCCAACCTGACATGACGGGGTTTTTGCTCAAATGAATTTTATTTCCACCATTAAATAGTAGCTGGCGCTTAACGCACTCTTTGTAGTGGTGCATCCATCGCTGGCGCTTATATTCTGGAAAGTGGTCAACATGAAATAGATCGATGGTATCCATCAATGGTGTCGTCATCGCCCACTGTTGGCTGACAAAAGCGCTCTGCATAACAAACTGATCCTCTTCAGAGTGCCAAAGGCTCATGTCATGAATATGCCTAAACGGACCAAAGGTTTTTTCGTCCCACGCTTTAATTCGAGCATTAAAAAAACCACCTAGCCAACCCCGATCTAATGCTGCCAGACATCGAACAAGATGTTTTTGTAACAACGACGGGCATTTTGTCTCCCAATATCGGAAATAACTAAATCGTTGAGCGTCAGCTGCCAACAAGCGATGTATCAAGGTTGATCCACTTCGCGCATGACCAATCACAAATACCGGGGAAACCACTTGTTGACGCCAAAGCGAGGGAAAAAGGAGATAGTCCAAAAGAAAACAGATAGCGTTGAAAAGATAAAATATCGGCGTCAGTATTAACAACGAAAAGAGCGTGCGATAGCGATTCGGCCACGCGCTTTTTCTCCACACCGCCGTTAAAACACGCAGGTAATAAGACACATCAAAATACATAAGGACAATACTCTAGGAAATACATAAAGATGGCACTGGCTCTAAAAGCCAAAGCAAAATAAAGCGCCATTGCCACCGGCGCTATGCATGAAGCGTTTAGGCCGACGCCAAGGTCAACGTCAAGCCCTTAGCATGCTGAGACCGGAAGCTTTTTGGCGTCATTCCGGTCCAGTTGCGGAATGAACGAACGAATGAGCTTGGCTCAGTAAAACCAAGCTGTTCAGCCACATCATTAATCTTGACATCAGAATGAGATAAATATTTCAGCGCAAGATCACAGCGAATTTGGTCTTTTATCGATTGGAAACTGGTTTGCTCTTTGAGCAACTTGCGTCGCAGGCTTGACTCGGAAAGATGTAAACGCTCTGCGATATCCCCAAATGACGGCATACCATCTTTCACATCCTGACCAATGAGCTGCTTAATCGTCTCTGTGATCGAACCGGGCTGACGCTCAACGAGACTTAACTGGTAAACCGCCATATCGAGAAACGAATGCAAGGAGTCCTGATTTTGTACGACGCGATAATCCAAGCACTCAATCGGGAAGGTTAATCTATTATGGGCGCACTCAAACTCTACGTCACAGCCGGTGACAGACTCAATACTGTCACGATATGCTTCACCAATGGAGGGCAGTGATATGGAAATCTTTGTCGCCTCCAGGGCATGCCCTACCAACCAACCGCAGAAGGCATGCCACACAACAAGACTAGAGGCGACAGCAACCGTTTGATAGGTATTTGCTCGTACCCAGCAATCAGGTGCAAACAAAGAAGCGACATTAGCTACATCTAGCTGGTAATCAAAATACACTTCGTCATTGGCTTTGGTGAGGGTAAAACTTCGTCCGGAGAGAGGCCTCAGCAAACGCTCAAAACGCTCCGCGCGCTCCAATGCCTCGCCTAACGTAGCACTGCCCATAATGCTGTAACACAGCATCTCAAAAGCATCTGTCCCCAAGCCAGCAGCCCAGGGAATGTAGGGGTGAACTTTCTGCATCTGACAGACGGCCTGCCGATACATTTTTGAATATTCCCTGGCGGACAACACCTCGTTACCGGCCATCGCAAATATTTGTGCCGACGTTCTTTCGGAAGCCTGTGCAACCGCTTCCACATCGAGCCCTAAGCTCTCCACGTAATCGAGTAGTTTTTGAAAGCTCGACGCGGCGATTTTAATGTCTTTCATAGCAACCTCTCTGTCGTTAAGTTTATTGCGAGAGTTTTTGTCAATTAATTAGACGTATTGTGTGGTTTTCATTAGCCAATCATTGAGTACATTATTTGTTATGTTTAAAGGAGTGTGACATGTTCCCAAATGACTACAAGACCTACCTGGCACGTGAAGTTACTACAAATGGATTAACGAATGCGTTTTTTAACGGCCTCGCTTGTTGGTACCTAATGAAGGACAAAGGCGATTTGATCTGGTGGGGAGCCCACAGCTTTGGGGTAGATATACTTGCCACGGCGTTTATATTGCCATGGATTGTGGCGCTCATTCTCATCCCGCTGCAGAATATGAAGGTGCGCAAAGGCAAAGTAAATCGCTGGATGCCCGGACACAATGATGATCACTTCATGCTCCAATTGGTCAATCGCTTTCCTCAAAAACTTTGGTTGAATGCCATTTTATTCGGATTCATAGGCATGCTCTTTGTGGCACCATTGGTTCTATTGGTCCTCTTTTTCGCCGGCACTGATACCCTGACCCCCGAGCAATACACCTACATTAAGGGCGCTTGGACCGGGATACTAGCCGCTCTGCTTACGACACCTATGATCTTGCTAGGGCTGCGCGATAACACGCCCAGTAACTTGGCTGCATGAGAGCCATTCTAAACACCCCCTTTACGTTGGGGACTATCTCTTTAAAAAACCGCTTCGTACTCGCTGCGATGGGCTCTAACTTTGCCGAAACCGACGGCAGGTGTACCGAGAAAATTCAAGCCTACTATGAAGCCCGCGCCGCAGGTGGATGTGGCTTAATCATTCTAGAAACTACGTCGGTCGCTTGGCCCGCCGGTTGCTCCATGCCTAACATGGTGGGATTTTCTGAAGACCGTTTTATTCCGGGATTACGAGAGTTAACGCGCCGCGTTCACGCCCATGGCGCGAAAATTGCCGCCCAGCTGAACCACAGTGGCAAAGTCGCCCAGGAAGATACCGTGGCCGGACGTCCCATGTGGGTCGCGTCTAAGCCAAAACGCGGCCGTACCAACATGATGGATTTATTAACCCGCGAAGAAATGGGCAACTTCATTAAGATGGCTGGCCCGGACGGTAAAGGTCCGCAATACCACCCTATCGATAAAGATGAAATTGCGCTACTGGTGGAACAGTTCGCCAACGCTGCTAAACGCGCCCAACAGGCGGGGTTTGATGCGATTGAGATCCACGCCGGCCACGGCTATTTAATTGCTAACTTTCTCTCACCCGCCACCAACCACCGCGACGACGAGTATGGTGGCAGCCTCGAGAACCGTGCCCGCCTATTAGTTGAAATCATTCACGCCACGCGTGCGGCTTGTGAGGATCAACTTCCCGTCCTAGTCAGACTCGATGCCATGGAATATCGCATTGATGGTGGCATTCGCCCCGAGGACTTCGTCGCTGTCGCCAAGCTAGCCGAAGAGGCAGGCGCCGCGGCCATTGATGTCAGTGCCTATGGCAACAACTTACAAGCCATCGCCTTTACCGAAGGTCCGCTCGTGCATCAGCCCGACGGCTATATTCCCTTTGCGATCGCGGCCAAAAAAGCCTTGAAGATACCGGTAATAGCGGTAGGTCGTATTGAGTTGGAAAGCGCCGAGAAACACATCCAACGAGGTGACTTTGACCTTTTGGCACTGGGCAGAAAACTCTTAGCCGATCCAGAGCTACCCAACAAATACGCCAAGGGGGACAAGGCGGGCATTCGTCCCTGCATTTACTGCTATATATGCGTCAGTCAGATTTTTGTTAACAAGCCACTCTGCTGCGCTGTAAACCCCGCGGTGGGCAATGAGCATCAGCCCGCCATTATTGCCAGCGATAAAAAACACATGGTGGTTGTCGGCGGTGGTCCCGGCGGCATGGAGAGCGCGTGCGCCTTGGCCGAAGCGGGCCATAAGGTCACGCTTATCGAGCAATCGAGCCAACTGGGCGGCACAGCTAGGATTGCCGCGCTAGCCTATGAACCCAACGGCCGATTAATCGACTATCACCGCCACAAAATGCAGCAGCTTGGCGTGACCGTCAAATTGCAAACCAAAGCCACACCAGAGCTACTTTCCGAGCTGAAACCAGACCACGTCATTGTGGCGGTCGGCGCCAATCGACAAGCACCAGACATCCCAGGAAAAGCGGCCGACTTCGTGTTTGATGGGGAAGAAATGCGGGGGCTGTTACTCGGTGGCGACACCCGTGGCATGGCCAAACTTCCGCTCTGGAAACGTGTTTTTGTCAGCACGGCGCAGACCTTAGGCCTGACCAATCACATTGGACTCGTTCGCGAGCTAAGCAAATTGTGGATGCCCCTGGGCAAGCGGGTCGTCATCATTGGCGGCGGTCTGGTTGGGGTTGAAATTGCTGAACTACTGATCGAACGCGGACGCCATGTCACGTTGTTAGAGCCCAGTCGCGACTTGGGCCCTGAGTTGAGTATCGTGCGCCGTATGCGGGTCATTCACCTGCTAAAAGAGCATGGCTGTGAATTGCACACTGAAGTATCGATCGACAAACTAGAAGACGGCAAGGTGTTCTATCACCACAATGGACAAGCCATTCAGCTCACAACCGACCATGTCATTATTGCGCAAGGTGCACAAACCAATACCACGTTAGCGGATAACCTGATGGCGGCGGGCTTCAAGGTAACCCAAGTCGGTGATTGCCGCGAGATTGGGTATATCGACGGCGCCGTGCATAATGCGCGCGAGGCCGTCAATGCCTTGTTAGCGTGATGCCTGCTCAGCGAGGTGGAGAAATACTGGCACCTCGCCACCACCGTGCACCGCTAGGGCGGCACCCGAAATATAGGCCGCTTGATTTGAACATAAAAAGTTAACCGCGTCGGCGATATCGCTTGGCTGTGCCATGCGTTTCATGGGCAGCATGTTAGCCACCCGTTTGAAGCCCTCTTCACCCCCGTAGTGCTCCACCCCGGCATCATGATGCACTAAGCCTACAATCAGCGCGTTGACACGCACTTTGGGGCCCCATTCCATGGCGAGTGATTCCGTGGCATTCAACAAACCGGCCTTGGCGGCCCCATAGGCCGCTGTGCCGGGCGAAGACCTAACCGCACTGACACTGGAGATATTCACAATACTGCCAACGCTCTCATTTTTTAGCATGGCGTGGTAGGCCTGCTGCGACATCACCATGGGCGCGACTAAGTTCAATTGAATGATTTTATCGGTAAAACTGGCACTGGCTTCCGCAGCGGCGACCGGCGGACTACCACCGGCGTTATTAATAAGGATATCTAAACGGCCAAATCGCGCCACCGCTGTGTCGATCACCAATTGCGATTGTGATGCATCACGTATATCCGCGGCGACAAACACTGCTTCATTATCGCCGACAAAGAGCGCTACATCGGGCGCGCGACGACCACAATAAACAACCTTTGCGCCGTGGCTCAGTAAATTTTTCACAATGGCCGAGCCAATGTGACCCGCACCACCGGTGACCACAGCCACTTTTCCTTCAAATGACGACATAAATGCTCCTAGTAAGGCGGATGAATGGTGGCGGTATTATCAATACTCAACGCCGCACCGTTAATGTGGCGCGACTCATCACTGGCTAAAAACAACACCAAATTCGCCACATCCTCTGGCTGACACACAAAAGGGATACTGCGCGAGTAATCCTTGTCGCCTTGCGCGGCTAGGCTGGGGGCAATTTCGCGCACCATATCCGTGTTGATACCGTCTGGATGAATCGAATTACAACGCACGCCATTCGCACGCTGCTTGCACAACACCGCCGTACTCATGGTGAGACTTCGCACGGCTGATTTAGCCGCCGTGTAAGCACAAAACTCTGGCATGCCCATCAGCGCTGAGGATGAGGACATATTAATAATGCTACCGCCGTGTTTTGCCATCAAAGGCAGACAGGTTTGCGTGGCTATAAAAATACTATCAGCATTGATCGCCATCACCTCACGCCATTGCGACAGGGTAGTTTGCTCAATGGTGCCTGCTCGCAAAATGGCGGCATTATTAAACAAGACATCCAGCCGCCCAAACGTCTCTTCAATCCAGGCTACGCGGGTTTGCCAAGCGGCTTCGTCGGCGACATC
>DATHYR010000348.1:0-1534 GCA_035458985.1 Pseudomonadales bacterium
CATCAAAGCGGATAAACATGATTGAAAGTGCTAAACCAAGACCGGCGGTTAGGAATGCAAGACAGATTCCGACGATCAAAACTAGCGGCAGGGTCCAGGCAAGGGTTTGGCCTGAGATAAAGACAACGATCGCAAGTGGGATAAGTCCGATAAAGAAGTTAACTAAACCGGCCAATGCTGCGGAGATTGCAAAGATCTGAGGTGGAACATAGATCTTTGTTAGCACGCCGCCGTTGCTTGCGATTGATTCGGCGGATTGCATAAGACCTTGATTAAAGAAGGTGTTGAGTAAAATTCCAGCCATTAAATATGGCGCAAACTGCTGGCCACTTGGCAGGCGAGATGCGAATACAAATGAGAAGACGACCCACAAAACAAAGCTTGTCAGCATTGGATTAAGTAGGGTCCAACCGATTCCGATAACGCTGCGCTTGTAGCGAAGGGTTAGCTCGCGAGCGACCAGCAAGCGAATCAGTTGGGCGTATTTCATGATGGTCAAAGGGTATCGGTGGATCAAGAGGTAATCCCCGTTGCTACTCACCTGGTTCACAGGAATCTGCGGTGTAATTGGTCAATGACTCAAGCGACCCGTATTTATAAGCACTCGGCGGCAGGGACTGACTGGGCGGCGCTGATGTTAGGCGCTGGGTTGGGGCTGACCTTGGCGCTGCAGGCAACGACCTTGAGGGCTGGGGATTTTCAGGATTTCTATTCGGTGGTTGTGACGGTTAGCCGCTTGGCGGCGTTGGTGGGCACTTATCTATCTGTGGTTGGAATCTTCTTGGTGGCACGTATTCCGATTGTCGAACGCGGAGTCGGCCATGATCGATTGGTGACCTGGCACAGAAAGCTGGGGCCATGGTCTTTGTATTTAATCGGTGCGCATGTTTTTTTGATTGTGTTGGGTTTTGCGGGACAAGATCAGATTCCTTTGTATAAAGAGATGTGGAGCTTTCTAACAACCTTTGAGTGGATGTGGGCAGCCCTTGCTGGTTTTGTGTTGATGGTGATGGCAGGTGTGACTTCATATAAGAAGGCCAGGGCCAAGATGAGTTATGAGACTTGGTGGTTGGTTCACATCCTGACTTATGCCGCGGTTGCTGCATCATTTATGCACCAGATTGTTAATGGTTCGATGTTTATTGATCATCCATTAAATCGGGCGTACTGGATTACTTTATATGTTGCGATGGCGTTGTCGATTGGATACTGGAGATTCTGGGTTCCTATTTGGCGATCACTGAAAGTTAATTTGCGTGTTGAAAAGGTTGTTGTTGAAGGACCTGGTGTTGTTTCGGTGATTATGAGTGGGCGTAATTTAGATCGATTGGCTGCGCAAGGTGGGCAGTTCTTTGGGTGGCGGTTTATTGCACGCGGGCATGCCTTGATGTCACATCCTTATTCTTTGTCGGCTGCGCCGACCAAGAATCATTTGCGAATTACGGTGAAGGATTTGGGAGATCACTCAAGATCATTGGCGTTTTTAAAGCCGGGGACGCGAGTTTTTGTTGAAGGTCCTTATGGGGCGTTTACT
>DATHYR010000349.1:0-53657 GCA_035458985.1 Pseudomonadales bacterium
TTTTTCACGAAGAGGTTGGCTGACACGGTTATGAAAACGCAAGATTTTCATTTTGAACTTCCCGAGCAGTTAATAGCTCGCTATCCGATGCCAGAGCGTTCTTCCAGTCGGCTGCTGTGTTTAAACAAGACGTCAGGCGCCATATCGCATCGCAAATTTACTGATATTGAAGCGCTCTTGCAGCCTGGAGATTTGCTTGTTTTTAACAACACTAAGGTCATTCCGGCGAGGGTTTTTGGGCAGAAAGACAGTGGTGGAAAGCTAGAAATTCTGGTGGAGCGTGTGCTTGATGCACATTCGGTGTTAGCCCATGTCCGTGCGAGTAAGTCACCCAAGTCGGGAAGCGTTATTTGGCTAGGCGAGGGTGCTGAGCTTGCTAAAGCTGAGGTTGTGGCAAGGCGAGAGAGCTTGTTTGAGCTGCGTTTTATGGACGACGTGAGTGCGGTGCTTGAGCGTCATGGTCACATGCCCTTACCCCCATACATTGCACGTGAAGATGATGTGGCCGACAGGGAGCGCTATCAAACCGTGTATGCCGAAAAAGCGGGAGCTGTTGCCGCGCCGACAGCAGGTCTGCATTTTGATGAGCCCCTCTTGGACCGATTGCGCCAAAAGGGGGTCGCGTTTGCCTATGTGACGTTGCATGTCGGTGCCGGTACGTTCCAACCCGTCAGGGTCGATGATGTCACTCAACATAAAATGCACAGTGAGTATTTGGAGGTCGATGAGCAGGTGTGTCGCATGGTGAGCGAGACTAAGGCGGCCGGCAAGCGAGTCGTGGCCGTGGGTACGACGAGCGTTCGAAGTCTCGAAACAGCGGCCCTCCATGGAGAATTGCAGCCCTATACCGGTGATACTGATATTTTTATCTACCCGGGATTTCACTTTAATGTGATCGACGCGTTGATCACGAATTTTCATTTACCTGAGTCGACACTGATTATGTTAGTGAGTGCTCTGGCCGGTAAAGCGAATGTCATGGCAGCTTACCGCGAAGCGGTTGACGAACAGTATCGTTTTTTCAGCTATGGTGACGCTATGTTTATCGCGGAGGACACCGCATGAGTTTTATGACCTTTGAGGTAGATACCCAGGACGGCGAAGCGCGCCGGGGGCGGTTGCGCTTTCCAAGAGGTGTAGTAGAAACCCCGGCATTTATGCCGGTGGGGACCTATGGCACGGTTAAAGGCATGCTGCCGCGTGATATCGAGGCAACAGGCGCCCAAATCATTTTAGGCAATACCTTTCATCTTATGCTTCGCCCGGGAACGGACATTATTAAGCAGCATGGTGATCTGCATGACTTCGCTGGTTGGCAGGGGCCAATCTTAACGGATTCAGGGGGCTTTCAGGTGTTTAGCCTGGGGGAGATGCGCAAAATATCGGAACAAGGGGTGGTCTTTAAATCGCCGGTGAATGGCGACAAGGTCATGCTTGACCCAGAGCGCTCTATGCAAGTTCAGCGAGATCTGGGCGCTGATATTGTGATGATCTTTGACGAGTGTACGCCCTATCCGGCCAGTCATGATGAGGCGCGACTCTCGATGGAGTTATCTCTGCGCTGGGCTGAGCGTTCCAAAAAAGCCCATGGCGATAATCCGGCGGCATTGTTTGGCATTGTACAGGGGGGTATGTACCCAGATTTGCGTGATGTTTCGCTGCAGGGATTAGTCGATATCGGCTTTGATGGTTATGCTATTGGCGGCTTGTCTGTGGGTGAGCCTAAGCACGAAATGATGAAGGTGCTCGATCATACGGCACATAAATTGCCGGCAGATAAGCCAAGATATCTCATGGGCGTTGGAACGCCGTCAGATCTGCTTGAGGCTGTGCGCCGTGGTGTGGATATGTTTGATTGTGTGATGCCCACGCGCAACGCCCGCAACTCGCACATTTTTACCAGTAAAGGGGTGATCAAGTTACGCAATTCACGCCACAAAACGAGCACGCTGCCGTTAGATGAGCACTGTGATTGCTACACCTGTCAAAACTTCAGTCGCGCCTATTTGCATCATCTGGATAAGTGCCATGAAATGCTCGGTGCTCAGTTAAATACCATTCATAACATTCATTACTACCAAAAGCATATGCGCGACATTCGTCAGGCTATTGAGCACGGGCAGCTTGAGGATTTCACCGTGGCCTATTACGACGCTCAGCAGGAGCGGAGTAGCACCTAATGGTCGTTATTGTGGTGTATGTCCCTGCAACGCACATTGACGTCGTCAAGCAAGCGATGTTTGACGCTGGTGCCGGTAAGATAGGTGATTACAGCCAGTGTGCATGGCAAGTGCTCGGGCAGGGGCAATTTCAACCCACGACTGATGCTCGCCCATTTATTGGCCAGGCGAATACCTTGTCGCAAATAGACGAGTATCGTGTCGAGATTGTGTGCGAGGATAAATACCTTAACAACGTCATCGCGTCGATGATTGCCGCGCATCCTTACGAAGAGCCGGCCTATCACGCGTATCCATCTATGGTGAATTAACATGATCTACAAACTATCTGAGCGCCGCGTCACGCTTATTGGCGAAGGACATTTTATTGCGCCCTCGGCAGATGTGATTGGTTCGGTGACCCTGCATCCTCGAACCAGTGTTTGGTTTGGTGCCGTACTGCGTGGAGATACAGAAGAGATTGACGTTGGCGAAGGTTCTAACATTCAAGACGGGAGTGTGGTTCACGCTGACGCTGGCTGCCCGGCCAAAATTGGTAAAAATGTCACCATTGGCCACAAAGCCGTTGTCCACGGCTGCACGGTGGGTGACAACAGCTTGATTGGCATTGGGGCGATTGTCCTCAACCATGCTGTTATCGGTGAAAATTGCATTGTCGGTGCTGGTGCACTGGTAACGGAGCGAACCGTAATTCCCCCCAATAGTTTGGTTGTGGGAAGCCCAGCCGTGGTAAAGAAAACGCTGTCTGATGATGTGGTAAGCATGCTCAAACAGAGTGCAGCGCACTATGTCGATAATGCTGCGTTGTTTGCGCGTGCCCTTGAGGTAGATGAGCGTGATTGATCACCGTGTAGCGTCACCTTGTGTGAATACCTGTCAGCTTAATCAAGACGACGTTTGCGAAGGCTGTTTCCGCAGTATCAATGAAATTGGTACGTGGATTGATCTTAGTGATGAGCAGCGTGTTGAGGTATTACGGCGCTGCAATGAGCGCCGTAAGCACTACGGTATGGTGCTCTAATCTTCGTCGAGATCCGTGGCGCGAACTGTTTGGATAAGATTTTCGCTGAGATCAATAATTTCGAAGCAGTAATGCTTAATGCGGACACTTACGCTGGCTTCAGGAAAGGATTCTAAGTGCTCTAAAATCAGGCCATTGAGTGTCTTGGGACCGTCGGTGGGAAGTTCCCAGCCGAGGTTTTTATTGATATCCCGAATGGTCGCTGTGGCATCAATGATGTAGGTACCATCAGCCTGCGGGAAAATTTCTTCAATGTTGTCACTGATATTGGAGGTGAACTCGCCCACGATTTCTTCCAGGATATCCTCTAAGGTGGCAATGCCTTGCACCACGCCGTACTCATCGACCACGATCGCAAATCGATGTTTTAGCTCTTGGAATTTGAAAAGTTGGGTATGAAGCGGTGTCCCCTCAGGAACAAAATAAGGTTCACTGATGTTTTCCATCAGGAGTTCCCGGCTTAGCCCTTCGGGCGTGAAAATGCGCGATACATTGCGCAGGTGGAGTATGCCCTGAACATTGTTTATATCGCCGCTGTAAACCACGATGCGGTTGTATTCACAGGCTTGAATGCGTTCGGCAATTTCGTCATCTTCTTCTTCAAGGTCGAGGCCAAAGATTTCACTGCGCGGAATCATGATGTCATCGATTTCGGCGTTCTCAAGATCCAAAATGTTAAGTAGCATGTGCTGGTGTCGGGCAGGAATCAGTGCCCCGGCTTCATTAACGACCGTGCGAAGCTCCTCAGCGCTCAAATGATCACTGTCACTGTGTTTTACGTGGCGCACGCCTAGCGCACGCAATAGACCATTTGAGACCCAATTGGTTAGCCAAACGGCGGGATACAACAGTGTCATGAGGGGGCGTAGCATTAAGCTTGCTGGATAGGCGATACGCTCCGGATGGAGTGCGGCAATAGTCTTTGGGGTGACTTCAGCAAAAATTAAAATCACCAATGTCAAAATAATTGGGCCAACAACGAGGCCGATATCGCCGTAGAGTCTCACGGCAATAATCGAGGTGATAGTCGCGGCAAAAATATTAACAATGTTGTTGCCAATGAGAATCAGGCCGATGAGCCGATCGGGTTTGTCCAGTAAATGCGTCACGCGTTTGGCGCCGCTATGGCCTTTTTGAAATAGATGCTTGAGACGATAGCGATTGAGCGACATCATGCCGGTCTCAGAGCTCGAAAAAAACGCGGATAAAAAGATTAAGGTAACAAGGATGAAGGAGAGAAGGCCCAGCGGTGCTTCGTTCAAGAGTTAACAATACTCACAAATGTTAGGGTTAATCATCTTGCAAAAAAAAGTGGTCATTGGCAACCTTTTTACTGACATTTACGCACGCTGCAAGATCACCTCAAGGACGAGCTTGCTACCGAAGAAGGCGAGCATCAGAACAGCGAAGCCCGACAGGGTAAGTTTGACGGCGGTATTGCCGCGCCAGCCTAGCACGTGTCTACCCCAAAGTAGCAAGGCAAAAATGCACCACGCAAGTAATGAGAGCACCGTCTTGTGGACGAGGTGTTGAGCAAAAATGTCTTCTAAAAATAGCGCACCACTGATAATCCCCATGGTCAGCAAAATTTCTCCGGCCCAAATGATTTGGAATAGGAGTTTTTCCATGGTTTGAAGAGGGGGTAAAAAGCGCAGCAAGCGGCTTGTCTGGCGGGCTTTAAGCCGTTGTTCCTGCAGCGCGAGAGCTAGGGCGTGTATCGCAGCAAGCGTCAATGTGGCATAGCCCAGGAGCGACAGAAGTACATGGCTGAGAAGGCCGCCCGACATAACATCAGCGGCGGGGGCGGGCAGCGGGTCGATGAGTATGACAAATACGACAAACGCTGCAATGCCATAAGTGGGGCTGGCAAGACTATTGATGGGTTGTTTCAAGCTGGCCAAAAACACCATGCTCGTCACGAAGGCAGCAACTATGCCACCGGTGTTAATAAAGGACAGTAGGTAGCCTCCCTCGACCATGGTTAGCTGAATGGTCAGCCACCAATGCATACTGATAGCGAGGAGAGCTAGCAGATGGTCCCGTCGATTACTGGATGACGCGTTGGCATCTCCCCAGTGGCGGACAGCAAGAAATCCGTATAAGGCAATCGCGGTAAGGGCTAAAAGACTGTTGATATCCATATGACTCTACGCTGTGATGACGTGTCTAATAGTGGCCGATTTTTTGGTGTTTTGGTAGTCCGTTTTAACTGGCTTCGTTATACTAGCGCACTTATTAGGTGTCAGCATCTGGCACCGTGCCACACAAAAACAAGGTATAGACAATGTTCCAGAGCTTATCCGATCGCCTGTCCCAGTCGCTTCGCACGATTACTGGCAAGGCCAAGCTAACCGAAGACAACATTAAAGACACGTTAAGAGAAGTGCGCATGGCCCTGCTAGAGGCGGATGTTGCGCTGCCTGTGGTGAAAGACTTTGTTGAGCGTGTCAAGCAGCGAGCCTTGGGTCAAGAGGTGAGTAAAAGCCTTAGTCCGGGCCAAATGTTTGTCAAAATTGTTCAGGCCGAACTGGAAGCTGTCATGGGGGGCGCCGAGCCGCTCAATATGGCGACCCAGCCGCCTGCTATTATTTTGATGGCGGGTTTACAGGGGGCGGGTAAAACCACCACTGTCGGTAAGTTGGCGCGTTACCTCAAACAAGAGCAGCGTAAAAAAGTCATGACCGTGTCGGCTGACGTGTATCGTCCGGCGGCGATTAAACAGTTGGAGACATTGAGCCACGATGTGGGGGCGTTGTTTTTCCCTAGTGCTGTGGATCAGGCACCGGCCGACATCGTAAGCGCCGCTTTAAAAGAAGCTAAGCTAAAATTTGCCGATGTGCTGATTGTTGATACCGCCGGTCGAACCGCGGTTGACCAAGCTATGATGGAAGAGATCAAAGCGCTACATGGCGTGTTGAATCCTATCGAGACGCTATTCGTCGTGGATGCGATGACCGGTCAAGACGCAGCTAACACGGCGAAGGCGTTTAGCGATGCACTTCCATTGACGGGAGTCATATTGGCTAAAGCCGATGCTGATAGCCGAGGCGGTGCGGCCCTGTCGGTGCGTCACATCACGGGCGTGCCCATTAAGTTTATGGGTATGGGTGAGAAAACCGACGCGCTCGAGCCTTTTTATCCCGACCGCATTGCCTCCCGTATTTTGGGTATGGGAGACGTCCTCAGTTTGATTGAGGAAGCTGAGCGCAAAATTGATAAAGCCAAAGCGGAAAAATTGGTTAAGAAAGTTCAAAAGGGTAAGAGCTTTGATTTAGAAGACTTTCGAGACCAGTTGCAGCAAATGAAAAATATGGGTGGTATTACGTCGATGCTGGATAAGCTGCCTGGTATGGGCAATGTCGCCGCGCAGATGGCGCAAGCCAAGGTGGATACTAAGCAGTTCGACCGCATGGAGGCGATTATCAATTCCATGACACCCAAAGAGCGTCGAAATCCGGATATTCTCAACGGCTCGCGTAAACGTCGAATTACTCAGGGCTCGGGTACTGATTTGCAAGATCTCAATCGTCTCCTCAAGCAGCATAAGCAAATGCAGAAGATGATGAAAAAGATGAAGAGCAAGGGCGGTATGATGAACATGATGCGCGGCATGGGCGGGATGATGCCGCCGGGTGGCGGTCGCTTCCCTGGCATGTAATATAAAGGCACCTTCGGGTGCCTTTTTCGTATGGGATTAGGGTGAAAATAGCGCGTGTAGCTCAGTTGCGCGCTCGCTGAGATTGTTTTGCGTTATGTCAACGTGACCGCAGCGAGTTTTATAGGTGTAAAGTAAGTCTTTTATGCCGATGTTGGGTCTGTTCAGAATCTGCTGTAAGCGTGCACTGCTGATTCGACTGATATAGCCTTTGCTCATGTTAGCCAGGTTTATCGCGCCGTCGATGCTGTGCATGAGAAAGTCGGCCGCCAAAGGGATGGGTACCCTCCGAGAGAGGCGATTGTGGCTGTTACGTATCGCCAGATGGGGTGTCGCGTGATCGAGTGCCAGGTCATTGTGTCTTATTCGCGCTACATCGGCGGGTGTGACCCCGCCAGTTAAGGCTAGTAGTAATAGGGCATCGATATCGGTGCTGCTGGTATCGCTGCCGAGCGCGGCAGTGATCATCAATATGTCATTTATGTTAAGGGCGTCGCTGTGTTGCTTGAGAGTGGAAGGTGATTTCAGTGGGTCTATACGCCAGTATATTTGATGTTTCTTGGCCCCTAGTTTTAGTGCGGCAATAACCTGACAGAGTTCACGCTTTGCCGTGCTGGCTTTGACCTGCTGCTGGCGAGTTTTAAATTGTGCTTGAAGAGCCGCATTAAGGCGTCGATTGGTGTCACTATCGTCGTTGGCAAGCAGGTTGCCGGAAAGCCTGATAAAGCGTTGCCAGTCATTGTTGGCGATTTGGCGTTGGCGGCCTTTTAACCGCTTCGTATCGCAGTATTCTTGCCACAAATCGTTAAGTCTGAGTTGTTGTTCTCTATTGGCGCTTTGCAAAATATCCAGCATGGTAGCTGTCGTATTGAGTGCCTGGGGGTTGTCCAAGCTAGCCTCCGCGGCCGCTACGATTTGTTCAAATTGTTGATTGAGGCTGTCTCTGGCAAGCAAAATCTCCCGCTCATCCGCTGTCATGCTGAGTTGGAGGCGCTGATACATTGCACGACCTGTGATGGTTTGCACATGCTTAGGGAAAGTGCGCTGATAATGAAGGCTATTGCCGCGCGTAATGATGTATCTCATAGCGATATGGTGTTCTGTTAAATAAAGCAGTGTACATCTTGTGGAATATTTGTGGAAAGTGATTTGATTAATTTTCTATAAAATTTATAAATAACAATAATTTAATTTTTTAAGTAAACCCCTAATTAAGGGGTTTTTTTATGTAAAAGACTTTGCAAGAGCGTGTGTTTGCCTTAAAATCCGCGACCTTAATAAACGAAGCATTATTTTGCTTCAGGAATGACAACTGTCTCAATACGAGACTTTGAGGAAAAACACATGGTAACTATTCGTTTGGCCCGTGGCGGTTCAAAAAAGCGTCCTTTCTACTACGTCACTGTGGCTGACAGCCGCAACGCCCGTAATGGCCGTTTCATTGAGCGCGTTGGTTTCTTCAACCCTGTTGCGCGTGGTCAAGAAGAGCGTTTGCGTTTAGATAATGATCGTATCAATCACTGGATAGGACAGGGCGCTCAGTTGTCTGACCGTGTGGCTCAGTTGGTCAAGGAAGCTGCTAAAGCTTAATAATGATTGCTACACCCTCTGATCAGTACCTAGTTGCCGGCAAAATTACCGGTGCTTATGGTATTAAAGGCTGGGTTAAAGTCCATGCTTTTTTAGACCAGCCCCAAGATATTGCCCATTACGTCGTGGCTTTTCGTCGCCCCGATGGTGTGGCGAAGCCGATAAAACTAGTATCGGTTAAGCCTCATGGCAAAGGTTTGGTAGCGCAAATTGACGGTATTCATGACCGCAACGGCGCTGAGTTGCTCGCTCACTGCGAATTACTCATGCTTGAAAGTGCGCTGCCTGATTTAGAGGGTGAGGACTATTATTGGTATGAGTTAGAAGGATTGCGCGTCTTCGTGCAGTCGGCCCAAGATAGGATTTTATTGGGTGAGGTAAATTCGCTGTTTGAGACCGGGGCTAACGACGTTATGGTGGTTAAAGCCTGCGAGGGTAGTCTCGATCAACGCGAGCGTCTCATTCCCTACATCTTGGAGCAGGTGGTGTTGGCCATTGACCTTGAAGCGGGAGAAATGTTGGTTGACTGGGACCCAGAGTTCTAGTCAGGGGTAAAGAGGCGAATATGCGGTTTGGCATTATCACGCTCTTTCCCGACATGTTTTCTGCTATCGCTGACAACGGTGTGGTTGGTAGAGCGATTAGACAAGGGGTTTTGTCGCTGCGCTGCAGTAACCCGCGCGACTTTACCGACGATCGACATCGCACAGTAGATGATCGTCCCTACGGGGGTGGTCCAGGCATGTTGATGAAAGTGGAACCACTTGAAAAAGCGTTGGCTGCCATGCGATTGTCTCATCCAGCGGCCAAAGTGGTTTACATGAGTCCACAAGGTCAGCGGTTTGACCAAGCGGCAGCGCAAATGTTTGCAACACGCGAAGAAATCATTGTGCTTGCGGGTCGATATGAAGGCGTGGATGAGCGATTACTCCGTGCTCAGGTCGACGAAGAATGGTCCGTGGGTGACTACGTGCTGAGTGGAGGCGAGTTGCCTGCCATGATCGTTATCGACGCTGTGGCTCGATTGCTACCTGGTGTGCTTGGGCATCCTGAGTCAGCAGTTGAAGATTCTTTTGTGGACGGTCTTTTAGATTGTCCGCATTACACCCGCCCCGAGGTGTATAAAGACGAGGCAGTGCCAGAGGTTTTGTTAAGCGGCGATCATCGCCGTATTAAAACATGGCGGTTGCAGCAGGCGTTGGGTAGGACCTATTTGAGACGCCCTGATCTGTTGGAAAAGCGCGGCATGAGCCGCGAAGAAGAAATTTTATTAGCCGATTTTCTTGCCCAGCAAAAGACCGGTGAGTAATAACGATCTGGACCAATGTAGACGGCCCCCGTGTGAGAGCGTGTGCCACTTGCGTAAGCAGACAAGTCTATAAGTACAGGTAATGTGACTGATCGATAAACATCGATCCCAGAATGCTATAGGAGCACGACATGAGCGCGAACAAAATTATCGCGGAACTCGAAAAAGAACAGACCAGCAAGGAAATCCCCGCGTTTGCACCCGGTGATACCGTTGTTGTTCAGGTTAAAGTAAAAGAAGGCAACCGCGAACGTCTACAGGCGTTTGAGGGTGTGGTCATCGGTATCCGTAACCGTGGCCTGAACTCAGCTTTCACTGTGCGTAAAATTTCTCACGGTGTTGGCGTTGAGCGTACTTTCCAGACTTACAGCCCCTTGGTTGAAAGCATCAGCGTTAAACGTCGCGGTGATGTCCGTCAAGCTAAACTGTACTACTTGCGTGACCTCAGCGGTAAAGCTGCGCGTATTAAAGAGAAGTTGTCAGTTAAGTAAGTTTTTTTGGCGAAGCGTTGTTAGACATTCGCCACAGTGCTTAGAAGCGCATAGAATAAGGCAGCCAATAGGGCTGCCTTTTTTTGTGGGAGAAAAATTTGTCATTAGACGATGACGCCATTATTGAACGGTTTGTGGATGGTCTGTGGATGGAGCGTGGGCTCAGCGACAATACACTGCAAGCCTACCGGCGTGACATAGAGGCCCTGAGGAACTGGGCGAAGGCGCGTAAGCTGGTATTGCTGCGGCTTGATAGTGCCGATTTGCTGGCTTATTTAGCCTCTTTGCAGGCGCGAGGCCTGAAGGCGCGTTCAACGGCCAGGGCGCTGTCGAGTCTGCGAAGTTTTTACCAGTGGTTATTGCGCGAAAATCGTCTGCAAGAGGATCCCACCCTGTTGCTGGATGCGCCTAAACTGGGTAGAAAATTACCCGATAGTCTTAGCGAGGAAGATGTTGAGCGCTTATTAGCCGCACCGGATATTAGCCTTGCTATTGAATTGCGTGATCGAGCCATGCTTGAAGTGCTTTATGCTTGTGGCCTGAGGGTGACAGAGCTGGTGAGTTTGCAGCTTGCCCAAATCAATACCCAGCAGGGTGTCATTCGAATTACAGGTAAGGGCGGCAAGGAACGGCAAGTGCCAATGGGTGAAGAGGCGTTGTGGTGGTATGAGCGATATCTTCGGCATGGCCGGCAGGCCTTGCTCGCGCAAGCGAGCAGTGATGTCACCTTTCCCAGCAATCGAGGCCAAATGATGACTCGCCAGACCTTTTGGCATCGTATCAAGATCTATGCCTTGCGTGCTGGAATACACAAATCGCTGTCTCCTCATACGCTAAGGCATGCCTTCGCCACCCATCTCGTGAACCATGGAGCGGATTTACGTGTGGTACAATTGCTGCTCGGCCACAGTGATTTATCGACCACTCAAATTTACACCCATGTGGCAAGACAGCGCATGAAAGATTTACACCGAAGCCACCACCCGCGCGGTTAAAAGGATAGTTATGAAATATATTGTTGCGTTTTTACTGATGGCAGTCATGCCGATGACCTGGGCTGATAACGATAAGATTGCGTCAACGTTACGTGCCGTGAGCCCTGATATTCCGATTGCCAAGATTACACCGTCCACGATGCCGGGAATGTTTGAGGTTGAACTGGTGGGTGGCGATACCCTATACGCCTCAGCCGATGGCAATTTCTTCCTGCTTGGGCAGTTATTTCAAGTTCAAGGGGGTTCTTTTGTTAATTTAACCGAAGCCAAGCGCAACGTTGTTCGCAAGGCATTGCTAGCGGATATTAGCGCCTCCGATACCATAAATTTTGCCGCGAAAGGCGAAGAAAAAGCTGTGATTCATGTGTTTACCGATGTTGACTGCGGCTACTGTCGTAAACTGCACAGTGAGATAGAGGCGATTAATGGGCTGGGTATAAGTGTTCATTATTTGGGTTATCCACGTGCAGGCATTGGCAGTGCTTCGCATCAGAAGTTGCAAGATGCCTGGTGTGCAAAGGATCCAGCCTTGGCGCTCACACAGTTAAAGCAAGGCGATCGTGTCGCCTCTCAGACCTGCGACAGCAAGGCTGTAGAAGAGCAATATGCACTGGGTCAGCAGATGGGTGTGACCGGCACGCCGGCGATATTGACCGCGGATGGGCGTCTCATTCCTGGTTATCTCCCTGCGAAGCGATTAGCGCGCGAATTGGGCTTGTAAAGCATTTAACTTAGCTTTAAAGCAGCGTAAAATGCGGCGCTTTATTACGTTTGGTCGAGGATTTCCTTTTGAATACCCTGAAAGTTGGCATATGCGGTCTTGGTACCGTTGGTAGTGGTACGGTAAATGTTTTGCAACGTAATGCCGCCATCATTGCGGCTCGGGCAGGTGTCAGTATTGAAATCGTGCACATCGGGGCGCGACGCGACAACCCTCTGTGTGATATTACGCCCTATAAAGTGTCGCGTGATGTGTTTGAGGTGGTTCGCGATCCAAATGTCGACTTAGTCATTGAGCTTATCGGTGGCACTACTCTCGCCAAGGACTTGGTGACGCAAGCCATCCAGCATGGCAAGCACGTGGTGACAGCGAATAAAGCCCTCATTGCCCTCCATGGTAACGAGTTGCTGGCGTTGGCGGCAGACAAAGGTGTGACGGTCGCGTTTGAGGCGGCGGTTGCTGGTGGCATACCCATTATTAAAGCGGTGCGCGAGGGTGTAGCAGCTAACGAAATCAGGTGGCTTGCAGGAATTATCAACGGTACGGGCAACTTTATTCTGTCTGAAATGCGGGAAAAAGGCAGAGACTTTGCCGATGTATTGGCGGAAGCTCAGGCGCTTGGTTACGCGGAGGCTGACCCAACCTTTGATGTTGAGGGTATTGATGCGGCGCACAAACTGGTAATTTTAGCGTCTTTGGCTTTTGGTATGCCGTTCAGATTCGAGAAATGTTTTACCGAGGGTATCACCAATATCGATGCGGCGGATGTGAAATATGCGGAAGAGCTGGGTTATCGCATCAAGCACTTAGGTATCGCTCGGCGTTGTGAGAACGGCATTGAGTTGCGTGTTCACCCGACCTTGATTCCCGAAAAACGCCTAATAGCCAACGTCAATGGCGTCATGAACGCGGTGCTTCTAAATGGCGACGCCTCAGGGCCAACGCTTTACTACGGGGCCGGTGCTGGCGCCGAAGCGACAGCTTCTGCCGTGATCGCTGATGTCGTCGACATTGCGCGTGGCAATCAGATTCCCATGATGGGTTTTGCTCCTGAAGAGGTTTCTAAACAGCGAATCTTACCGATTGAAGAGGTGGAAACGGCTTTTTATTTACGCATTTCTGCGGATGATAAGCCTGGCGTACTATCTGAAATCGCTACAGCCCTGAGTGTGCGTGGCATCAGCATTGAAGCGATCATCCAAAAAGAAGCACCTGACGATGAAGTGCGCGTCCCTATCATTATTCTGACCAACCGTACCTTGGAAAGTAAGATGATCGAGGCGGTTCGCACCATTGAGCAGTTTGAATTTGTCCAGCGCCCGGTGGTCCGTGTGCGCGTTGAGAGCCTAGCGGGTTGAGCGCTGGGAAATAGGTGAAATAGTGAAATACATTAGTACCCGTGGTCGCGCGCCAGCGCTGAGTTTTGAAGAAGTCATGCTGACCGGATTGGCCAGTGATGGTGGTTTGTATGTGCCAGCCGAGCTGCCGGTGTATAGTCGTGAGGACATTGCGTCTTGGGCGAATCTGACGTACCCCGAGTTGGCACTAAAGATCATTGCACCTTTTGTGGATGGTGCTATTCCCGACGATGATCTAAAAGCGATCATCGACGATGCCTATGCCGACTTTCGCCATCCGGCGGTGGCGCCCGTCGTGCAATTAGGTCACAACGAATGGTTATTAGAGTTATTCCATGGTCCAACGCTTGCGTTTAAAGATTTTGCGTTGCAGTTATTGGGACGCCTGTTGGACTATGTGCTGATTAAGCGCGATCAAAAAGTCGTTATTATGGGAGCGACCTCTGGCGATACCGGTTCTGCAGCGATTGAGGGTTGCCGCCGCTGCGAGAATATCGATATCTTTATTCTACATCCTCATCAACGTGTGTCTGATGTCCAGCGTAAACAGATGACCTCGGTCATTTCACCCAAGGTGCACAATATTGCTGTGGAAGGTAACTTTGATGATTGCCAAGAAATGGTCAAGCAAAGTTTTGCCGATCAGTCCTTCCTGCCAGAAGGGCGTCAATTAGTCGCGGTTAACTCGATTAACTGGGCGCGTATTATGGCGCAAATCGTGTACTATTTTTACGCGGGTATATCTGTTGGTGCGCCTCATCGCAAGGTATCGTTTTCAGTACCTACCGGTAATTTTGGCGACATTTATGCTGGTTATTTGGCTAAGCAAATGGGCTTGCCCATCGATCAATTGGTCATTGCTACAAACCGCAACGATATCCTGCACCGTTTTATGAGCGCTAATCACTATGAGAAGCATCAGTTAGAGCACACCCTGTCGCCCAGTATGGATATTATGGTGTCGAGTAATTTCGAGCGCGCTCTGTTCGAATGTCACGACCGCGACGCCCAAGCTGTGGCAAACTTTATGGCACGTAGCCGTACGGAATCCTTATCGATTGATGATGCTGCCTTTGCGCGTTTGCGTGAGCACTTTGATTCCTATGCGGTCAGTGACGAGGTCACCGTCGAAACGATTGCCAGCGTCTTTGACGCTTGCGAATACCTCCTTGATCCACATTCGGCTATCGGTGTGAAAGCTGCACGTGAATGTTGGCGAGACCGTAGCGTGCCCATGATTACTTTGGCGACGGCTCACCCGGCTAAGTTTCCTGAGGCCATCATCAAATCCGGTCAAGAGAATGAGCCCGCACTCCCGCTGCATATGGCCGATTTATTCGAGCGTGAAGAGCGCTACACCGTGTTGCCAAAAGATCTTCCCCAGATCCAGGCCTTTATCGACCTTCAGGTCGTTCGCTAGTCGCTATGGCACCTGCTTCGAAGCGTATCGTTAGACGAACCGACGCTTCAGTGGGTGCCTTGCTTCACCCTTTACCGCTCCTTTCTAGTATCTATGCTGCGCGTGGCGTGGAAGATGTGTCGCAGTTGTCTCGTGAACTTAGTGGTTTATTGCCGCCGGCGCGTATGAAAGGCATTGATGTCGCGAGTCAGTTGCTAGCAGAGGCCATTGTATCGGGCAAGCGCTTGCTGATTGTCGGTGACTTCGATGCCGATGGTGCCACATCGTGTGCGTTAGCCGTATTAGCGTTGCGCGCCATGGGTGCTGCTTGGGTGGATTTCCTGGTACCCAACCGATTTGAATATGGCTACGGCTTGACGCCTGAGATCGTCGCGCTTGCTGCGCATTATTCTCCCGATATCATTGTGACTGTCGATAACGGCATTGCGAGTATTGCCGGAGTGGCCGCTGCCAAAGCGTCTGGTATGCAGGTCATTGTGACCGATCACCATCTTCCAGGTGATGCTTTACCCGATGCCGATGCCATCGTGAATCCCAATCAGCGGGGTTGTGACTTCCCAAGCAAAGCGTTGGCAGGCGTTGGGGTGATTTTCTATGTCCTGTTAGCCACCCGTGCCGTCTTGCGCGATACGGGGTTTTTTAACGATCGTCCAGCGCCTAATCTGGCCGAGTATTTAGACCTAGTAGCATTGGGTACAGTCGCGGATGTGGTGCCATTAGATGCCAATAATCGCTTGCTTGTTCATCAGGGGCTGTTGCGGATCCGAGCTGGGCGCTGCCGCCCTGGCATCAGTGCGCTTTTGCAAGTGGCGGGTAAATCCCCGCAGCGCGCTGTCGCCAGTGATATTGGTTTTGCTATAGGGCCACGTTTAAACGCCGCAGGCCGCTTGGATGACATGAGTATCGGTATCGCTTGTCTGTTAGAAAATGATCTGCAGCGAGCGCTTGCCATGGCGATGCAGCTAGATGCATTTAATCGTGATCGTCGCGCTATTGAAGCCAGTATGCAGCGCGAAGCCGAGACAGCGTTACAGGGAGTGGTGAATGACGGGCAGATGGGTTATAGCGTGTGTCTTTTTGATGAGCGTTGGCACCAAGGCGTCATCGGTATTTTGGCTTCGCGGCTGAAAGAGCGCTTCCATCGGCCTACGCTTATTTTTGCGCCCGCAGATAAGGGTGAAATCAAGGGGTCGGGGCGCTCTATCCCTGGATTTCATTTGCGTGACGCCCTCGATGAAGTCGCCACCACCCATCCAGGCTTACTGACCAAATTTGGCGGCCATGCCATGGCGGCAGGGTTGAGTTTGGAGGCGGAAAAGTTTGAGGTTTTTCGCGACGCTTTTGAGCGCGTCGCGCAGCGTTTGCTTACGGAGGATGATCTTCAGGCGACGATACATACGGATGGCGAATTACCGCTGGAATACTTGCAGTTAGACACGGCATGGGCCTTACGAGAGGGGGGGCCATGGGGACAAGGCTTCCCAGAGCCGCGTTTCGATGGCGAATTTATCCTGGTGAGTCAACGCATTGTCGGTGACAAACATTTGAAATGTGTACTTAGTCCCGCCCAGGACGTGTCCAGCATTGTGGATGGGATTGCCTTTAATATTGACCCTGAGCAATGGCCAGCTCCTGAGGGTGTCACGGTGAGATTAGCCTATAGTCTAGATGTTAATCACTTCCGAGGTCGTGATAGTCTTCAGCTATTGATTGAGCATATTGAGGTTGTGGCAGGTACGTGACACGTTTGATGTTAAATGCGGATTTAGGCGAGGGCATGCCACATGATGCGGCGCTTATGCCGATGCTGGATATGGCTAATGTAGCCTGCGGCGGGCATGCCGGTGACCTTTGCTCGATGCGTGAGACCCTCATCCTTGCCGCACAATACAACGTGCAAATAGGGGCGCACCCGTCCTATCCAGACCGCGAAGGTTTTGGCCGGCGAAGTCTGTCATTGTCTCGCGAGGTTTTACGCACCAGTTTGCGGCAACAATTGCAGGATCTCAACGCCGTGGCGAGCGATCTCTCTGTGGCCATAAGCCATGTCAAACCTCATGGCGCGCTTTACAACGATATGATGCAAGACACTCGCTTATTGCATAGCGTGCTTGAGACAGTCTCCGGTGTGTTTCCCGGGGCGGGCTTCATGTTATTGGCAACCTGTGATCACGAACATCACCGTGTGGCCTGTGAGCAGTATGGGCTTAGCCCACTCTTTGAAGTATTTGCTGATCGAGCTTACTCGCCAAACGGCACCTTACTGTCGCGCACTCAGCCGGGAGCTGTTTTAAGTGACGCCCAGGCTTTGGCTCGCGTATCGTCTTTGTTATCACGTCAAGTTATTGCGGCGCATGATGGTACCGAGCTCCGGTTTCCAATGCATACAGTTTGTGTACATGGCGATAATCCCGCTGCGGTGACAACGGTGACGCGTATTCGTGAGGTCTTATCTCGTGGCTGAGGTGCGCTTTTCTCCAGCAGGCACGTCAGCGGTCCTCATGACGGTAGGTGACGCCCCGAGCGAGGGATTACTCAATCGCATGTATGTGATGCAACAATACATGCATCAAACGTCCCCTGCGTGGTTGACGGATATAGTACCAGCGTACACCACGATTTGGGTGGCGTTTGATAGATCGCAGGTCAATCGTTATGCGGTGCAGGCTTGGCTAGCGCAATGTTGGCATGCCTGTGTGGTACAAGATGTGGCTAAGCCAACGCTGCACACCATGCCCGTGTACTATTCTCCTGAGTATTGCCCCGACCTTGATATTGTCGCTGCGATGAAGGGTATGACGATTGATGAGGTGATCACCTTGCATAGCGCGTTGGTTTATCGGGTATATGCCCTTGGATTCGCGCCAGGGTTTGCCTATCTTGGCGGTTTAGATAGTCAACTTAGCGTGCCCCGATTAGCCTCACCTAGGCAGCGGATTCCTGCTGGTTCTGTGGCGATAGCGGAATCACAGACGGCGATTTACCCCACTGCATCGCCGGCGGGTTGGCACGTGCTTGGGCTCTGCCCAGTGGCGTTAGCCCCCTGTGTGGAAAAGCTGCAGCCTTTGTTTGCCGTCGGTGATGAGGTGCGTTTTGCGCCCATTGATGAAGCGACCTTTCTTGCCTTGGGTGGGCGGTTAGAGGGGGTGGCGTGAAGGTTTCCCTGCATGTGCACAAGGCCGGTACCAACGCGACCATTCAGGATCTGGGGCGTTGTGGGGTCGCCGAGCGTGGCTTTACCACAGGTGGCGCTATGGACCACTATGCGCTGCATGCCGCCAATGTTCTGGTAGATAACAAGGCCGGTGCCGCGGTGATTGAGCTCACGCTTGGCGGCTTTCAAATGGAAGTGGATGGCCCTGTTGATATCGCCGTGTGCGGTGCTGAAGCCCCGGTGCAGATCAACCAACGCTATGTGGAATCTTGGCGGACACATGCCCTTGAGGCTGGTGATATTTTATCGGTGGGATATGCTCAGCGAGGGGCACGTCTTTACATTGCCATTGGTGGTGGTATTCAGGTGCCTAGCGTACTCGGTTCAGCCAGTACCGTGATTAGAGAGGGGCTGGGTGGGTTTCAAGGGCGATCTCTGCAAGACGGTGATGCCATTTTGTTGTCCCCGCGCTCTCAATCTATGCAGGCGCGGCGCGTGAGTGTGAGTCATCGTTATCGCTTTGGTGGTGTTGTGACATTAGCGGCCACTGTCGGTCCGCAGTGGCAGTGCTTGACGAGAGATCAAAAACGGCAACTGTTGAATACTATTTATACGGTGAGCCCGCAATGCGACAGAATGGGTTATCGACTTGTTAGTGATATTCCCCTGGCCCCGCTGGCCGGTATGCTGTCCGAGGGGGTAGGGGTAGGAACGGTGCAATTACCCTCGAATGGTCAACCCATTGTGCTGATGCGGGATCATCAAACCATGGGTGGATACCCCAAGCCCTTGGTACTACTCCCCAGTGCGGTCGATGCCCTAGCGCAGTGCCGTCAGGGTGATCGCATCAAGTTTGAACTTCACACAGGCGGTGGTGCTAGCCATCGTTGTCAGGTGTATCAGCAGCGACTACAAAAGTTGCCATGGGAATATGTGTCATGAGTAGCGATGTTCAGAAGCGATTTATCAGCCATCGAGAAATTTTTTCCATGTCCACTGAGCTTGGGCTGAGCGTCGCGGAAAGTCGATTTAATCCTGAATTACTTATCGCTGTTTGGCGAGGCGGCGCGCTCCCTTGCACGGTGGTGCATGAAGTTTTGCTGCGCACGGGTCAGGCCTGTCGCACAGCCATACTGACGGCGAAGTCCTACGAAGGCATCGCCAAGCGGGGCAACGAGGTGCGTACGGAAGGATTAGAGGCCGTCGTGGCGCAATGCCAGTCACTCAAGCGAGTGCTCATCGTGGACGATATTGTGGACACGGGGCATACTTTGCGGCATTTAAAGCAGGCCTTGCAGTCACGTTGTCCGCAGCTCGAGGTACGATTTGCTGCGCTTTATCAGCGGTCGCGTTGTGATGTTGAGGTGGATTACGTAAATGCAACGGATGATCACTGGCTGGTTTTTCCTCATGAAATGGAAGGATTGACAGATGTGGAGCTGCTCGATCACGACCATCTGGATGCTGGGCAGCATGCCCGTTTACTCGCCATGATAGTACGTTGAGTTTTTCAACGAGTGACTGGCTTCGAGTGCTACAGATCAGTAAACTAGGCGTTTTTATCGGCGCGAGAAGCCTTAATGTCAATTGTTTATCTCAACGGTGATTTTTTGCCGATGCAACAGGCGCGAATTTCACCCATGGATCGCGGCTTTTTATTCGGTGACGGAATTTATGAGGTCATCCCCAGTTATGGTGGCCGCACTGTGGGTCTAAAACCCCATTTGCTGCGGTTAGCGGAGGGTCTGAGTGCGATTGGCATTGCCATGCCATCGATGGATTGGGAAGGGTTGGTTGAGCAATTGTTAGTGCGCAATGGCAGCGGTAATTTAGGTGTTTACATCCATGTCAGTCGCGGTACGGATACCCGGCGCTTTCATGCTTACCCCGATGCGACAAAAGTTCCACCGACGGTCTATGCATTTGCGTTCAGCATTGCTGCAGAGCCCGTGCCCGATCCTAACCAGGCCAAGGCCTACCGCGTTGCATTATCCGAGGACAAGCGCTGGCGTCGTTGTCACATCAAATCCACGGCTTTGCTCGGTAACGTGATGCACTTTCAAGAAGGCTACGGTGCGGGTTTGGATGAGACCATTTTGTACAACAGTGAGGGCGAAGTTACCGAAGCAAGTGCGTGTAATGTGTTTATTGTTAAAGCCGGTAAGGTGTTTACTCCACCTCTAGACCACCAGTTGCTACCGGGTATTACGCGCCAAATTCTGCTCGATATTTTGCGCCGGGATGGCTCGATGAACGTCGTTGAACAGCCAGTGACCTTGCAGCAATTGTCTGAGGCAGACGAGGTGTGGCTTACCAGCTCGAGTAAAGAAATTGCTCCCGTGGTGGAAGTGGCTGGTGTGCCTGTCGCTGACGGTCGTATTGGTCCGTGCTGGCAAACCGCACAGACGCTCTTTTCTCAGCACAAGTACGAATATTAGGAGTTCGCGTGGCTCGACCTAGTGGTGCCATCATCCATCTCGACAACATAGCCCATAATTTTCGTTTGGCACAGCAATTGACTGCATCTGGCGACTGTATCGCGGTTGTCAAAGCGAACGCCTATGGGCATGGTATGGTTGAGATAGCCCAGCATCTCTCTTCCATGGCGAAGGCCTATGCTGTGTGTAGCTGTGAAGAGGCTGGTCAGTTGCGATTACATGGCATTGAGCAGCCAATTTTGTTGCTAGAGGGCCCTTTTGCCGCTGATGATGTGTTGTTCGCCGCGGAGCATGGCTGTTGGCTTACCATTGCCGATGAGTCACAGTTAACAACGTTGGCCCATAGTCGACCCGTTACCCCTCTGACCATTTTCCTCAAAGTGGATACCGGTATGCACCGTTTGGGCATAGCGATCGATCGGGTGCCGGTGGTCCTCGAGCAGTTGCGATCTATGGCTCAAGTGATGGGTGAACCTATTCTCATGACCCATTTTGGTTGTGCTGATGAGCCCAGTCATCCGGTCATGTTGCAGCAGTTGAAGGCTATCGATAAGTTGCACGATACCACGGGGTTAGCGCTCAGTTCTGCCAATTCTGCCGCCATTGTGACCGGTCGAGGGCGAGGCGACAGGTGGTCGCGGCCGGGCATCATGCTCTATGGTGCAGAACCCCTTCTGCAAGCAAACGATCACACTAGACAGCTGCGCCCCGCCATGAGTTTATTGTCTGAAGTGATTGCGCTGCGCGAGGTGGCCGCGGGCGACAGTGTAGGGTACGGAGCGGCGTGGACCGCGGCTAGAAACAGTCGTATTGCTACCGTGGCTATTGGCTATGCCGACGGCTACCCGAGAGGCGCGCGTAATGGTACGCCTGTCTACATTGAGGGTAAGGAATGTCCTTTGGCTGGGAGAGTATCAATGGACATGATCTGCGTCGATGTGACTGATGCCCCTCACGTGGCCATTGGCAGCGAGGTTGAACTGTGGGGGCAACGGCTGAGTATTGATATTGTGGCGGCGCATGCCAATACCATTTCATATGAGCTCACCGCGAGAATGCCAATGCGCACGCCCAGGATTTATCGCTCGGGTGAGGCATAACTCTTCCCTAGTTTTCAATGGCATTTTCGTCTAAAATCGCGCGCTTCAAAGTAACAACCCTAGCGGCATTCTTATGTTAGAAATCAACCCCATTTCACTACGCATTAAAGATCTGCGTGAGCGCACTGATGTGCTCAGGGGGTACCTTTGACTACGAAACAAAGTGCGAACGACTCGCCGAAGTTGAGTTAGAACTCGGCGATGCCTCGGTTTGGAATAACCCTGAACGAGCCCAAGCACTGGGTCGTGAACGGGCGGAGCTCGAGGCTGTCGTGGAAACCATTGGCACCATGGATGCCACCCTCGGCGATGTCGAAGAATTGTTGTATTTGGCCGCTGAAGAAGACGATCAAGGCGCCGTAGATGACATCGTCATAGAGCTGAATGGGTTGACGGCCACCCTCGAGAAACTTGAATTCCGTCGAATGTTTTCAGGGCCTACCGACAGTAATAACTGTTATCTCGATATCCAGGCAGGTTCGGGGGGCACAGAAGCTCAAGACTGGGCGGAAATGCTGTTGCGAATGTATCTACGCTGGGGGGATGCCCACGACTTTAAGGTAGAGTTGATGGAGGCTTCGCCGGGTGAAGTAGCGGGGATAAAAAGTGCGACTATCCGTTTTGAGGGGCCCTATGCCTTTGGTTGGTTGCGCACAGAAACTGGCGTGCATCGCTTGGTGAGAAAGTCACCGTTTGATTCGGGAAATCGACGCCACACCTCGTTTTCTGCCGTGTTTGTGTCGCCCGAAGTCGACGACAACATCGAAATTGATATCAATCCAGCTGACTTGCGCACGGACACCTACCGCGCCAGTGGCGCAGGGGGCCAGCACATCAACAAAACGGATTCGGCGGTGCGCATTACCCACGAACCTACTGGCACCGTTGTGCAGTGTCAGAGTGAGCGTTCGCAACACCAAAACCGTGATAAGGCGATGAAAATGTTACGCGCCAAATTGTACGAACAAGAATTGCAAAAACGCAGTGCAGAAAAACAAGCCCTTGAGGACGATAAGTCTGATATTGGCTGGGGGAGCCAAATTCGCTCCTACGTGCTGGATGATCAGCGCATTAAAGACCTCCGAACCTCAGTGCAAACCAGTAACTGTGGCTCGGTGCTCGATGGGGACATCGATGTGTTCCTTGAAGCCAGTTTAAAAGCCGGTCTGTGATCGGCCCAACCACACAGGAATGACCATGAGCGAACAAACGACGCCCCAGCCCGAAGAAAACAAGCTGATTGCTGAGCGACGCGGAAAATTGAACGCCATCCGTGCAATGCGTAATGCTTTTCCGAATGATTTTCGTCGTGAGCACTACGCCTCTGAGCTTCAAGCCATGCACGGTGAGAAGGATAAAGAGACCCTCGAATCACTCAATGTTAAAAGTGCTATCGCCGGCCGAATTATGGCTAAGCGAGGCCCTTTTTTGGTGATTCAGGACGGCTCTGGCCGCATTCAGATGTATGTTGATAAAAAGCAGTTGTCTCCTGAATTATTAGAGGACATCAAGCACTGGGATATCGGTGATATCGTGTTTGGTCGTGGTCCTGTGCATAAATCAGGTAAGGGAGATTTGTATATCTACCTCGAAGACGCGGGTCTGTTAACCAAGTCTTTGCGTCCATTGCCCGATAAGTTTCATGGCTTAGCCGACCAAGAGTTGCGTTACCGTCAACGCTATGTTGACTTGATCATGAATGAGCAAACGCGCAAGACCTTTGTGATGCGTACTAAGCTCATCAATGCCATGCGCCAATTCATGAATGCTAAAGCCTTCATGGAAGTAGAAACACCGATGATGCAGGTGATTCCAGGTGGGGCGACGGCACGACCTTTTGTGACGCACCACAACGCGCTTGACCTTGACATGTATCTTCGCATTGCCCCAGAGCTCTATCTCAAGCGATTGGTGGTGGGCGGTTTTGAGCGAGTGTACGAAATCAACCGCAACTTCCGTAATGAAGGATTGTCAACGCGGCATAATCCAGAGTTCACCATGGTGGAATTCTACCAAGCCTATGCCGACTATCGTGACCTCATGGATTTGACCGAGGAAATGTTGCGCCATTTGGCGGTGGAGGTGTTGGGTTCTACCGTGGTGGTCAACACAGTACGCAACAGTGAGGGCGACGTTGTTGAGACCAAGGAATACGACCTCGGTAAGCCGTTTACACGCATGACGGTATTGGAGTCTATTTTGCACTTCAACCCAGGGTTGACAGCCGAGCAGTTAATGGATGACCAAGCGGCTCGCCAAATAGCAAAGGATATGGGCATTCCGCTCAAAGATAGCTATGGATTAGGTAAGGTACATATTGAAATCTTTGAGAAAACGGTTGAACATCGTTTGGATCAACCAACCTTCATCACCGAATATCCCACCGAAGTGTCGCCCTTGGCGCGACGCAATGACCATAATCCCTTTGTGACTGATCGTTTTGAGTTCTTTGTATGTGGTCGCGAGTTGGCGAATGGCTTCTCCGAACTCAATGATGCCGAAGATCAAGCAGAACGCTTCATGGCACAGGTGGCGGAAAAAGAGGCTGGCGATTTAGAGGCGATGCACTTTGATGCTGACTACATCACTGCACTGGAATACGGTATGCCACCAACGGCCGGAGAAGGCATTGGCATTGATCGTTTGGTCATGTTCTTTACTGACTCACATTCTATCCGCGACGTATTGCTATTTCCGCATATGCGTCCGCTTCATCAAGACTAGGTCTGTATCAGGTAATACAGACCTTTCTCACTTGTAGCATGTCGGTATCGCCTTTTAATACCTTGGTGATACCGTCTTGCTTGAGCGTTTTCATGCCACTGTTGATGCAGGTGTGCTGAAGTTCTGACACACTGGCGCGTTCTCGGATCAGGCGTCTTAGATCGTCGCTGTTAGCCAACACCTCATGCAGCGCAATGCGGCCGCTGTAGCCACTGTGGTCGCACTTATCGCAGCCAATGGCATGGTAGGTGGTAATTTCACCGTCCCTGTCGCCGTAGTCTTTTTGCCAGTTCTGCCGAGTTGTTTCAACGAGCGCGTTGCGTGCCTTTTCGTCAATGCCATCGGCAAAATCGTGTTGCAGGTATTCGACCACTAAGTCGTAAAGTTCTTGGTGTGAAATCTTTTCGGCTTTTTTGCAGTGCTTACAAAGTGTTCTTGCTAAGCGCTGTGCCACGACACCAATCAGCGAGTAAGCGAAATTAAAAGGATCCATGCCCATGTCTAGCAGTCGAACGATACTTTCTGGTGCGCTATTGGTATGCAGTGTTGACAGCACCAAATGGCCCGTTAAAGACGCTTCAATACCTATTTTGGCGGTTTCTTCGTCACGCATCTCGCCCACCATGATTACGTCGGGGTCGGCGCGCAAAAATGAACGCATGGCATTGGCAAAATTAAATTCAATCTTTGGATTCACCTGAACTTGGCGAAGGCCACGCTGGGTAATCTCGACAGGGTCCTCTGCTGTCCAAATCTTGCGATCGCCGGTATTAAGCTTGGCAAGCAATGAGTGAAGGGTAGTGGTTTTACCTGACCCTGTCGGGCCACATACCAAGACTAAGCCGTAGGGGATGTCTAACATCTTCTCGATCATGACCTGGTTGGATTTGGTCAGGCCAAGGTCACTGATCGCTTTAGGCTTGCTGTCCGCCAAAAGTCGCATCACGACGTCTTCGATATCGCCCACGGTGGGGATAGTGGCTACCCGCAATTCCAGTTTGATATTGGAGTAGCGTTTAAAATTGATTTTGCCATCTTGTGGTTTGCGTCGCTCGGAGATGTCCAGTCCAGCCATGATCTTATAGCGAGAAACCAAAGGCTTACGAAGGTTAGCGGGGACTTCGACATAATCCGTCAGCACGCCGTCAACGCGGAATCGGACAATCGCTTTTTGCTTGCGCGGGTAGGGCTCGATGTGAATGTCTGAGGCGCCACGTCGATAGGCATCAATAATGATTTTATTGGCTAGGCGCAAAATGGTGTTGTCATTCTCGCCGACTTCGTCCTTCTCATCCCTATCGCTACTGGTATCTAAGGTTTCAAAACTCTCTAATTCTTCAAGCGAGAAGTCGATAGATTGCTCGCCAAAGATTTCGTTGATACGTGTATCGAGCTGACTGCCACTGGCCATGACCGTTTCAACATGGAGCTTGGTATTGAATTTCGCTGCACTGATGGCTTCTTTGTCCAGGGGGTTTTCAAGTGCAACGATCAACTCATTGCCACGGCGATGAATCGGTAGTACTTGATGTTTGCGGATAATTGACTGAGGCAACTGATTCACGACATCGATGTCGATATCAAATCCACTTAAATCGACAAAGGGGATGGCGAGTTTTCGGGTGAGCGCTAATTGAATGTCGGCATCGCTGATGATGCCCATCTGCGCCAAAATTTTCCCTAACGGGCGGTGACGATTTTTTTCTTGATAGGCCAACGCGTTTTCTAACTGGTCTTCCGTGATCAGTTTTTCTTTGAGGAGCAACTGGCCTAGTTTCACTTGGGGCGCTATCGGTTGATTGGCGATAGCTGCCACGAGTTCATCGGCCGTTTTAATAAGCTTCGTGTGTTGTTTGACGGTGTCTAAAGAATTGTTAAGTTCGGTCTCACCGTCGAGCATCTCAAAGGTACCCAACTGGTAGCCACCTTTGATGGACGTTTTGGGGATAAAAATACAACAATAGTGAAAGTTGTCATCTACTGGAAAAAGGAAGATGCCTTTGTCATCTTCAATGACCGGAAGGGTTTTCCCGCTGAGCTTTTCTTCATTGATGAGGTTGATGTCGTAACTACGGACTTTGATATTGTGATTGACTTCTTCAGCTTCGCTAATAATGCGTGGGCGTGTCAGCGTGAGGTAATTGATTTCCGCAAAGTCGAAAGTGCTAAAGTCCCATTGATCCTGCAAGATCACATCAACCATTTCACTGAGCATATCAAAGCGCATCAGGTGGCCATCAATAATTCTTGATTTGGCCCGATGGCAGATAATTAGCGTGATATGTTCGCCGCTGCGAACCGGGTCAATATCCTTTTGACTCAGCGTGGGCGGATTTGGGTAATCGAGAAAATCCCCGAGGCTAGTTGCAGCAGTATTCATCCAAGTTTCCTACATATGGCTTAGCCACAGCATAGACCAATACTGCTGTTTTTCCTACACAGCAACGACGATTCTTAGACCGTTTAGAACAACTCGACTGTGTTGTAAGGCCTCTGTGCCGGCATCGAGTAGATCCGCCAAGCGGCGCATCTCTTTTTCGCTCACGGTGGGGTTGTGTTTAGCGAGATCCCGCAGCCGAGACAACTCACCCCCGAGGTGTTGCTGAAGCTTGTCGACGGCTGTGGCAACACTACTATTGCGTTGCGTGGCTACTTGGCGTTCAGCTAATGCGACGAGCTTTTCAATGACGCTACGCTGTTGATTAGCGACCTGTAAGGCGGTGGGTTTTGGGAGCTTTTCAACCCGATGATCTAATGCGTCCGCGGGTAATAAATGACTTAAATCACGACCCTCATGTGTCAGCAGTACCCTGGGGGCCGCCTCGTTAAGATAACGTGGCAGGTGTAAATAATCGGGCGCAAGACATTCAAGTGAAAATTGGCATTCAACCAGCATCGTCCCGGGTGCCAGCCCTTTAAGACTGAGCTTGCCTATACAGCAGTTGGCCGGTTCGCCATGCACAATGCCTTCAATGGATTGACTGATAATCGGGTGTTCCCAGGTAAGAAAGTGCACGTCTTCATTGGCCAGTGCGGTGTTGCGATCGAAAGTCACGGTCATGCCGTCCTCGCCCAGCAAAGGAAAGGGCATCGACGTGCGTTGCTCGCCTTGGTGAAGCACAAGGCTTTGTTGATTTCCAAGTTCGCTGTCAACGCCATAGAAATCCAAAATGTCTTCGAATAACGATTCAAGATCATCACTGGATTCTGCCGCGGATATGAGTTGAATCCACTGCTGAGCAATGTCTTCTCGGCAAGAGTTGAGTTCAAGTAATCTGTCGCGTCCAGATTCAAGGGCTTGTCGCAGCTGCTTGGCTTCCTGGTTAATGGCGGCTAACCATGTCTCGTCCATCTTTTCATCAGAGAGAAAGTGTTCAAAGGCAGAGCGGTATTTTTCAAAGAGGCTGTGGCCGCCAGAGAAGGGTGCCCCAAATTGTTCAAGGCCACGGTGATACCAGTGAAAGAGACGTTCTTGGGCGGTGTGTTCAAAATAGGGGACATGAAGGTAAATGTCGCTACCTTGGCCGATACGATCAATACGCCCTATGCGCTGTTCCAGTAAATCGGGGTTTTGAGGCAGGTCAAACAGTACCAGGTGTTTTGCAAACTGGAAGTTGCGTCCCTCACTGCCAATTTCAGAACATACTAATATCTGGGCGCCATTTTCACTGTCGGCAAAATACGCGGCTGCTCTGTCTCTTTCAAGAATGCTCAGGCCTTCATGGAAATCAGCCGCGGCGATGCCTTCACGCAGACGGAGATGTTGTTCGATCGCTTCAGCGCTGTGACGATGTGCGCAAATTAATAACACTTTCTCTTGTTTGTTGCGTCGTAAAAACTGGCTCAGCCAGGCAACGCGCGGATCATGCTGACACCAGTCATCGCCTGCCGTTTGTTCGGGGTAGAGCGCCGCCTGCCAATCGCTAGGCGAATACGGAGAGGGTAACGCAATCGCTGCTAAATGACGCTCGGGAAATCCTTTGATACGGTGGCGACTGTTGCGAAACATCACACGGCCAGTCCCGTGTCGGTCCAATAGGTGAGCGATTAATTGATCTCTGTCGGTATAGCGTGAAGCCAGGTCAGGTTCATTAAAATGCTGGGCAATTTTCTCGGCAATAGCGAACGGAACGGTAGCCGAATCACCCAGTTGCTCGATCAACTGATTTAGCTCGGCGTAGTGTTGCGTTTCTTTGACGTACATGCCGTAGTCATGAAATCGCTCAGGATCGAGCAGTCTAAGACGTGCAAAATGGCTCTCAAGCCCGGCCTGTTCGGGGGTAGCGGTCAGGAGGAGTAGGCCGGGAATGTTGGCGGAAAGCATCTCCACCGCGCGATAGGCGTCGCAGGCACCGTCTGGCCCCCAGTGTAAATTGTGTGCTTCATCAATCAGCAGAATGTCGAACTTGGCGCTGTTGGCTTGTGCTAAGCGTTTCGGGGACTGCGCAAGCCAGTCGAGGTCGCAAATAATGCATTGCTCGCTTTCGAAAGGGTTGCCTTCCTCTTCGATGGCTTCACAGCGGGATTCGTCAAATACCGAGCAAATGATATTTACGCGGCGTAACATTTCAACTAACCATTGGTGAACCAGGCTGTTGGGCACAGCGATGAGCACGCGTTTGGCACGTTCAGTTAACAGTTGTTGGTGTAAAATCAGGCCGGCTTCAATGGTTTTTCCAAGCCCAACCTCATCGGCGAGCAAGACGCGTGGCGATAGCCGCTGCCCGACTTCAGTGGCAATGTATATTTGGTGGGGCAGGAGAGATACCCTTCCCCCGAGCAAGCCGCGGCATTCGCTACCCTCAGCGTGCTGCTTGGCGCTGATAAGACGGCGCCTCAGTGCATATTCTTTGGGTTTGCTCAGTTGGCCGGAGGTCAGCTTATCCAAGGGTGAGTGCAAATGCACATCGGCAGCGAGTTGAATCTCAGGGAGTACGCCCTCGGTACCATCTGCATGGCGGACATGGTAAACCACGATGCCATTGTGCTCGGTGCTATTTAACACCGTATGGTGCCCACCCTCGCTGTCTTGAACAGCCTCGCCCGCACGATAGATGATGCGACTAAGTGGTGCGGCATCTGCGCGATAGGTCCGCTGTTCTTCGACGGCGGGATAGTAAATTTCGATGAGGCGGTCGGCGTTATTGACGACAATGCCCAGTCCTAACTTGGGTTCTGCTTGACTAACCCAGCGCTGTCCTGTGGAAAATTGCATTTAATGGCTTTCTTACTTATCGGTGATGGATTCGATGGTGTTTACAGTAGCTTCAAGCGTACCGTCGCGTAATTGTACATGTATTTTTGCGCCCACGCCGGTTTCATGTACCGATTTAATCAATCGGTGTTTTTCATCCCGCGTGAGTGAGTAGCCTCGTTGGACCACATTCAATGGACTTAAGCTGTTAAGTAGCTGGCAACTGTAGCCGAGACGTTGCTGCAGTTGATGGGTTTTGTTTTGCATCGCAAGGATAAGCTGTTTGCGTTGCGTTGCAAGGATGTCCTGTTGTTGGCTCAACAACGTTTGCGTCAACCGCTGCTGTCGCTGTTGTAAAAGCGCCAGTTTTTGGCGCGCGTCGGATAACTGCCGCTGTGGCGATAGGCGTCGAAGTCGCAAGCGCCACTGGGCAAGCTCTTTATTTGACGACGCCAAGCGTCGTTGACCAGCATTGTTGAGGCGATTATCGAGGTCATCCAGGCGCTGTGACAGTTGTTGCAGTCGAGCACTGGGGTGTTTCATCCTGCGCTCAGTGGTATGTAGAAACTGTCGACGTTGCAATAAGTAGCGGCGCATAGTTGTCCCTAGTCGGCGCTGTAACTGAATAAGTTTGGCGACTTGGTGACTGCTATCTGGGCTCAAAATTTCCGCGGCAGCGCTAGGGGTTGGAGCACGTTTATCCGCTACGAAATCAGCAATGGTAAAGTCAGTTTCATGGCCAATGGCGCTAACAATGGGTATCGGACATGCAGCAATGGCGCGTGCAACCATTTCTTCGTTAAATGCCCATAGGTCCTCGATAGAGCCGCCGCCGCGCGCCAGTACTATAGCGTCATGCATGGCCAGTTCGGCGAGCCATTTAAGCGCGGATACGATTTGAGGTGCCGCCTGATCCCCTTGCACGAGGACAGGGACAATATCGATCTGAAGCTGTGCGTAACGTCGGCCTAGTACGCTGAGCATATCGCGTACAGCGGCGCCAGTAGGCGAGGTGATGATGGCGATTCTCGCCGGGTGCTGTGGCAGCGCTTGCTTGCGCGTTTGATCAAACAAACCTTCGTTATCGAGCTGTTTTTTCAATGCATCAAAGCGTGCCTGAAGCGCGCCAATCCCGGCCTCTTCCAGTTGTTCCACAATAAATTGATATTCGCCGCGAGCTTCATAAAGACTGATTTTGCCTCGTGCGGCCACGTTAATACCGTTTCCCACCTTTTGCTGACAATATAGATTTTTGCCTTTAAAAAACGCGCAGCGAATCTGGGCGTTGTCATCCTTTAATGAGAAATACCAATGGCCTGAGCTTGGACGGGAAAAGTTGGAAATTTCACCCTCCACATACACCTGTAAAAATTCGCTTTCTAGAAGCTGCTTGGCAGCGCGGTTGAGCTGAGAAACCGACAGTGGTGCCGAGGACGTAGGTTGTCTCAATAAATGTTGTGGAATCAGGTGGGAATCGATGTCTTTCACTGTATTCTTTTGTGCCTTTTGAATGTTATAATTGCCGGTTTTATACCCACCGAAAACGAGGTTTCGCCCACTATGTTGCGAATAGCTCAAGAAGCGCTAACTTTCGACGATGTCTTGCTCATCCCTGCTTATTCAGAGGTTACCGCGAAAGACGTCTCGCTGAAAACCAAATTAACACGCAATATTCAACTCAATATTCCAGTGGTGTCTGCAGCAATGGATACCGTGACTGAAGCACGCCTTGCGATTGCGCTAGCGCAAGAGGGTGGTATTGGTATCATCCACAAGTCGATGACTATCGAGCAACAAGCCGCTGAAGTTCGCAAGGTCAAGAAATTTGAAAGTGGCGTGGTTCGCGATCCTATCACCATCGATTCAAGTGCCTCGATTAGTGACTTAGTCGAATTGCGTCGCAAGCACAATATCTCGGGCGTGCCCGTGATCGAAAAGGGCGAGCTAGTGGGTATTGTCACCAGCCGTGACGTTCGTTTTGAACCGTCGATGGATGCCAGTGTGACCACTATTATGACGCCCAAAGAGCGCTTAGTGACTGTGCTAGAAGGCACGAGCCAAGCTGCTGTTAGGGAGATTTTGCATAAGCACCGCATTGAAAAAGTGCTGGTAGTGGATGAGCACTTTTCTTTACGTGGGTTGATTACCGTTACAGATATCAACAAGGCAGAGACCTTCCCCTTTGCTGCCAAAGACGCCGAGGGCCACCTACGCGTGGGGGCTTCTGTTGGCACGGGACCTGATACTGATGACCGAGTAAAAGCGCTGGTTGAAGCGGGTGCCGATGTGCTGGTGGTGGATACAGCTCACGGCCACTCAAAAAACGTGTTGGATCGGGTTCGAAAAATCAAGCAAATGTACCCTCAAGTGGATGTCATTGGCGGCAATATCGCGACAGGTGAGGCCGCGCTGGCCTTGGCTGAAGCGGGTGCAGATGCGGTAAAAGTGGGTATCGGTCCGGGTTCCATTTGTACTACACGCATTGTGACGGGCATTGGTGTGCCACAGATTTCGGCCATCGCCAACGTTGCTGAAGCGCTCAAAGACACCGATATTGCGGTTATTGCAGACGGCGGTATTCGCTATTCGGGTGACCTGGCCAAAGCGATTGTTGCTGGCGCGCATTGCATCATGATGGGCTCTATGTTCGCAGGTACCGAAGAGGCGCCCGGTGAAGTCGAGCTTTATCAGGGTCGTACTTACAAATCTTACCGTGGCATGGGTTCATTAGGTGCCATGGCGCGTACATCAGGTTCGTCTGATCGCTACTTCCAAGATGCGAGTAAGGGCGCTGAAAAATTAGTGCCTGAAGGCATCGAAGGCCGTGTTCCCTACAAGGGTTCTCTCTCAGCCATTGTTCACCAAATGATGGGTGGGGTTCGCTCTGCGATGGGTTATACCGGCAGTACCACCATCGATATTATGCGTACCGTCCCTCAGTTTAGCCGTGTAACGGCGGCAGGCATGAATGAAAGTCACGTTCACGACGTGCAAATTACCAAAGAAGCGCCTAACTATCCTGTGGGCGGTCGCTAGGACATGACAATGCAAGATATTCACGCGTACAAAATTCTTATCCTTGATTTCGGTTCTCAATACACGCAGTTAATTGCACGCCGAATCCGCGAAATTGGTGTCTACAGTGAAATTCGCGCCTTCGATATGAGCGAGGAAGAGATTCGCGAATACAACCCTAGCGGCATTATTCTAGCGGGTGGACCAGAGTCTGTGACCGAAGCAGGCTCTCCTCGTGCGCCACAATGCGTCTTTGAGCTTGGCGTTCCTGTGTTGGGTATTTGCTACGGCATGCAGACCATGACCGAGCAGTTGGGCGGTGAGGTGCAAGGTTCGACGATTCGTGAATTTGGTTATGCCCAAGTCAAAGTGGAAGCGGCTACGGCGTTGTTCAACGACATTAAAGATCATGTCGATAGCAACGGGGCGGCACTACTCGATGTATGGATGAGTCACGGCGATAAAGTGACTAGCATGCCAGAAGGCTTTGCGTTAACCGCTTCAACACCGTCATGCCCAATTGCGGCGATGGCCTGTGAAACGCGCCGTTTTTATGGTGTGCAATTTCACCCAGAGGTGACGCACACTCTGCAGGGTCAGCGCATTTACGAACATTTCGTGCTGAATATTTGTGGTTGTGAAGCCCTTTGGACTGCCGCCAATATCATTGAAGATCAGATCGAGAAAGTCCGCGAGCAAGTGGGAAGTGACAAAGTACTTCTGGGCTTATCCGGCGGTGTGGATTCCTCGGTGGTAGCGGCCTTATTGCACCGAGCAATTGGCGATCAATTAACCTGCGTGTTTGTGGATAACGGCCTGCTTCGTAAAAACGAAGGTGACATGGTCATGGACATGTTTGCAAAAAACATGGGCGTGAAAGTCATTCGAGCCAATGCTGAAGGCTTGTTCTTGAAGCGTTTAGAAGGTGTGAGTGACCCCGAAGCCAAGCGTAAGGTCATTGGCAATACCTTTATCGACGTGTTTGATAGCGAAGCGGCCAAATTAAAAGAGGTACGTTGGTTGGCGCAGGGTACAATCTACCCGGATGTGATTGAATCCGCCGCGGCAAAAACCGGTAAAGCGCATGTGATCAAGTCACACCATAACGTGGGTGGATTACCTGAAGATATGGCGTTCTCCCTAGTAGAACCACTGCGTGAATTGTTTAAAGACGAAGTACGCAAAATTGGCCTGGAACTTGGTCTGCCTTATGACATGGTGTATCGCCATCCGTTCCCAGGCCCAGGTTTGGGCGTGCGTATTCTGGGTGAAGTTAAAAAAGAATACGCCAATATTTTGCGCGAAGCGGACCATATCTTCCTTGAAGAATTGCATGCGGCGGGTTGGTACCACAAAACTTCTCAGGCCTTTGCGGTGTTCTTGCCCATTAAGTCGGTAGGTGTTGTTGGCGATGGTCGTCGCTACGAGTGGGTGATAGCCCTTCGTGCGGTAGAAACCATCGACTTTATGACAGCGCGTTGGGCCCATTTACCCTACGAGTTGCTTGAAAAAGTTTCTAATCGCATCATTAATGAAATCGAGCACGTGTCCCGCGTGACCTACGATGTGAGCTCTAAACCGCCTGCCACGATTGAGTGGGAGTAGGTCTCTTTCGCCCCAAGGTCTTGGCAAAGTTAAGTCCCTTTGACGTTCAGCAATGAGATGTGAATATTTCGCTTCTCATTGCAAACTTTACTTTCTTTGTCTCTCTTTCCTTAATTAGATAATTCCACGTCAGTTGATGTTGTCATCGATAACGTCGATACCTTTTATGAAAAGTCATGTATCAAATACATCATTCTTCACATGGGTGGCAAGCAATGTTGTTGGGAATATAGCCCTTACACGCCGCAGACCATCTCAGTACCCAGATGTTGACTTAAGGCGCTGAAGACACATGGTAATATCTCGCAAAATGTCGTGCCCTGTATTAGTTTATTACAGTGTGCTTGCCTCCAAAGAAGCTGTGTAAAGGGGGGGTTATTAGGAGTGGATGTCAATAGAAGCGTAAGTCATGACCTTCTCGGCTTGAATGGCTCATATGTTTTGATAATTAAATGAAAAACGGAAAACCTTCATGATGGATATAAAATTAGAAGAAGCAGCTCAACTGACAACGGACGCATTAACAGGGTTTTTCACAAGGGATTCGGCACTTCGTTTTTTTGCGGAATTAGAATCAAATGTCGGATTGACATCTTTGTCCGTACTCGCTGTAGAAATTTCTAGGTTCGGGAACGTCAATAGTAGTCTTGGTTCAGAACTTGGCGACAAGATCATTAACACCACTGCAAAGCGCTTTAAGAAGATATTTCCTCATGCAAAAGGCATTGCTCGTATGCATGGAGATCAGTTTTGCCTTATGTTTGCTGGGAATACGGATATCGAAGAAGAGGTTGTCAGGATTCTTGACTTTGCTCAGCGCCCACTCGCCTTGCGGGGCGAGGTGATTGTGCTCAGCGTCCGAGTGGGTGTTGCGGACATTCGGTGTGGTGCTGAATCGGCGTCACAATTAATACACTCGGCCGAAGTTGCTTTGCATCGTTCAAAATCTGATCGCGCCAAAGTGTCCTATTTTGATGCCGCAATGATCGAGGATGCCAGAGCGCAGCATCAAATCGAAAATGATCTCAGAGTGTCATTGTTGACCAATGCCTCTGAGCTGCATCGTGCGATTACCAATAGAGAATTTCACCTCATTTATCAGCCGATTATCGATACTTCGGATAACAGTGTTCATGCTTTCGAGGCGTTGCTCCGTTGGCATCATCCAACGCGTGGACTCATATCACCCGCCGTTTTTATTCCTATTGCAGAGCAGATCAGCGTCATGGATGTGTTAGGTGATTGGGTAATGAGGAAAGCCTGCACTGATGCAGTAACTTGGTCTGCAAATGCTAATGGCACTTATCCTTCTGTGAGTATTAACGTGAGCCCGACGCAGTTTATTGAGGGTAATCGTCTGGTAAAAACGGTAGCCAAGGCAATCGAAGAGTCAGGCATTACTCCCGAGCGTCTGAAGATTGAAATTACAGAAACATCGAATATTGAACGTTCTTTGAAAAATTATTTGGATCAAATAAAAGCCATGGGTTGCAAAATTTCACTTGATGATTTTGGAACTGGCTATTCGTCTTTGGCTCGACTCACTGAGCTGCCTATCGACTATGTAAAGGTTGATCAGTCTTTCAGCAAAGATCTCTGCTCTCAAGATTTAAAACGCGCTGTCAAGGCAGAACGTTTAGTGCGCGCGATTTTGGCTGTTGGAGATAGCCTTGATATTACAAGTATCGTCGAAGGTGTAGAAACCAAAGCTCAGCTCGAGTTGATTCAAGCGATGGGCTCAAAATTAATTCAGGGCTGGGTATTCTCAAAGCCCATGCCTGTTGAACAAATCAATGATTATATAGAGGCAATAAGTCAGGAGAGTGTTATATGAATCAGTTATACAGTATGGCTTATATAAGCAAGAACAAGATTCCAGGGACTCGTGAAGATGTCAAAAACCAAATCGCGTCCATCCTAGAATCTGCGCAACGGAATAATCCAAGCCTTAATGTAACTGGTGCGCTACTTTATTCTGGGGGGTTTTTCTGTCAAGTAATTGAGGGCCCTGAAGATAATCTTGAAGAGCTGTTTGAAACCATTCAGATGGATGATAGGCATGGTGATGTGACTGTTTTGCATTTTCATGAAATCTCGGAAAGAGGATTTTCAGACTGGTCGATGGCTTTCGCAGGTATCGAGGAAACGATGAGATTTGATATTGAAGGTATTAAGAAATCTAAGGATGATCTTGCGCTACTAGAGACAGGAAAAAACCTAGTCGCTGTGTTGGAGGAATTAGTGACTCAACAGCAGTCCATTGACTCCCAATAGAACGAATCCTTTTTGTAAACGTTTGGCGTCAGATTAATCTAATGACGCCATTCCAACGAGCAGGGTTTGAAGCCGGACTTTGCTTCATGAGAAATACCATAGCTTTGACCGTGATCTATTATGGATACTAGTGGTCGAGCCTAACGTGATGTTGATTTGTCTTCAATCATCATGACGTGCATGTCATAGACGTGCTTACGTCTTACTCATTTGCCGCTTCCGCTATTGATTATTTCTATGATGTTAAATATGCCAAAGATGACATTGACCAACGAGTCATCGAGTGATCGAATCCATACTCCACTCTAATAAATAATAGGCATTTATCATATGCATAATAAACGGACGTATTTTCAATGGCTGCCCGGTATTGCTTGTCTCTTAATGGCAACGATTTCTTTGGCTGATTCATCCAGTGAGCATAAATTTTCTGAGATTAGAAAAGCGGCTGAAGTAGCCATGCAAGACGCTAATGTTCCAGGCTTAGCGTTAGGCATTATCTATAAATCGGAAGAATACACGACTGGGATTGGTGTCACTAACGTGGATCACCCACAGTCAGTTGATGCAGACACGTTATTTGCTATTGGATCAGTGACCAAGACATTTACGGCGTCGGCCATGATGTCGTTAATTGAAGAAGGCCTGTTGCAATTGGACACGCCTGTCACTGATATCCTGCCAATGTTTCGTGTTGCTGACATGCAAGCCACAAAACAAGTCAAAGTTGTTGATCTTTTTCAACATAGGACGGGTTGGCTAGGCGATCATATAGACGACACAGGTCAAGGCGATGATGCCCTGGATAGAGTGATGTGGCAGTTGAGGTATCTACCGCAGATAACCCCGTTCGGTGAAGTGTGGACCTACAATAATGTCAACTATATGATTGCCGGTAAAATTATGGAGGAGGTGACCGGTCAGCTCGTTGAACAAGTTATTATGGATCGTATTGTTAAACCTTTAGGTATGGTAAATAGCGGTTTTGATCCTCGTCACCTTTTATCAAAAAAGCTTGCTGTTGGGCATGCTGCGAGCACAGACGATCAAGTAATAAATATTTCTGATGTGGCTACTTTTCGCTCGGTTTATCCAGCCGGCGGCCTGAGAAGTACAGCGCGCGACATGTTGAAGTATGCGAGCTTCCAGCTAAATCATAAACATAGTCATGGCGAAGGGGTATTAAAGCCCGCGACACTAGCCCTGATGCAGCAACCACTGGTGTCGGCCGAGATGGATGATTGGACGGGTATTTCTTGGTTTGGAGAAGATATACAAGGAGTAAAGGTTATTCATCATGGTGGTCGCTGGATTGGTATGACGTCAAAGCTCGTGGTCGTTCCAGAAAAGGACTTTGCTATTGTGGTCATGACTAATAGTGACAGAGGGTCAGAGGTCTATGGTGAGATCATCACTAAAGCGCTGAAAGATTTTTTGGGTCTTGAACGCGAAGAGTTGAAGACATTGCCGTTTGATAGACAATCTTTGGCCCCATTTGTAGGAATGTTTCGAGGCAATTTAGAGGACTTTAGATTTTATTTCGACAAGGATCAGCTATGGGTTGAGCGTTTGTATAAAGCTATGGCATCGGGCAAGTCGTCTGTGAAATATAAACCTGTCCCTCCCATGCCCGTCAGCTTAGTAGGTCAAAACAAAGTGATGATAACCAGCGGCGCAAATGCTGGTGTTGTTGGGGAGTTAATTGAAGATGCTACTGGTGAATTTCCCTACTTGAGAATGATGCATAGGATCTATCTTAGAGAGGATTAATGCTTTTTAAACAGTGACGTATTTTGAATGAGATTTAATTCACCCTAAGAGCATTATTTTTATTTCACAGGCTTTGCCTACGAGTAGTCCCCCGAATTAACCCTAGGTCCATGGGTAGCTCGGGGTTATTTCAATGAGGCCGCTTTGAAAATACCAAACGTTGTTTGCGCACTTAAGTATATCTGGTGGTATTTTTTAGGTTATTGATTTAAATAGTAATAATCAAAAATTGCGCGACTTACTTCAGCTATCGCTCGCTCTCGATCCGCTTCGCGTGTAGTGCTGCCTTTGGTATAAACAGCAATCGCATAACGGCGACCATCGGGTAATGTAATAAATCCGACATCGTTAGCAATGCCGCCTAGTGTTCCTGTCTTGTGCGCGACTGGTGTGCCCTTTGGCAACAAACCTTTAAGTCTGCTATTTCCTGTTCGTGTATGGGTCATGGCCGTAAGCAAGAAGGCTCGACTTGTGTCGGTCAAGACCTCGCCACCATCGATCGCAAGCAGTAAGTCAAGCATGGCATTCGGTGATGTTTGATCTCTACTATCCCTTTCAAACGTTGGATTCATGTTGGGTATTTTAGCTGCCAAGGATGGGTCCTTGACCATGGCTTCTATAACAGCCGCGGCGTACCCTTTGTTTGGTAGTGCATAAAAATCTTGAAGTAGCTCGGTACCATAGCGATCGATGCTTTGTTTACTAATGCCAATTCTTTTTAACATCTGGGTAACGGCAACGGGCCCTCCGGCAAGCTCCAAGCAGACTTCTGCAGCAGTATTGTCACTTTCCGTAATCATAACTTCGATGAGATTGGCGACTGACAGCTTTACCCCAGGATGAATAAAGTTTTGAACAATGGGGTTGGGGCCCGCGACCATCATGTCGGGCGTTATCTCTACATATAGATCGAGACTGAGTTTTCCCTGATCTACGAGTTCAAGCAATGCGACGGCGGTTGCAATTTTAAACGTACTAGCCATTGGAAATGTTTCATCAGCATTAATACTAATGACCCTATCCGTGCTTATTTCCTGAGCGGCGACACCGATTCGTCCAACAAGCTTTTTGGTAAGAAATTCAATCTTATCGCCAAGAATTTGCATGTTTTGCACCTGTTCATTTGCAATTGCGCTGGTTGACAAGGTCAAGGCGAAACTCAAAGAAAATAACGTGAAGCTTTTTAAAACAACATTTTTTATTAACATCATGAAGCCTAATTCTGGTTGGTGTGCTGGTAGAGCAGCACACAATTATTAAGGTCAAATCGAGTTCTTACTCGGTTCTCTATGAGCAAATGCTCGTTTTGCTCCTTTTTATAAGCGTTTAGAATGTATTTCGAAATCGAAAAATTCACAACAATTTTTACTGGTCAATGTGGGTATGGGTTTACCTTGTGGCGTTTTTAATATTCGAGAAAGATATTAAATGAATGATTTTTTTGAATTGGTATGAATAGGCGCTAGCGAGTATTTTAATGTGGTTGTTGAATAATAAAAGTTTCTTAGATCTTGCCTGGAGGCTAATGTGGAGCACATGTCACAGCACTTTACCGTTGAACATTTACCAAAGTCTTTTGGAGCAGTCATCAGCGACATTGATATCAGAACGCTCGACGATGATCAGTTTGCAGAACTTTATCGTATTTGGATCGATCGTGGTCTATTGATCATCCCTTCACAGTTTCTGAGTGATGATGAGCAACGTGCATTTGCTGAACGATTCGGTCCATTGGTGACAGGTTTAGAAGCAATTGAAATTAGCAATGTTAAGCCCGATGGTTCGCTGCGTGATGCCCCAGATGACGATATGATGAAAGTTATTCGTGGCAATATGCAATGGCACCAAGACAGTACGTATATGCCAGTGCAGGCAAAGGGCGCAGTTTTTAGTGCCAAGGTTGTCCCCTCGTCAATGGGGGACACTGCTTTTGCTGATTTAAGGCATGCTTGGGATAGTCTTGAGCCGGAGCTACAAGTGCAAGTTCAACACTTGTCAGCGTATCATTCCCTTGTTCATAGCCAACAGAAGTTAGGTGAGGCCACTAAAAAAGAAGGGAGTGAATATATAGGTTATGGTCTGGATGTGACTGATATTCCTCTTAGGCCCTTGCTAAAGATTCATCCGGAGTCTGGCAAAAAAACGCTCGCGCTCGGCCGGCATGCCTATGGTATTCCAGGGTTGACCCCTAACGCCTCTGAGGAATTACTCAATCAGCTCATTGATTTTTCAGTGGCAGATGAGTACCGGGTTTATCAGCACAAGTGGTCAAAAGGGGATGTCGTGGTGTGGGATAATCGTTCATTGATGCATAGAGCATGTGACTGGGATTTCCAAGAGCCAAGAATTATGTTGCATTCCAGATTAGCAGGTGACCCGGCGACAGAAGGTGTTTAAAGCACGACGTCATGTGTTTTGAAGAGATTCGAACGCAAAAACCTTCACTGATGCACGGAAAGGGCAGGATGCTAGCCGAAATTGTCGGCAATATCTGTTTTTAAGTTTGCCAGTGCTGGGTGTGCAATGCTGTTTTTGAGCGTCACACATTGCCACCGGGTTGGCGTTTTAAGATCAATGGGTAGCTCAGCGATCATATTGACGGCTACCTCTGTTCTTAAGCATTGGTCGGTTGCTAGCATAATAAGATCACTATTAATGGTTGCGTCTCGCACTAGCGTGATATTGTCACTCTCTATGGCTAGCTGAATGCTTGTTCGATCCTCTAAACCGAGTGTATTGGCAACATGATCGAGCAGTGAGTTGGTGAAATGCGAGCCGGCAAAACGAAACGGGAGTAGGTCTTGGAATGTGAGGTTTTGTTTTTTTAAAACCGGATGCCCAATTCGGCAATAGGCCCTGCCTTCTTGTGTTGGAAGTGAAAAAATATCAAGTGCTGGCGACTGATAAGGAATATCTCTGGCATCACCGATCATCATGTCGAGTTTCTCATTTTGCAACTTCTGCAACAAAACCAGTGTGTCTGCGACCGTGATATCAGCCCGCATTTGAGGGTTTTTTTCTAGCCAACGACCAAGAATATTACCGCCAATACTCGCGGATGAGTGTGCCGTCATGCCAATTTTCAACGTGCCAGACATCCCTTGAGAAATGAGTTCTATGTCCTTTTCTAGATGTTTGGCCTCTTTAATGAGGCTGTCAATGCGATGTAAAAGGTTATTTCCCGCGGAGGTAATTTTGATGGGCCGGTCGGTTCGGTCAAACAATTGAATACCGATTCTTTCTTCTAGCGCGCGAATCGAATTGCTTAGTGCAGGTTGTGTGATATGCGCCATCTTTGCCGCTGCTGCAAAATTTTTTGTCATGGCGACTAATTTAAAGTGATGCAACTGTGTGAGATTTAGCATGTCGTGAGACCTAGATAGCTAGCATTCTGAAATGGCTGGATTATTCATAAATGTTATTAAAATGCACAATAAATTGAATTGGATTGAATTCTAAGCCCCGTTTATTTTAGTTGCAATAACTATCATTCGCTAACGGATATCTATTATGACACTGCCCCAAAGAACCCCCCGACTCGATATGACTTTGAACGATCGCATCAGTCAGGAAGAAGGTTGGGTGTATATGACCGGCATGCAAGCTTTAGTGAGATTGCCTATTCAACAAAGGAAAAGAGACATCGCTGCAGGCCTAAATACTGGGGGGTATATCTCCGGTTACCGAGGCTCACCTTTGGGCGTCTATGATATGGCCCTAAAGCAAGCTGAAAAAGCGTTGATTAAACACAACATTTACTTTCAGCCGGGCTTGAATGAAGACCTAGCAGCAACGGCAACTTGGGGGTCCCAGATGGTGGGTCTTTTTCCGGGTGCAACAGTCGATGGTGTGTTCTCTATTTGGTATGGGAAAGCGCCCGGTCTTGATCGCTCAATGGATGCCATCAGGCATGCCAATCTTGCAGGAACCAATGCTCTTGGTGGAAGTTTGTTGTTGGTTGGCGATGATCACGGCGCTAAATCATCCACGCTGGCGTGTTATTCCGACATGAATTTTGCCTCCTTAGGGTTGCCATTATTGGCGCCAGCTAATGTGCAGGATGTGTTTGATTTTGGTCTTCAAGGTATCGCGATGAGTCGCTACGCGTCGACATTGGTGGGAATGAAGTTGGTCACCGATGTTGTTGAAGGCGGTGCGTCTGTTTATGTGTCCCCCTCGTCGCCAAACATTGTGGTCCCAGAGGTTGATGGCCCGGATACCACCATCAAAAAATTTCAGCCGTTTTTGGAGCAAGAGCGATTACTGTGGGATGTTAAGCTTAAGAAGGTCATGGCGTTCGCTAGAGCCAACCAATTGAACAAGATAGAGGGTGATGCTAATGCCAACGTCGGTATCATTGCCGCCGGTAAGGCCTGGCAAGACCTCACTCAAGCATTAGCGAGTTTGGGCTTCAACGAGGGTAAGTTAGGCGATATACCAATAAAGCGGTTAAAAGTAGGTATGGTATGGCCACTCGACAATCAGGTGGTCACTGAATTTGCTCACCAACTTGAAACATTGATTATTGTTGAAGAAAAGCGTCCATTATTAGAGGATCAGGTACGCGCCATTTTATATGGATCACCTTGTAATCCAACGATCATTGGTAAGACCTTAACGTTGAACGGCAACGTTCATACGGCGTTTCCAAATTATGGTGAGATATCACCTGTCTTGGTGGCCAATATATTGTTAAGCGTCCTCAACGAAGGGCAAGCCTCCTGTTCTCTTGCGGGTATCCAGCATCCTTCAGCGCCCCATGTTCAAGCGGGCGGTGTGGATCGTCCCCCATCTTTTTGCTCTGGTTGCCCTCATGGTCGTTCCACACAGGTGGTTGATGGTAGTCGTGCACTAGCGGGTATTGGTTGCCATTCGTTAGCTATCTTGCGAGATATGACTAAGACGAATTCCATGAGTCACATGGGAGCAGAAGGCATGATGTGGGCGGGGCAGTTTCCGTTTACTTCAGAGAAGCATGTCTTTGCGAATATGGGGGACGGTACCTATTTCCATTCTGGCATGATGGCGATTCGTGCCGCGATTGCAGCCAAAATGAATATTACTTACAAGCTGTTAAATAATGGCTTTGTGTCAATGACAGGTGGTCAGCAAATTGATGGGGACATATCCCCTCAAAAAATGGTCAAGCAATTGCTTGCCGAGGGGGTAGAGCATATCGCCTTGGTCACGGATGATCTCGCGAAGTATGAATCTGCACCACTCGGTGCGAAGATTTACCACCGCACGGCGATGGAATCGGTTCAGAAAAGGTTCCGTGAATTACCGGGGGTGAGTGTCATTATTTATGATCAACCCTGTGCGACAGAACGTCGACGTTTGCGCAAACGAGGTCAATGGGAAAATCCTCAAAAGCGAGTATTTATTAATCCTGAGGTTTGCGAAGGCTGTGGCGATTGCTCGAAGGTTTCAGGTTGTATGGCTATCGAACCATTAGAAACAGAGTTCGGTCGTAAGCGTCAGATAAACCAATCCTCGTGTAATAAAGATTTTTCATGTTTAGAAGGCTTTTGTCCCTCGCTCGTCACGGTGTCTGGTGTGGAAATGAAACAGGTGAGCGTGGAAGAGGTGAATATTGATGTGAGTCACCTGCCCATGCCATCGAGTGTTATTGACGACTCGTGGTCGATTCTTATCTCAGGTATTGGGGGATCGGGTGTTGTGACGATAGGTCAAACGCTGGCGGTGGCGGCGCATGCTGATGGGTACTTCTCAAGTAGTCTAGACATTACAGGGTTGGCGCAAAAATACGGGGCAGTTCACTCTCACGTTAAAATTGCTTCAGCGCCAGAGAACATGCGTTCTACTCGAATAGCACAAGGTGAAGCTAACGCCTTGATTGGCTGTGATCTTGTGGTTGCCGCTGGTGACGAAGCTTTATCAAAGTCGGTGTTTGAAAAAACATGTGCCGTAGTGGATACCACTTTAGTGCCAACCGCACAATTTTCAATGGACCCAAATTGGCAGCTTGACAGTGACATGCAATTGGATCGATTAAAGCATGCTGTTGGTGCCAGTTTCAGGCCGCTAGATGCTCAGACGCTAGCTGAAAAAGTGATGGGCGATCGCGTATTTTCCAACATGTTGCTACTCGGTGCTTCTTGGCAACAAGGTGGTATTCCTTTGTCCTTAGAGGCCATTTTTAGGGCTATTGAACTAAATGGTGTTGCCATTGAAAAAAATAAGCGAGCGTTTAATTTAGGACGATTAGCCTATGCAGATATTTCTGCCGCCACAAGGCTCTACAGTAAAGAATCCACATCGGTTATCCGAATTCACAATGAACCGACAATTCATGACATTGTTACACGTAGGGTCAAAGAGTTAACAGCCTACAAAGACGAAGCCTATGCTGCGCGTTATTCGGACATGGTTGAGCGTGTAAAACAAGCGGGCTTCAATGACGCGGCGATAAAAGCAGTGGCACGTGGATATTACAAGTTACTGGCAGTCAAAGACGAGTGGGAAGTCGCTAGGTTATACACGAAACCCTCGTTTATAGAGAGTCTGAAAGATACTTTTGATGGTGAGATGAAGCTTACGTTTCATTTTGGCGCCTGGCCTCTTGGCGGTTTTGACCCTGAAACCGGCAAGTACACAAAAGGTGCTGTGTCCGGCCGAGTGGCTATGACTATATTTAAGTGCATGAATAAATTGAAGTTTGTTCGTGGTAGCTGGCTTGATCCCTTCCGGCATTCAGCGGAGCGCGTACTGGCTAACAAGCTTATTCATGATTACGAGCAGGATATTGAGTTTGCTATTCAGAATTACTCAGCTCTAGCATCGAAGAACGTGGTATCCCTGCTAGAGCTTCCTGAGCAAATTAGAGGATATGGTCATGTTAGGCAAAGGCATGCAGATGAAGTTGTGGTTAAGCGAGATGAGCTTCGGGGCCTTATTTTAGCTAGAGAAATCGATGCTGCCTGATTCAGATCAGTCAACCAGACCGAAGACAGTCTTGGGTTTAGCGTGAAAGGTTGGGTTTGATGCTTTGGCAACGTTAAGTAAGTCTTAATTAAGTAGTAAAAAACAAAGGTATTTCATTATGGCTACCGTAAGTGCTGTGCAGTTCAATGAAATGATGAAGCCCTATGTGGAGGCCGGAAAAGAGCGAGCCAGGCAGTTGGGCAATCGCGGTCCAGTGCGTTTCGATGCCAAGGGGCGTTTAGCTGAAGAAATTATTCAGGCTTACCAGAGGACGGGGTTCTATGTGTTTGAAGGTTTGGTTGATCCGAGTGAGACAGCCTTGTTACAAGAAGAAATCCAAGACTTACTAGAGCGCGCGCCTGTCGACAATGGCGCGGAGCTTGATAAATACGGCCGGCCAGCGTTTGGACGAGAATTTGCTCGCCCTGTATATACACTGATAAAGCCTTTGAGTGATCCCTGGGGTGGGACTAGTGCCCTCAATGGGAGGCATCCTACTCAAATGACACAGCCAGAAAGCGACGCCGCGCTGCCGGACAAAGTTGTGTTTGCGATGGAAGGTATGTGTCAAATAATGGATGCGGGGTTGCGCTTGTATGGGCATCCTTCTCTGCTAGCGATTGCATCAACCATTAATGGCGAGGATTTTGTTCCTTATATGGATGCCATTTTTGTTAAGCAACCCGGCGTAGGTGGCGCGGTGTCATGGCACCAAGATGGCGTGACGCATTGGGGTTCACCCAATTGGGACGAGGGAATTCACGGCTTTAATTTTCAAGTGCAACTCTTCGATACCTCGGCGCAAAGTTGTCTTTGGGTCGTGCCAGGGAGTCATAAACTGGGCAAGATCGATATTAAAAAAATGGTAGCTGAGAATGGCTCGGAATTTTTGATAGACGCGGTGCCTCTCTATGCCAATGCTGGTGATGTGACTATTGTTAATAGACAAGCGTTACATGGATCATTTGTGAATACGTCATTGGACCAACGCGTATCTCTTACCATTGGTTTTCATCGAATATCGTCGGTTATTGGTCAGCGTGCTGTATTAAATGAGGCCGGTAATGGTGTCTACGACGAAGACAGGATTGATAAGCGCTCGAGACTTATTCAGATAGCCATTGATGCCAGGTCGCAGTTTTATCCAAATGAACCCAGTTTCGTATACAAACCAATGGCTCATAGAAAAGAGGAGCTCCGTTTTACACCAGACAACTGGTTACTTGAGGTTAAAAATTACAATCTCAATGATTTAGCGATATAAAAATAGCGCCACGCAAGAAACACAGGCTGACAGTAGGTGCAGTGGATTCGCTTCTGGCCTCCATTTTTTCGCTTCCGAAATTTTTCTGTGCTTTATGCGTGTTTTGGTGTTTTAATTTGCCCCTTCTCATAGGGGATAGGACGTTATGAATGATAAAACTACCAAAAGCTTGTCTCATGCAAATCTTATTGGTCAGCGATTAAGGGAGCTTAGAAAAGACAATGGCTGGACCCTGGCTCATGTGGCTAGTAAGACGGGGATTTCAGTTGGTACCTTATCCAAACTAGAGCACGGTAAAACTGAGCTGAATTTTTCAAGTGTCAATAAACTTGCCAGCGGACTAGACTTACCTGTTACAGATTTAACTAACCCGTCCGCTGTTATTGCCAGCGAAGTTAAGTCAGGCATGCGTTCATTTACACTAGGCGGGCAGGGCACTAAATTTCAAGCGTCTGATATGTCTTATGAGGTGTTGTGCAACGACATTACTCACCACAACCAAGGCTATTTGAAATGCGTCGTTCAGCTTCATGAGTTTGATCCTTCAATGCCATGGCATCACCATGGCGGGCAGGAGTTTGTCTATGTCCTCAAAGGCGCCATTGATTTGTACACGGAGTTATATCAGCCCTTAAGGCTCAATACGGGTGATAGTGTATTGTTTGACTCGTCGATGGGGCACCATTACGTCTCTGTAAGTGATATAGATGCTGAAATTTTAATCAGTATGTCGTTACAGGGTTATCATAACGTGGCTGATTTGCTTAGGAGCTAATAGCAATAACCCATGAGTCTTAACAAAGCCTAATTCAAAGAGGAAATACAATGACCGGTATTAAAAAGATAGGCGCTGACGTAATCTTACCTAATGGTAATATAGCGCCTCTAGCCAGTGCTTATGCTGCGGGGGGATTATTTTTTTCTTCAGGTATGCTGGCGTTTGATAGCCAAAATCAACTAGTGTCTGGTGACGTAGGTATGCAAACGACGGTGTGTCTTGAAAATTTGGCACGTATTCTTGCCAGCGAAGGTTTGTCAAAAGAACAGATCGTGAAGGTCACCGTTTGGTTGACAGACGTGGCGGATTTTGCAGCATTTAATGCGGCTTATGTCGCTTTTTTCGGTAATCATAGACCTGCGCGCTCTACAACCAGAGCCGACTTAATGCTACCAGAAGCGAAAGTTGAGATAGAAATCATCGCGGCATACTAATTTTTTTCGAAAAATATTTTCGATTACGAAAAAAACCTGCTAAAGTCAAGTTCACTTTGGGAGTGGAGTTGAGTTAATGTCTGATGAATTCGACATTATCATCGTAGGAGCAGGAATTGCCGGTGCCTCCGTAGCCGCGGAGTTATCAGCTCACGCTCGCGTTCTTTTGTTAGAACGCGAGAAACAACCTGGTTACCACTCCACCGGCAGATCAGCCGCCGCATTTATCCCCTCTTATGGCCACACCAATCTCTCTTTACGCTATCTAACTAACGCAAGTTTTGATTTTCTGAAGGATTTACCTGCGCCATTTGCACACAAGTCTGTGTTACATCCTCGTGGGCTGCTGACGGTTGCCCCCCGCGGCAAGGAGCATGAAGCTCACACTGATTTTGTTGCTCAACAAAAGATTATCCCCAGTATCTTTGACGTTGATCTCAGCGCGATGCGTCGCTTGTTGCCAGCCATAAGTGGTTCCTATTCAAATTTTGGCTGGTATGAGCCAGACGTTTATGACATCGATGTTCATACCTTGCATGAAGGCTACTTGCGCAAATTTCGCCATAATCAGGGTCAGCATATAAATAGTGCGACAATTTCATTGATTGCCTACCAAGTAAATTCATGGAAAGTGATTGCCAATGAAACGCAATATAGCGCCAAAATCGTTGTGAATGCGGCAGGTGCATGGTCAGACGAATTGGCGGAATTAGCGGGTGTAAAAAAAATCGGTCTAATGCCTCTCAGGAGAACCGCGGTGCTCGTTGATCCTCCGAAGGCTTTTGATATTAGTGCGTGGCCATTATTGTTTGCGAGTGATGCTTCTTTTTATTTGAAGCCCGATGCAGGTCTTTTATTGGCTTCCCCCGCGGATGAACACCCCTCAGCGCCATGTGATGCTCAGCCCGAGGAACTCGATGTGGCATACGCAGCGCACTATGTTCAAGAGGCCTTGGATATTGAGATTAAACAAGTACGCCATAAGTGGGCGGGATTGAGGAATTTTGTGGCGGATAGATCTCCGGTGGTTGGATTCGATAAAGGTGTAAAAAATTTCTTTTGGGTGACTGGTCAGGGTGGGCACGGTATTCAAACAGCCCCCGCCATAGCAAGATTAGCTGCCAATTTGATATTGCGCGGTGATGTGCCAGTTGACCTTAAAGATATGGGCTTTGACGAGCGTTGGGTATGCCCGTCGAGGTGTGTATGACTTATTGGTGGGTATGCCACCTGGTAACAGAAAAATAACTCAAAAAGGTGATTGAAATGCGTAAGACACTTATTGCTATGCACGTACTAACTGCCATAAGTTCCATGGTGGCTCTACCTGCTTTATCCGAAGAGAATAATAAATCAGGGTATGTTTTAGAGGAGGTGATTGTTACTGCTCAAAAACGTGATGAGAATAGTCAAGATGTGCCGATAAGCATTCATGCTTTTGGTGCTGAGACGATGGAAAAGTTGGGCGCAACCCAGTTATTTGATTTGTCTAAAAGTGCCCCATCGTTAAGTACCGGCGGTATTCCCGGAAGCAACAGCACCAGTGGATTACGTGGTGTTGTCGACCAGTCAAGAAATATTGGTATTGACGCCCGCATGGGTGTTTACATTGATGGCGTTTATCAGGGTCGTTCTTCTACAGCGAACCAGCCCTTGGTAGGCTTGGCGAGTGTCGAAATTCTGCGAGGTCCACAGGGCACCCTCTTTGGTAAAAATACGGTATCGGGCGCCATTAACTTGAATACCAAAAAAGCCACGGAAGAGTTTGAGGGTGAAGTTAAAGTTGGCGTTGCAAGTGAAGGTGAATTAACCACAGCAGGCAGGCTATCGGGCGCTTTGTCGGATACAGTTTTTGGCGCGCTTTCATATACCAAGCAATCTCGTGACGGTTTTTACAACAACACCGCTTTGAATACCACACGAGGTGACTGGGAACAGGAAGGGGCTAGAGGACAACTGAGATTTGTGCCCTCTGAGAAAGTTGAGATTATTATTTCGGCGGATTCTGGTAGCTCCTACAGCGAAATGCCGGTGTATACCAAAATCGATATTCCCAAGTACACGACATTAAAGGGTGATGAAAGCGATGAAGTGAATTTCTGGGGAGCCTCAGTAACGGCTAATATTTCTACGGACAGTGATTACACCTTCACATCCATTACAGCCTATCGTGAAAACGATTATCTCCTTATAGGTGACGAGGACTTTAATGCCTCTGTAAAGGCCTTTGCGACCACATTTGATGAAAAAACGGATCAATTGTCACAGGAGTTTAGGGTTGTTTCACCACAAAACGAGACGTATGACTGGGTAGCGGGTCTTTATTATTTTGATAGCACCATATCAACGGAGAGAAACCTCTATTTAGGGGCGCCGGTGCTACCTGCAGCCCAGTTTAATGGTTTTGTCGCTATCCCAAGTTCTGTCGATGCATCTAGTGTTGCAGCCTATGTCCATGGTAATTATCGACTGACAGATAAGATTGAGATTACCGCGGGTATTCGCTTCACAGATGAAACAAAAGATTTTGATTTCACACAGGTTAATTCGCCTGATGATGCAGCTGGTGCAGCGTTTGTATTAGAGAATGTTTTGGGTTATCCCGCTGCCACGGCGGCTGCTTTGTCATCGCAATCGCCAGGTGCGTTGTTAGGTGCTTTCAACCTGACGTATCAAGACGAATATACTGATGATAACTGGTCGCCAACGTTGGGGATTAATTACAAGGCTAGTGACGATGTCATGTATTATGCAAAATATTCTCGAGGTTATCAGAGTGGGGGTTTTAACGGTGACTTTAACCCTTATTTGCCTGCTATCAAGTTCAATTCTGAATATGTCGATGCGTATGAGATTGGTATCAAATCGACGTCTAGTGATGGTAAGTTAAGATTTAATGCGGATATTTTCACTCAGAAGTTCTCTGATTATCAGCTCTTCCAGCGTGTTCCAGTTGGCAATACTTCTGTTCAAATCGTTTCTAACGCGGGTGAGGCGACTAGCCAAGGCCTTGAAGTCGAAACGGTTTGGTTACCTACAGAGCAATTAAAGTTAACACTCAATGCGACGTTCTTGGATGCGGTATACGATAAATTTGATAATCCTGTTTATACCATTGACCCCACTCAGCCCGAAAACTATAACGGTAACAAGTTGAACCACGCGTCTGATACCAAACTTTATGCAGGTATACAATATTTAATGCCAATCAATGCAGGTGAAGTGTCGTTCAATCTTGATTACAGCTATCAAAGTGATTCGTACTCAAATCCAACCAACGATGATACGTTTGAGTTAATTCCAGGCTATGGATTATTGAATGGTCGAGTGACGTTTGATTCTTCGAGTGAACGTTGGCAGGCCGCTGTGTGGATCAATAATATGACGGATAAGGATTACTATATTAACCACAGTAAATCGAGCCTACTCAATGTTGATCGCGTTATTTGGGGTATGCCAAGAATGTATGGCTTAGATATTAAGTACTTTTTTGGTAAGTAGTCCCTAATACGAATAACCATAGGGTAAGACCTTTAAGTGGCGCGTGCGTTTTAGCCGCGCCATTTTTATATAAGGTATTTATTAATGAGTCGTTTTTTTCAAATTTATATCGTTCCCGCGGCAGTTTTTATTTCGGTAGTCATGGGCGGTGGCTATGGCACTGGGCGTGAGGTCATCGAGTTTTTTACCCAGTATGGCTTGCTTGGTGGGGTGTTCGGTATTGGCGTCGCTGCGTGTTTATTTTCTCTGGTACTTGTTTGCACCTATGAATTTGCGCGAGTTTTCAACGTGTACGACTACAAGTCGTTTTTCTCTCAGCTCATCGGTCCTTTTTGGGTCGTATTTGAGTTGCTTTATCTGTTGTTGTTCTTTCTTGTACTTGGTGTCGTAGGCGCCGCTGCTGGTAATATCTTATCTGAGCAGTTTGGCCTTTCGAGCGTAGTGGGTATGGCAGCGATATTGTTGTTGGTCGTTGGTCTTGTTTACTTTGGACGGGAGACAGTGGAAAAGGTCCTTACATTTTGGTCTTTTGGAATGTATGTCATTTTCGTTATTTACTTTGTCCAGGTCGTACTTGGCAGTGATATTCGCCTTTATGAGTCTCTCACGACGGGGACATTGGTGCCGGGGTGGCTTACAGGTGGTGCGATGTACGCTATGTATAACTTAGCCATTGCACCGGTGCTACTTTTTTCGACACGGGCCATAGTAAGCCGTGCGCAAGCGATTAAAGCGGGTTGTATTTCTGGTGTTTTGGTGATGGTCCCCGCGTTACTATTTCATATGAGTTATGCTGTCGGTTTTCCCGATGTACTCAACGAGCCTGTGCCTAATTACTGGATGATCGCTCATTTCGCGTCACCTTGGTTGTTGGCGATTTTCCTTGTGGCTTTGCTGGGTACTTTGATAGAAACCGGTGCCGGTCTAGTGCAAGGGCTTATAGAGCGTGTGCAAAGTGTCGTCCACAAAGGAGGGGATGAACCCTTAAATCATTCTATGAGGGTGGTGATTTCGTTTGTCACGCTTAGTATCGGCGGCCTGTTAAGTACATTCGGAATAATTGACCTTATCGCTAAAGGTTACGCTGCGTTATCTGTTGGATTTGCCTTGGTTTACATTTTACCCATTTGCACCCTTGGTATATTTAAAATTTTCAGACATAAAGGGGCAGCTTAATACAAGGTCCTCGAATATATGAGAGGTTTTGCTGTTAGTGTTGCCATGTATAAAAACGTTTGTCTTTACAAGATGTCCCTAGATCAGGTGAGAATATGAATTCAAAAGCTTTGCTGTTATCTGCCATTGTTCTTATTAACGGGTTTAGCCAGGCGAGTGCCGAAAACTATGATCTGGTCATTAATAACGGTCGTGTTATGGACCCAGAAACTATGTTCGATAGTATCGCGAATGTGGGTATAAAAAATGGCAGAATCGCGGCTATTACAAAATCTACTTTGCAGGGTGATCAAACCATTGATGCCACAGGTCTAGTGGTTGCGCCTGGCTTTATAGATACCCATTTTCATGCGGTCGATAGATTTGCCACAAAGTTAGCCGTAAGGGATGGTGTGACGACAGGTATGGATCTTGAAGCTGGATCTACCCGTGTTGGCGCCTGGTATGCGCAGAAAGATAAGGAAGGTTGGCAAATCAATTACGGAACAACCTCATCGCTAGGTTTAAACAGAATGATTGTCCATGACCCTGAAGTGGTTATGGATGGACCAAGGGATGCTTCAGATCTTGGAACGCTTGTTAAAGAGACTGCAAAAGATGGTGTCAGCGGTTGGGCCGTGACGCGAAGTAGTATTGATGAGCTTAATCGGCTCATTGAGCTCTTGGATGAAGATTTAAGGCAAGGCGCCATTGGTATTGGTGTTGGTGCGGCCTATATGCAGCGTGGTATGACGAGCTATGAACAATTTGAAGTGCAAAGGGCGGCTGCGCGATATGGTCGCCTTTCTTCTGTCCATACTCGCTTTCATATCAATGCACAAACACCGAACGAAGCACCTATTGCTCTCGATGAAGTCCTTTTAAATGCGATGCTGCTCAATGCGCCATTACTTTTGGCGCACGATAATGACTACGGCTGGTGGGAAAATGAGGAAAAGCTCAAATTAGCCCGAAAGCAGGGGTTTAATGTTTGGGGAGAATATTATCCATTCACGGCTGGCTCAACGGTAGTTAGTGCTGAGTTCTTGAAACCTTCGATGTGGGAAGCGGTGAACGGCTATAAATACGAAGAAACGATTTATGATCCAGCCGCGGACAAGTTTCTCACCAAGGCAGAATACTTAGAGATGGTCGCCAACAATCCAGGTCATATGATCGTAGTGTTTATGCCTGCGCGGAAGGAATGGATGAAATACTGGTTGGCTATGCCGGAAATGGTGGTAGCTTCAGATGCCATGATGGGATTGAACAAAGAAGGTCAGTTATTACCTTACGAGGCGGATCCGAGCGAATATGCAGGTCATCCTAGAACAGGCTCATCGTACTCTACGACACTTGCAATGGCCAGAGAGCAGGGTATACCGCTGATGTTTACCTTGTCGCAACTGAGTTATTGGAACGCTAAGCACCTGGGTGATACTGGTTTAGTGGCTATGCAAGAACGTGGGCGTGTACAAGTGGGTAAAGTGGCTGATTTGACATTATTCAATCCTAAGACTGTGACCCCCAAAGCGACCTATAAGCTGGGTGAGAATGGTTTGTCCT